>DASZCA010000356.1:0-14816 GCA_035943555.1 Verrucomicrobiia bacterium
AACACCGATTTACACCCGTTTCTACCGATTTCTACCGGTTTACACCGATTTCTACCGGTTTTTTAAAAAAATTTATGAAGCGCAGGCGTATGATCGCAAGATGCGGGAGGCAATCGGGGCTTGATGGCGTCTTGCCCCACCAGCATGAAGCAAACAACGGGTTCGGCCCAGTTCGACCACTTTTTTTATGAAAACATATGTGCCAAATCGGGGGCGATCTGCCATCGCCAAGACTGCGTTCGCCGATGCTTCGCCATGGCAAGGCGAAGTGCGGCATGTAATGGCGGGAAATCAAATTGTTAGGGCATATTTAATACGATTTTTTGGCTTTTGCGGTCGGGCTGCGTCGTGTTCAATCAGAGCTCTATGAGCATGACCCATCCTCTGACAACGACGGCGTTCGAGCTGCCGGGTTACCGCGTGGTGAAATCCTTCGGGGTGGTGCGCGGGATCATGGTGCGTTCGCGTTCGGTGATCGGCAATTTCGGCGCGGGCATCCAGGCGCTTTTCGGCGGGAACATCTCGCTCTACACCAGCCTGTGCGAGCGGGCGCGGGAGGACACTTTTAACCAGATGCTGACCCACGCGGGCCAGTTGGGCGCGAACGCGGTGATCGGCGTGCGCTACGACGCGACCGAGATCGCGCCGGGCATCACGGAAGTCCTGTGCTACGGCACCGCGGTCTTCGTGGAAAAGAGCTGAACCGCTGATGAAAGTATTGCGCCCCGATTCATTCCTGGCCCGGTTGCTGGGACGGCTGGCGACGGCGATCTGCCGTCACCCGCAGGCCTTCATCTGGCCGCAGGCGGCGCTCTTCATCGGCAGCATCGTGGTGACGGTGATGTATCTGCAGTTCGACATGAGCCAGGACAACCTGGTGAGTTCGAAGCAGAAGTATCACAAAAATTACCTCGAATATAAGCAGGAGTTCAGTTCCCGCGATGAAGATGATCTCGTGATCGTGGCGGAGAGCGACGATTCAGAGAAGAGCCGCCAGTTCATCGAGCGGCTGGGCGCGAAGCTGGAAGTGGAGACGAACCTGTTCCACGATGTTTTCTACCGCGCAGACTTCAAGATGATGGGATCGAAGGCGCTGTTGCTGCTGACGGAAGATGAACTGACCGACATGAAACGGCAGTTGCAGCAATATCAGCCGTTCGTGCAGCGGTTCACCACGGCGACCAACCTGACCTCGTTCTTCGACCAGATCAACACCCAGTTCCGGACCTCGAAACGCGAGACCAATGAACAGACGGCCGCACTGGTGCAGGCGCTGCCGGTGTTGGAAAAGATTTTGGTGCAATCGACCGAGGCCCTGAAGCGTTCTGGCGTGCCGCCTTCGCCCGGAGCGACGGCTTTGATGAACACGGGCGACGATCAACTGGCGGGCCGGATGACCTTTGACCACGGGCGTATCCGGCTGGCCATCACGCAGATGGTGAGTGATGACCTCAACGGCGATGCGGTGGAGCGGCTCCGGACGCTGGTGGCACAAACAAAGAGCGAAGTACCCGGGGTGAACGTGGGTATCACGGGCAGTCCGGTGCTGGATTATGACCAGATGAATCAGTCACAACGGGACACGACGGTGGCGAGCATCGTGTCGCTCGTGATCTGCGCACTGATTTTCATCTATGGCTACA
Organism: Verrucomicrobiia bacterium; assembly: GCA_035943555.1. Classification (GTDB taxonomy): domain Bacteria; phylum Verrucomicrobiota; class Verrucomicrobiia; order Limisphaerales; family UBA11358; genus UBA11358. The sequence goes on from DASZCA010000356.1 coordinate 1,644, forward strand.
ATGAAACGGGCCGGCCGGTGAAGGCGACTGTGTGCCTGATCGTGGGTTTGGCATACACACTCGCATTTGCGACGTTGACGGTGGGACACCTGAACATTTTGACGGTAACATTCGTGCCGATCCTGATCGGTTTGGCGATCGATTTCGGCGTGCATCTGGTGACACGTTACGAGGAGGAATTGCGTCATGGCAAAACGGCCGAAGAGGCGCTTCACAAGGCGATGGTATTCACCGGGCAAGGCATCTTGATGGGCGCATTGACGACGGCTGGGGCGTTCCTGGCCATGGCGCTAACCGATTTCAAGGGCATCTCCGAGATGGGCATCATCTGCGGCGGCGGGTTGATGGTGTGCCTGATCCCGATGATGACCATGCTGCCGGCGTTGCTGTTGCGCGGCCGGCAAAATGTGATGGACCATGAAATCCACGAAGATGACCGCCGCGCGCGTATTGAGAATGTCTGGCTGCAACGACCGGTGCTGGTGGCCTGCGTCATCGCGGTCCTCTGCGGGCTGGCCGCGATCCAGATGAAAAAACTTTATTTCGACTACAATTTGCTGGATCTGCAAAGCAAAGGGTTGCCGGCGGTCGAATATGAACAGAAGCTGTTCACCGTCTCCGAACGCTCGCCGTTGTATTGCGCGGTGGTGGCGAATTCGCTGGATGAGGCGGTGGAACTTGAAAAACGCATCCAGGCGCTGCCATCCGTGGCCTCGAACGGCGTGGACTCAATCGCCGGCGCGCTCAAAGCGGACCAGACAGAAAAATTACGGTTGATCGGTGAGATCAAAGCGACGATCGCACCGCTGCAATTCAGCCCGGTGGATCCAAAGCCGGTGGACCTCTATGCGTTGAGCCAGACGCTTTACAGTTTCAGCGGTTATCTGGGCAATGCGGTGGAAGCGGTCAAGAATGATGATCCGGAAATGACGAAAGTGTTCACCTCCTTGCGCACGGCGGCGGCGAATTTGCGGAAGACCATGCTGGAAGGGGATGCCTCCGCGCTCGCGGAACATTCCGAAAAACTGGGCGAGTTCCAACGGGCGCTGTTCAGTGACATCGGCGACATGTTCCAGCAACTGCAACAGCAGGACAACAGCGCGCCGCTGCGGGCGGACAACTTGCCGGCGACCTTGCGCAACCGGTTCGTGGGCGTGCACGGCAAGTTTTTGTTACAGGTGTATCCGAAGGACGATGTGCGTCAGCACGACAAGGAGCAAGAATTTGTAAAAGAGATGCGGACGATCGCCCCGAATGTGACCGGCGAACCGGTGCAACTTTTGGAATACACAGAGCTGCTGAAAGACAGCTACATCACGGCGGCGTGGTATTCGCTCGCCGCGATCGCGTTCATGGTGCTGGTTCATTTCCGCAGTTTGCTGGCAGTGATCCTGGCGCTCATCCCGGTGGGCATCGGCACGTTGTGGCTCGCGGGCTTGATGGGCTGGCTGGGCTGGCCGTTCAACCCGGCGAACATCATGACACTGCCGCTGGTGATCGGCATCGGGGTGACGAACGGCATCCACATCTTGAACCGGTACGCGGAGGAGCGTACGCCAGGAATTTTGGCGCGCAGCACGGGCAAAGCCGTGTTAGTATCAGGGCTGACAGCGATCGCCGGGTTCGGCAGCCTGATTTTGGCAAAACACCGGGGCATCCACAGTTTGGGCGTGATCATGTCCGTGGGTATCGCTACCTGCATGATTGCTGGCTTGACGTTTCTCCCCGCACTGTTGAACTTGCTGGGGCGGACAAATCTTTTGAATAAAAAACCCGGTGCCGAGAGCAAGTCATCAGCACCGGATTTGGAGGAACCGAGGTAAAAACCTCAATTATAGTTACAATACAAGAGAATTTAACAAAGTCAATCGTAATGTTAAATCGGTGAAAACAGCACTAAATGACGCGCTTTAAGAATAAATTAACGATAACGAAGATCTTCTCACACACCTTGGGTTTGGGGTTTTTGGTGGGTATGATGGCAGTTTTGTGGTTATCGGGCAGCTTGGTGAGGGCAGGCGAAGAAAATGTGTCCGCCGGGTTTCTGTATGATGATTTTGATCTGACCTTGGAGCCGGGTCACCGTTCGGAAGCAGCGGGGCCGTTTTATTATACGGAAGAGAAGGAATCCGAAGCGACGTTGGCGTTCCCGCCGTTTTTTTCCGCCTATAAAAACTCGGGCGTCGGCCACGGCGAGCTGAACGTGCTCTATCCGGCGATTGCGTATGAATATTACACGGACGAATGGCGCCTGCACTTTTTCCAACTGCTGAGTTTTGCCGGCGGCAAACAGCCGGATGATTACAACACGCGACGGTTCACCATTTTTCCGATTTATTTCCAGCAACGGTCGCTGGACACGAACTTGGAATACACGGCGCTGATCCCCTTTTACGGACATCTGCAAAACCGTCTGTTTCGGGACAAAATTTATTTCGTGATGTTCCCGCTCTATGGCCAGTCGCAGAAAAAGGACATCATCACGGACAACTATCTTTACCCGTTCGTGCATGTGCGGAATGGCGACGGGCTGCACGGCTGGCAGGTGTGGCCGTTTGTGGGCGAAGAGCATAAGAACGTGACCACGCAGACCAACGGTTTTGGTGATGTGACGACGATCGGCGGGCATGACAAATCGTTTGTGATGTGGCCGCTGTGGCTGGATCAGGATGACGGCATTGGCACGGAGAATCCGGAGAAATATCGCGCGTCCATCCCGCTGTTTGCCGTGACGCGTTCGCCCAGTCGCGATGCGACCTCGGTGATCTGGCCATTTTTTACTTGGGTGGATGAACGGGGCCGGAAATATCGCGAATGGGAAGGACCGTGGCCGTTTGTGATCTTTGCGCGTGGCGAAGGCAAGACGACCTCGCGCGTATTTCCGCTCTTCAGCCAGTCGCACAACAAAGAACAGGAAAGCGACTGGTACGTCTGGCCGGTGTACCACTACAAGGCCATCACTTCACCGCCGCTCGACTGGCATTCCACGCGCATCTGTTTCTATCTGTACGTGGGCGTGACGGAACGGAACGCGGAAACGGGCGTGCAAAAGCTGCGGCGCGATGCGTGGCCGTTCTTCACCTGGCGGAGAGATTTTAACGGCAACACGCGCTTCCAAGTTCTGGCCCCGATCGAGGCGATCCTTGCCGACAGCCGGGGCATCACGCGCAACTGGTCGCCGCTGTGGTCGCTGTGGCGGTCGGAGCAAAATCCGCGGGCGGGCCGGAGCAGCCAGTCGCTGCTCTGGAATTTGTACCGGCGCGACGTGGAACCGGATCATAAAAAAACCTCGCTCTTGTTCGGTCTTTTCCAGTATCAAAGTGATGGCGAAAAAGGACATCTGCGCCTTTTTTACCTGCCCACTTCCAAGAAGTGAGAAAACGTAACTATGTTTGAAAACATCGGAGAGATTGTGCTGCTGTTCTGGCGCACGCTGCTGGCCCTGCCGCAGACGTGGCGGCAGCGGCAGAAAGTATTCGAGCAATTTTTTGAGATCGGCAACGCGAGTTTGCTGATGGTCTGCGTGCTGTCGTTTTTCATCGGCGCGGTCATCGCGTTGCAGACCGGTCCGGTACTGGTGGAACGCAGCCTGTCGAGCGCGGTGGGCGGCGTGGTGGGCATCGCCATCGCCAAGGAACTGGCGCCGGTGATGATGGCGATCCTGATCGCCGGGCGCATCGGCTCGGCCATGGCGGCGGAGATCGGCTCGATGCGGGTCTATCAGGAGATCGATGCATTGCGGACGATGAACATCGACCCCATTAATTATCTGGTGCTGCCGCGTATGCTGGCGATCGCGGTGGCGTTGCCGATGTTGGTGGTCTCGGCAATCCTCATCGGCTGGTTCGGTGGCGCAGTGGTGGCGGATATGAACAGCCACATGGAAATTCCGTTCCGCGCGTTTTACAACGACCTGCAAGATATCGTCGTGCTCAAGGACGTCGCCAACGGCGTTTTCAAAAGTTTTTGCTTCGCACTGATCATCGGGGTCGTATCGTGCCACCAGGGATTGAACACGATCGGCGGCCCGCGCGGGATCGGCCGTTCAGTGACGAAGGCCGTGGTGAACTCCATCGTGGGCATCGTGATCTTTGACTATGTGCTCACCCGCTTTTTGCTGAAATGAATCCGACCAACGCCAATAACTCGAACGCGGCCGGCGTGGGCCTCGTGGTGCGCGGCTTGCGCAAGAAATTTGACGGACAGGAAGTTCTGAAGGGCGTGGATTTCGAGGTCAAGCCGGGCGAAATCTTTGTCATCATGGGGCCCAGCGGCAGCGGCAAAAGCGTGTTGCTGAAACATCTCATCGGCCTGGAAGAGCCGGATGCGGGCGAGATTCTCATCAATGGGGAGAAAGTGGGGGCTCCCGAGATCGCCGCAAAATATCGCATGGCGTTGGTGTTCCAATCCGGCGCGTTGCTGAATTCTCTCACCGTGGGCGAGAACGTGGGACTTTATCTGGCCGAGCATAAATTGAAACCGCCGGAGGAGATCCAGAAAGTGGTTCTCCAAATATTGACGGATGTCGGCCTGAAGGATGCCGTCGACAAGATGCCCAGCGATCTCTCGGGCGGCATGAAGAAGCGGGCGGCCATTGCACGTGCGCTGGTCATCGAGCCCCAACTGATCCTCTATGATGAACCGACGAGCGAGTTGGATCCGGTGTCCTCGGTGGTCATCGGGAAAGAGATTTTAGGATTGAAGGAACGCACACATGTCACGTCGCTGGTGGTGTCGCACGATCGCGACCTGGCCTTCGGCGTGGCGGACCGCATCGCGGTCATGATGGATGGGGTCATCGTCACGATCGGAACCCCGGACGAGGTTAAAAAATTCAACGACCCGCAGGTGCAAAAATTTTTACATGCCGATTTCACACGCGAACAATAACACGAGCCGTTTATGAAAAATTCACTGGAAACCAAATTGGGCATCTTTGTGGCGATCACGATTTTCGCCGCCGTGCTCATCATCGAAAATTTCGGCGGGCCGGAGCTGTTCAAGCACGGCACGCACATCAGCGCGGAGTTTGACAGCGCGCAAGACCTGAAAGAAGGCGACCGCGTCAAGATGGCTGGCGTGGAGATCGGCCGCGTGGAAAGCATCGTGCTGACGACCAACAAGGTGAGCGTCGTCATGCGGCTGTCCGACAAGGCCGTGGTGAAGACGGACAGCAAGGCGACCATCAAGTTCACCGGCCTCATGGGCCAGAATTTCGTCGCGATCGATTTCGGCTCGCCGGATGCCGCCCGCGCCGGCGAAGGCACGCTCATCGCCTCGCAAGAGCAGCCGGACCTGAGCGCCATCATGGCCAAGCTGGACAGCGCCGCCTCCGGCATCCAGAACCTTACGAAAAGCTTCACACCGGACACGATCAATAACTTGATGGGACCGCTGGTGGATTTCGTGAAGCAGAACAGCGCGCCGCTGACCGCCACGATTTCAAACATCAAAAACGTGACGAGCCAGATCGCCGCCGGCCAGGGTACCATGGGGAAACTGGTGTATGACGATGCGCTATATACCTCCGCGCTGTCCACGGTCAGCAATCTGCAAGAGACCGCCGCCTCGGCACGCGTGGTCATCAATAATGTCAGCGCCGGTCAAGGCTCGCTCGGAAAATTGCTGACGGATGAAACGCTCTATCACGAAACCACCGCTTCGATGACGAACTTGAACCAGATCTTGCAGAAGATCAACGGTGGCAACGGCACGCTTGGCAAACTGGTGAACGATCAGGAATTCTACAAGAACGCCAAGCTGTCCTTGCAGAAGCTGGACAAGGCGGCGGACGGCCTGGAAGACACGGGACCGCTGACCGTCATCGGCCAGATGATGGGCCAGTTGTTCTAGGCCAGTCCGAGATTCTTCAGGACCTGCACCGTGGAGTGCGCTTTGTTGAGCGTGTAAAAGTGCAGGCCGGGTGCGCCCGCACGCAGCAAGGCTTCACATTGCTGCGTGGCGTATTCGATGCCGAATTGCATCGCCGCTTCGTCATCGTTCGCCACCTGATCAAGCTTCGCCTTGAGCGCCAACGGAATCTTCGAACCGCACAGTTGCGTGAACCGCGTGATCTGCGCCGCGCTTAAGATGGCGATGACCCCGGGAATGATGGGTACGTTGACGCCTAGTTTGGTTGTGACGTGTTCGCGGAACTCAAAAAAGTCAGCGTTGTCGAAGAACAGTTGCGTGATGACAAAGTCCGCACCGGCGTCCACTTTCTCCTTCAAGTGCTGCCAATCAGCCTGTTTGCCGTTTTTATTGGCAATATGGCCTTCAGGAAATCCTGCGACGCCCACGGAAAAATTTCCCTGTTCCTTGATGAAGCGGACAAGGTCCGAAGAAAATTCAAAACCGCCCGGTGCCGGTTTAAATTCACCGCCGCCCGGCGGATCCCCGCGCAATGCCAGGATGTTCTGGCAATTCTGCGAACGGATTTTTTCCAACAGTACCCGGACTTCTTCACGGGTATGGTTCACACAAGTCAGATGGGACAGCGCGGGCAGCTTATGTTCGCGCTGGATGCGATCGACAATCGTAAGCGTCTTCTCGCGGGTGCTTCCGCCGGCCCCGTAGGTCACGGAACAATAATCCGGCCGGACCGCGAGTAACGCCGGGATATGCTTCTCCAACAGCGCCTTGTCCCCCTCCTCGGTTTTCGGCGGGAAAAATTCAAATGAAACCACCGGCTTGGCGGCAGCCTTCTTGGCGGTGTAAATGTCACGAACAGATTGCATTTGTGACCGTAAGCATATCGGCAGACTGCCTGCTTTGCAAACTAAAAATCAACGCATCTTGATACGTTGATATGATTTAAAATCTAAACCTGTTTTCAGCCAACAAAAAGCCCCTTCCGGTTTTGCCGGAAGGGGCCAAGGATTCTAACTTAGATTAGAACTTGTAGATAACGTTGAGCGCGAGCGTGAAGTAGTCGGCGTTGCCACCGTTGCTGCTTGCGGTCGGGAAACCAGCACCATGTTCCGAGTGATCCCAGCGGAATTCCGCGCGGGTCACGACATTGGCCCAGAGGTCGTATTCGACCGTGGTGGTGATTTCTTCACCCTTGCTGCCGGTGCCGTTGCTATTGAACAGGCCCAAATCGGCCGCGTCAACATATTCACCGCGGACGTTGAAGCTCAGCTTGTCGGTGGCTTGGTATGTAGCATACAGACCATAGATGCTGCCATCACCCACACCGGAACCAGCTCCATTTTGTCCGGCAGCGGTGGTGACCACGTCATAGGCGAGACCGAACTTCAAGCCGGTGACCGGCGTGTTGAGGGTCGCGCTGACATTGTAGTTACCCACGGCATTGTCATCAAAGCCTTGAACGGTACCGAAGATAAGCGAGGAACCTTTGAGGAAACCCCAGCTATCCGGAGCGGTCAAAGCAACGGTGCCGACATAATCTTTGGAGCTCAGGTTGGACTGGTTTTGGCCAGCCACGCCGAAGGTTTCGCCACGATTCACCAAGCCCATCTGGACGGTGACTTCGTTGCAAACCTTATAGCTGCCCAAGATACCGAGCATGAGGGCCGGATTCACCGCGTAGCCATAAGAACGGGTGTAGTTCGGGTTCGCGTAATCAGTGTTGCTTTCGTAGCCAGTCACACCGTCCATGGCGCCAAATTTCCAGTCAATGCCATTGCCCACCGGAGTGCGCATGGTGACATACGCCTGGCGAACGCCAACCAAGGTGCCCTGAGCCTGACCAATACCGGCGCCATTGGCGTCGAAATTGATGGCATTGTAGGCATCATGTCCGGCATTCAAATCAACGTGATAACCGGCAGCCCACGGGCTGTCATCCAACGGCTTATCAAGCGTAATGTTGACGTCATTCAGGGTGAAATTGTCAGTTTTACGGGACGTGCTCAGCAGGCCACCGGTGCCGACACTAATCGTGCCGGGTCCGACATAGATCGGCGTACGTGCCGGTTGATCGCCGGGGTTGTATTGGGCCGCCACATCAACGTAACCGCTGATCGTGGTGTTGGAGAGCGCAGTATTCAACTGGCTCAATTTTGCTTCGTCTGCGCGGACGGCGGACGCCATGCTGACGGCGCCAACGGCTGCGAGACCCAGTGTCCATTTATTAAACTTCATCTGTTCCTCCGATGTTGTTTGTTGTTTGTTGTTTTACTGTCATTCAAGAAGCAAAACCAGTTTGCTCCAGCACCACAAGGTGCGCTTGATGTCAAAACTAGGAAAAAACGGGCAAAATGACAACAAGTTTTTTTGGCAAATTTCAGTCGTCAACCTTCTGTTTTCAAGGGATTTGTGACAGGAACCCGCCTTTTCGCCTCATTTTTAAAGGGTCCGACCTGCAATAAAACTGGGCAATCAGTCCTATTCGTGGTCGTTTAAACCCGGCCAAAAATTCTCCTTTAAGCCTTTTTCCTCATGTTTAGACCCATGGAACAAATCGTGCTTATTCCAGATCAGCCGGTGGATTGCGCTTGCAATTCGCGGCCCATGAATTATTCACAATCTAAGGTATGCCACTATTTGCTTACACCGCCCGGGAAACGGCCACTGGCCGCGAAATCCGCAACACTGTTGAGGCGCTTTCCGAGCAGGCCGCCATCGCCGCGTTGCTCAACCGCAACATGCTGGTGGTCGAGATCAAGGAAAAGATCTCCAAACGCGGCCAGACCAAGGGCGGCAAAGTCGCTCTGGCTGACCTGGTCGTTTTTACCCGCCAGCTCGCCACCATGATCGATGCCGGTATCGCCATCGTCCAGGCGCTTCAGGCGTTGGGCGACCAGACACCCAACAAGATCATGCGCGACACCATCCGCGACATCACCACCCGCGTCGAAAGCGGCGAAAGTTTCTCCGAAGCCTTGGCCCGCCACCCGAAAGCCTTCAACCGCCTCTATGTCGCCATGGTCTCGGCCGGTGAAAAGGGCGGTTTGTTGGCCGAAATTCTCGGGCGCCTCGCCACCTATCAGGAAAATACCGAACGTTTGCGTAAAAAGGTCAAGACCGCCCTGATGTATCCCACCGTGGTCACCGTCGTCGCCATCGTCATCACCGTCTTCCTGCTGGTTCGCGTCATCCCGACTTTCAAGGACATTTACTCCGGCTTTGGCGCCGCCCTGCCCGGTCCGACCCTGTTCCTCATGGGCATCAGCGATATCGTGAGGCATTACCTCCTTTTGCTGATCCTCATCGCCGGCGGCTTGATCTGGGCCTGGCTTGCGTACATTAAAACCAAAAAGGGCCTCGAATTCTGGGACCGTCAACGCCTCAAACTGCCGATCTTTGGCGCCATCGCCCATAAGATCTGTCTCGCCCGCTTCACCCGCACCCTTTCCTCGCTCGTCCGCAGCGGTGTGCCGATCTTGGAAGTGTTACAGATCGTTTCCCAGACCGTCGGCAATGTCGTCATGGAAAAAGCCATCAAGAGTGCCGCGCAGGATATTGAACGTGGCGAAGGCATCTCCGCCGCGCTCGCCAAGCACCCCATCTTCCCCACGATGGTCGTCCGCATGTTGAGCGCCGGTGAACAGACCGGTAACATCGACACCATGCTCGAACGCGTCGCCAACTTCCTTGACGAGGAAATCGATACCACGCTCTCCGGCCTCATGTCGCTCCTCGAACCGCTGCTCATCGTTTTCCTCGGCGTCGTCATCGGCGGCATGGTGGTCTGCATGTTCCTGCCGATCTTCAACCTTGCCAACATCGTCAACGGCAACGGCGGCCACTAAACTGTATTAACCAAAAACCGCCGGGAGATTTTCTCCCGGCGGTTTTCTTTTTGCCCTTTGGCACTGGGTATTAAAAGTTCATGCCGGCCCTAATCTTTTTGCAGTGAAAGGTTTCTACAGAGCATATGCTCTGTAGAAACCTTTCTAAAACCTAGCGTCTCTGGCTCCCTCTCCGCCATGAAATGGGGGAGAGGGTTGGGGAGAGGTGGTGCTTTCCTTTATAAACCGCTCTGCCTGCCTCAACTTTTACAAAAACATACCCGCTTCTCAGCTCGTCTTAGCTTTGTTAAGAAGGTTTCTACAAAGCACAGAGCATATTGAGCGTTGAGTGTTCCCGTCTCTTGGAATCACACCGTCACGCTCTTCATCGGCTGCGGTTGGATCACCTTGATCTTTGGCCAGCGCACCTGGATCTGTTCTGCAAACCAGTTCCGCGCCGGCGCGTCGCCGTGCCCCAGCAAAACCGTGTGCGGCGCAACCTGCCCCACGAACTCCAGCAGATCCCCGCGGTTCGCGTGCGCCGTCAGGTCAAAATCCTGCATGTCACAACGCTTCGTCACCTGCCCCGCGCCCGGGCTGAACACAAACGTCTCGCCCATTTTCGCCGCCTTCAACCGTCCCGCCGGCGAATCCGGATCCGCATAGCCCACGAAAAAGATGCTCTGCTTCTCATCGCCGATCATCCGCTTCGCCAGGTCATGCGCCGCCGTGTTCTCGCTCATCATGCCCGCCGTGATTACAAATATCTTCCCGCCGCTGAGCTTCATCGTGTCCGCCGCGCCTTTTTCCAGCACGATCAGTTGCAACGCCTCGTTCAGGTGCAGGTTCGTGTGCTGCCGGTGCATCCGGTGCGATTCGATGTCGTAAATCTCCGTGAACACGCGCCCCAGCCCGCCGATATAAACCGGCTGCTTCTTCAATTTTCCCTCGCGCATCAGCAACGCCAGCAACGCCAAAATCTCCTGCGTCCGTCCCAGCGCGAACGATGGGATCATCACACAGCCCTTCTTCTTCTGCCCTCCCTGGATTGCCTCCACCAAGCGGTCGATCTCGCTCTGGCGGGTGAAACCCGCCGGCACCTCGCGGTTGCCGCGCGTCGTCTCCATGATCAACACATCCGCCTTCACGCCCTCGAACCGCGCGCTCTTCAAGATCGTCTGGTCGTGAAAACAAACGTCGCCGGTGTAAAACATCGTCTCGCTCTTCCCGCGCAACAGGATTCCCGCCGAACCCAGCGTATGCCCCGCGTCAAAAAATTCCAGCGTCGGCGAGGGCAGCCCCGCGCGCGCCTTCGAATGCGCCGCCCATTCCACCTCGCGGTTATATTTGAACCCCTGAAAAAATGCCGAGATGTCGTCCAGTTCATCATGTGAATAGAGCGGATATTCCTTGATGCCCAGTTCATCGCGCTGCCGCGTCATCACGTTCACCGAATTATGCAGCACGCGCTCCACCAGCAGATAGCTCAGCTCCGTCATCAGCACGTGCGCCTTTGGAAATTGTCGCACCGCCAGCGGCAGCGCCCCCACATGGTCATGATGACAGTGCGAGATCGCGATCGCATCCACGTCGTGCATGCCCGTCTTGCCGAACCGCGGCGCCGCATCCCGTCCCTCGCGTTTGGGATGCATCCCCGCATCAAGCAATATCTTATGCTCGTCCATCTCCACCAACCACGCACTCGCCCCGATATCCTCGTCCGGGTTCAGATTTAAAATATTCACCCTGCCATCGTACCCTTTCTGTTCACGAAACAAAAGCCTGTGTCACCATCATTAATATCAACCGGGCGCTTCTGTTTCCCCTTTGGATGTTGGGCGTTGAATGTTCAATGTTGAATGTTCTCCCGCCATCATTTCCCCGCCGGATACCGCCACACCCAGTCACCCTCCTCGAACTTGGGCTGGGATCGCCGCGTGTCGATGTTGGGTTCGGATCCGCTCTCGGCCATGACCCCGCCATCATCTCGTTCGTTCCAACTGATCGAATACAAAACAAACCGCCCGTCCTTCGTCCGTCGATACTTCAACGGCCCGCCGCCGATGACATCATGCGGCACCTGCGCGATGAACTGTGGCGCGAGCCCGTCCAGCGTCTCCGGATATTCCCCCTGCGCCAGCCGGTACCGCTCCAGCGCCAGCGCCGTCCTGGCCAGGTCCGTGGTCATCTGGCCGCGCGCGGCTTTCTTGGCGGAGTTGGGCAGCTCCGGGATAAGTTCCCGGGCAAAGATATTGAACAAAGTGTTCGTCGGCTGCCATTGCCGCGAAGTCACCATTTGTGGCATCACCTGATGCTTCTCCGGATCAGTGATATGCAACAGCCACGTTTCGTGCATCCGCGCAATGGTCAATTTGTTCAATTCAAACCACCCTTGTGGCATCAGAAAAATCTCCGCCCTCAGGAATTTTTTCCTTATGTCCGACTCAGGCGCCTTGCCCGCCTCATCGAACGATTGGTAGCTCGTGAGCATGTCATATCGTTTAACCCGGTCCTTTCGGCTGATATAATCGATGATCCCCCCCGCGAATGCCCGCTCGCACCGCATGGAAAAATTGAAGTCCGCCAGAAAATCGATCTTCGCTAGCTCCGCCTCCATGGCCACGAGCTGCGCGTCGGTCCATCGGTGCGCGGCCAAACCCTCGTAGATCGGTTGCGCGGCGATGTCCGTCATCGCGATCCGCACCAGCATCCCGATCAGCGTCGGCTCTCGTTGCACATACGCGCTCAGTCGGAGCAGCAAAAGCACATCTGCACAAGCCTTGTCGCTCTCCCCATTTTCGAGCTCGGCCACGGCGCGCAATCGTAAAAGCAACGCCGACCGCTTCAGCGCCGCCAGGTGCGGCAGATAAATCTCCGCCGGATCATCCGCATCATAGTTCAGCGGAAACCGGCACTCGGGCAATTGGCTCGCAGCCCGGATTTCCTCCACCGTTGCATCGTATTTACCCAAAGCCAGCAGCACGTCCGCCGCGGGCGATCCCGGTTGCGATGGAACCGCGAACTCGTTCGTCTTCGCCGCCAGTTCCCGGTAATGTTCCTGCCATAGCTTCAGGTTGCTCAGTGTCCCCTTAACCCAATAACCCATCCCATTCGTGTCCCACTTCTCATCACCCAGGCTGAATTGCAGCCGGTTCACCCAGTTTTTCTCCCGCTGTTCGGACGGGATCAGTTTGCCATCCCGCGTCAAAATAAAACCGTAACTCGTGAAAATCACCGGCGTCAGCGCGAAATTCTTTTCATCCGGCACCGGCGGCGGCACGATGTTCGCGAAATCAAACCGCTCGCCCTTCGCCTCCCATTCGCGTTTATAATTCTCCCACGCCCGCTTGCCCCGCCAGTTCTCCTCCGCATAAAACAATGCGATCAATGTTCCCAAGCATGCCATTACGAATAAAGTCCGGCGCCCGTGCTTCCAAAACATCCAGCACATCAATGGCCCGACCACATAAACTAAAAT
>DASZCA010000357.1:0-14561 GCA_035943555.1 Verrucomicrobiia bacterium
TGTTGTGTGAATGGCGAAGCAGAAGTGCAGTTTCACGCGGCATCAAACTTTGCCTGCGAAGCGGGCACCATGAAGCGTGACAAGATTTTCGCCGGAACAGGCAAATCAATGGCAAGACCTGTGGCAGCCAAACGAGGCGCGGCCGATCAGGCGCTGGAGTCCGGGAGCACATTACCCCAAGAAACACGATACTGGAGGCAGATCATGGCCGCAGATTTTATTCGACAAAAAATCTATGAACATTAAACTAAAATACCCCAATTAACGCCTTTTAATTGGGGTGTTTTAACTTTTATTTTTTCGTTTTTCGCTGGCAGACGGATGGTTGTCGACGCTGCCTTTCGGAAACATCCTCCCAGCCGTGTCATGCAGCCCGCCGTGTCGTGCAGCTTGTTCATGAGAAAGATTCCCGTTATTCTCCGCGCCGATGAATTTTGCATTTTCCAAATATCACGCCCTGGGTAACGACTATATTGTCATCGATCCGAAAAACCTTTCCGCACCACTAACCACGGAGCAGGTCAGGGTCATTTGCCATCGCAATTATGGCGTTGGCTCGGATGGCATCCTGCTGGGGCCCCTGCCCTCCACGACGGCGAAGTGCGCGTTGAAGATTTATAATCCAGACGGCAGCATCGCCGAGAAAAGCGGGAACGGGTTGCGCATCTTTTCACGCTATCTGTGGGACACCAAGTTTGTGGGTGATGACGAGTTTGCCATCCAGACGGACGGCGGACTGGTGCGCTCCACGGTGTTCGACAAGGGCGCGATGGTACGCGTGGAGATGGGCAAGATCAGTTTCGACAGCGAGAAGATCGGCGTGGTCGGCGCCAAGCGTGAAGTCATCAATGAAAAGATCACGGTCGCCGGACGCGAATTTACCTACTGCGCGGCGACCATTGGAAATCCACATTGCGTGCTGCCGCTGAATGAGATCAGCGCGGAGATGGCGCACAAATACGGGCCCGGACTGGAAACGCATCCGAATTTTCCAAAGAAGATCAATGTGCAATTCTTGAAGGTCTTGGATCGCGCGAACATCCAGATTGAAATCTGGGAACGTGGCGCGGGTTACACGCTGGCGAGCGGCAGCAGCAGCAGCGCGGCGGCATCGGTGGCGCACAAACTGGGCTTGGTGGATAAAAACATCTCGGTGCATTGCCCGGGCGGCATCATCAAGATCGATATCCGTGAGGGTTTTGATGTGTTGATGACCGGGGGCGTGACCAAGGTCATGGAGGGGGTTTACAGTCCGGAGATTTTTTCGGTGAAGGTTTGAGTCATCTGATAGCGATAAGATGTGTTTTCCTCCATCTTCGGGGCGGAGGAAGATTTCGGTAATAGCACAGCCGTAGACACGCCAAAGCGGTGTCGCGGCCCCCGCCTTGCCACCGCAGTCCAAACAACGCGGCCACTTTGCCGTTCTGTCACACGACAAATAAAAAAACGGCGCGAACTGTTCGTTCGCGCCGTTCCCCAGTTCCTCCACTGGTCGTTTAAGAATTACTTCTTGCCCTTCTTGCCAGTCGGGACCGTTTGGATGGTCTGCAAGATGCGGCTGGCGATCTTGTAGGGGTCGCCCTGGGAGTTCGGGCGGCGGTCTTCCAAGTAACCTTTGTAGTCGTTGTTGACGAAGCTGTGCGGGACGCGGATGGACGCGCCACGGTTCGCCACGCCGTAGTTGAACTTGTCGATGGACTGGGTTTCATGCAGGCCGGTGAGGCGCAGATGATTGTCCGGTCCGTAGACGGCGATGTGCTCGTTCTTGTATTTGTCGAACGCGGCCATGAGGGCTTCAAAATATTCCTTGCCGCCGGTTTCGCGCATGTAGGTGGTGGAGAAGTTGGAGTGCATGCCGGAGCCGTTCCAATCCACATCCTTGCCGAGCGGTTTGCAATGATAGTTCACATCCACGCCGTAGCTTTCGCAGAGGCGGTTGAGGAGATAGCGGGCCATCCACATCTGGTCGGCCGCGCTCTTGGAGCCTTTGCCGAAGATCTGGAATTCCCACTGGCCTTTGGCCACTTCGGCATTGATGCCTTCGTGGTTGATGCCGGCGTCGAGGCAGAGGTCGAGATGCTTCTCGACGATTTCGCGGGCGATGCAACCGACGGCGTCATAGCCGACACCGGTGTAGTACAAGCCCTGCGGATACGGATAGCCGCCGTGACCGGGGAAGCCGAGGGGCTTGCCATCTTTGAAGAGGAAATATTCCTGTTCGAAACCGAACCAGGCGCCGGGGTCATCCAAGATGGTCGCGCGGGCATTGGACGGATGCGGGGTCTTGCCATCCGGCATCATGACTTCGCACATCACGAGCACGCCATTTTTGCGGGTGGTGTCCGGATAGACGGCCACGGGTTTGAGCATGCAATCAGACGTGCGGCCTTCGGCCTGGCGCGTCGAGCTGCCGTCGAAGCCCCACAGGGGGAGTTCTTCGAGCTTCGGAAATTTTGCAAATTCCTTGATTTGGGTTTTGCCGCGGAGGTTGGCGACGGGTTCGTAACCGTCGAGCCAGATGTATTCTAATTTATATTTTGCCATGAGCGTGATGGTTGTTGTTATCGTCAGTGATACAGGCAATCCGGACCAACTTCGATTGCACCTGTGATGCGCGGTTTTTTAGCAGGGGGAATGCCATACCGCAAGAATTTTGCACGGTCTTTTTCGGAATAGTGGTTAGCTCCATGCTCGACGGGGGATTGGTGCGATGACGAGTTGTTCACAACCGCGGGGTGGCGGCGAATTTTGTGGCGAAATTTATACGCGGTGGATAAATTGATTCTGCCCGAAGGGGTTTGAGTTGGTGGTCAAAAGGCGGCAGATGTAATGAAAAAGAGGGAACATTTAACGCCCAACATTCTACGCCCAACTTCCAATGTTTCGCTGCGGCAGGCCCCTTTTGCCCTGACACAGCCGCCGCCCATTGTTGCTTTGCAATCGGGCGAACTTCGGGGATAGTGAGCGCGGTTCGCCATGCTAAAGGTCAAAGATACGCTCCGCGCCACCGTCCATCTGAGTTTTGATGGGCGGGTGTACAAGGTTTATCACGGGGCGGATGCGCTGAAGCGGTTCACGAATGAGGTCGCGGTGCTGCGATATTTGGAAAAGCGAGGGTGCAACTTTGTGCCCAAGCTGCTGGAGGCGGACGAGGAAAAAATGCGCATCGTCACCTCTAACTGCGGTTCACGGGTGGACCGGCTGGATGAGCCGCGTATCAAGGAACTTTTCGCCGAACTGGAACAGTTTGGCGTGCGTCATGATGATCCCGATCTCCGCAATGTGACTTACCGCATGGGTGACGGGCGGTTTTGTCTGATCGATTTTGAATTCGCAACGATTCTTCCTGAACTCCATCAGAAATGAAAATGTTTAGCAACGAGTTCAACATCCCCGCTCATCCTGATTTCTTCCTGTTCGAAGGGAGACGGAATTGGATAGTATTTTTGCAAACACTTCGGTTTGGTTTGAAGAAAATTCTCTTTGGCAGTTGCGGCGCGCGCGGAGCGACGCGCCCTACCTGTTCTACCGGAAATGGATATCACGGGTTTTATGCCACCCCTCACCCTAACCCTCTCGCCTCCGAGGGGAGAGGGAGACACGTTTCCTGCGTCTTTGGAATACGTACACCACGGATTGACGAAAGATTTTTTCCGCCGGGCTGGAAGCCCGGCTCCACGGCAGGCGGGATGCCTGCCGCTACATGATTTTACATAGATTCCGTTTTAAGAAATATCAGGCATGAAATCTTCCGCTAAAACCAAAACATCCATTTTGCATTGGTCCGGCTGCACGGACATCGGCAAGGTGCGCAAGAATAACGAGGATGCGTTTCTTGGACTGACATTCGATGCGCAGGAGGTGCACCGGCTGGGGAAGCTGGGGGAAGCACCGGCAAATAAAAACGCTTTTGCTTTCGCGGTTTGTGACGGCATGGGCGGGGCGAAGGCGGGCGAGTTCGCCAGCAATATCGCCGTGGAACGGATCACGAAACTGCTGCCGCGCGCGTTTCAGCATTCGCCGGAAGACATGCACGCGGAGGTTCCGGGCATTCTGACGGAATTGTTTGCGCAGACCCATCGCGCGCTGGTCTACCTGGGCGGCAGCTATGATGAGATCGAGGGCATGCAGACGACGATGAGCCTGGCATGGTTCACACCGGGCTGGATGTATCACGGCCATATCGGCGACAGCCGCATTTATCATCTGCCAAAAGGCGGAACGGAGATCAAGCAACTGACGGAGGATGACACTTACGTGGGCTGGATGTTGCGCGCGGGGCAGATCAATGAATACCAGGCCCGCACGCATCCGCGGCGGAACGTTTTGCAGCGCGCGCTGGGCGGCGCCAACCAATTTGTGGTGCCGCACACAGGCGCAGTGAAATGCGAGCGCGGGGATATCTTTCTGCTGTGCACGGACGGGCTGACGGACGGGCTGTTCGACCACGCGCTCACGGATCTGTTACGGGAAAATGTGAAAAACACGCGCCTGACGCCGGCGGAGCTGCTGGTGGAGGCGTCGGTGAACAATTCCGGGCGGGACAATACGACGGCGGTGGTGGTGCAGGTGGGATGAATGAGCCAGACGCGGTCAGTTTTACAGTCAAACCCGTAGCGAAAGCCTCCCCTTCATCCTAGCCTTCTCCCCCAAGGGGGCGAAGGGATCCGGTTCGAGTCGCAGGGAGCGCAAGACAGGTAGTGTACGGCTGCAACCAAACAGACTTACCGTTTGGGCCGTTTTGGTTTTTCGCCAAAGACGCTGTCGATGGCTTTGCGAAATTTGCCGCCTTCAAGGATACCCGGCTTTTGAACAACTACCGGGCCGGCAATCTCCGCCTCCAAATCGAGCACGAAATTTTTCAGGCGCTCGCAGCGGGCTTGCAGCTTGTTGATCGTGCCTTCAAGTTCCCCAACTTCTTTTCTCAATGTTTCGGCAATTTCTGTTTTATTCATAGGGGGGACGTCATGGCATATTTTTACACCACGAATACGACCATGGTAACCGCCCCGGCCCGGTATGGGAAAATAAAAACGGCGGGCGACTTGCGTCGCCCGCCGTGTGATCTTCAGTTCCTCCAAATTGGGGCTCAGCCGTGGTAGCCGACTTCGCCGTGTTCGGATTCGTCGAGGCCGACTTCTTCGACTTCTTCGCTCACACGGAGACCCACGAGCAATTTCGTGATGAAGGCGATGACAATCGTACCCACCACGCTCAACACGATCGTGATGCCGACGGCCTTGAGTTGCTCGAACACCAGCGGCTGGGTCCAGCTATCAGTGACGTAAGCCTTGAGGTTGGTGGCCAAGTTGCCGTTGACCACATTGCGGGCGAGCATGCCGGTCATGATGGCGCCGACCGTACCACCGATGGCGTGAACGCCGAAGGTGTCGAGCGCATCGTCATAGCCGAACCAGCCCTTGACCTTGTAGCACATGAACCAGCAGATGGTACCGGCGGCGATGCCGATGTAGATCGAGCCCTGGGGCGTCACGAAACCGCAAGCAGGAGTGATCACAACGAGACCGGCCACGGCACCGGAGCAGAAACCGAGCACGCTGGGCTTGCCCTTGACGAGCCATTCCCACATCGGCCAGACAAACGAGGCGATCGCGGTGGCGATGGTCGTGGTGGTGAAGGCGTTCGCGGCGACCACGTCAGCGGCGCAGGCGCTGCCGGAGTTGAAACCATACCAGCCGACCCACAGCATGCCGGTGCCGATGTAGGTGGCCACCAGGCTGTGCGGCGCGAAGTTGACCTTGCCGAAACCTTTACGCTTGCCAAGGATCAAGCAGAGCACAAGCGCCGAATAACCGGACGTCATATGCACCACCGTGCCACCGGCGAAGTCGATCGCGTGAATCTTGGCATTGGCGTTCCAGACGCCGTTCATGATGCCGTTGATGCCCCAGACCGCGTGGCCCTGGGTGAAGTAGACGATCAGCATCCACAACGTTATGAACACGAAGATGGCCTTGAACTTCATGCGTTCCGCGATGGAACCGATGATGAGCGCCGGGGTGATGATGGCGAACATCAACTGGAACATCGAGAACACGTTCTCAGAAACCCAGTAGCTGTAATTGCTGTTCGGCGCCGAGGTGACGGCTCCCAACATCAAGTCCGCACCGGGCTTGCCCACCCAGCCGGTGATCGCATCTTCCTTCGCCGACGCACCGGAGCCGCCGAAGATCATGCCGTAGCCGACGGCCACCCAGAGGATGGTCACGAGGCCGGTGATCAGGAAGCATTGGGCGAGGACGGACAGCACGTTCTTTTTACGAACCATGCCGCCGTAGAACAACGCGAGACCGGGGAGCGTCATGAACAACACGAAAGCCGTGCTGGTCAGAAGCCAGGCATTGTGACCGGGGCCAGGGTTACCCAAGATGACAGTGGTGGCGGTCTGGGTGCCATTGGTGTCCTTGAGCCCGGCCGTCGGATCCGTGTTCGCAATGTAGGCTTCAAGCGCACCGACGCGCTGATCGAGCGTGCCGGTGGGGAGCGGCGGCGGCGTGGCCGGCGCGGCGTTCGTAGTGGCAGCGGCGACGGCGGCCATGGCGTTGGTGGCGGCCGAGTTGGTGTCATCGGCGCGCACGGAGAAGGTGCTGAGCGCGGCGGTGGCAGCAAGGGCCAGGGTGAGGATAAATTTTTTCATATTTTTAATTCGAGTGAGGATCAAATTTGGTTTGGGGAATTAAACCGCGGAGTCGCCCTTCTCTTCGGTGCGGATGCGGATGGCCTGTTCGACATTGGAGACGAACACTTTGCCGTCACCGATCTTGCCGGTCTTGGCGGCCTTGATGATGGCGCCGGTGGCGGCGTCCACCTGGCCGTCAGTAATGACGAGCTCGATCTTGATCTTGGGCAGGAAGTCCACGGTGTATTCGCTGCCGCGATAGATTTCGGTGTGGCCTTTTTGACGGCCGAAACCTTTGACTTCGCTAACGGTCATGCCTTCGATGCCGATCTCGGCCAAGGCGTCTTTCACCTCTTCGAGTTTGAATGGTTTGATGATCGCTTCAATTTTCTTCATAGTTTTTTTGTTTTAAGCTGCACTGCGTCCAGACCAACCGCCTGCCCGGCGCACTGCTGCCGCCGGCCAACTTCGCAGGCTGCACACCGAACCCGTCGGTGTGCGGCTGTAATTGGCAGGTGCGCTTTAGCAACGGTGATGCCAGCCGAAAATTTGTTTTCATCGGCGGCGTAAAACCATTGATTTCATTGATGATATTTCGCAGGTGAATTTTTTTGCGCAGCACCGGACGGGGGGCTCACTGTTGTGATTTGAACAGTGAAGAAATTTTTAACCAAGAAGATGATGTAGATTTTAAGTGACAAGAGGAAAATGTGTGCGGGGGCGAGAAATGATGGATTTATGGACTGATGGAAGAAGCCGAGCCTGAGCTGTGGGCGGAGTTGGATGTGGCCCGTCTTCGTCTGACTTCGGCGCGGCAGCCTTCGCTGAACAGAGTGAAGCGAAAAGGCTGGTGGGCATTGAGGGATTCGAACCCCCGACCGTCTCCGTGTAAAGGAGCTGCGCTACCACTGCGCCAAACGCCCGAACCAGTTTATCTACAACGATTTACGCCGAAATTTAGGACTGCGTGATTTTGTTGACTATGGCGTTTGACTGCGGTAGCATGTTCGGCATGAGCGACCAACTCACCGAACCCCCCGAATTGACCACAACCGAGCAGGTTGAATCCTCGCGCAAGTATGTTACTACTCGTTCGCAACTCACTCTGGTTGGCAATGGCCTTTATCGTCATATCAACGGCACCTATCATGCCTGCAAGTATCAAAAAGGCAAACCGAAATGGCAGGCACTTCAAACCAGCGACCGCAAACTTGCCGAACGGAAGCAAAGGGACTGGATTGCCAAGCTAGATGAAATTAATGTCGAGTTGGCGCGGATGACTTTAGGCACCTTGATTGATACCTATACCGAGACGCGCAAGGGCAAGGGCGAGAAAACGCAAAAGGATGACAAATGGATTAAGGCCCACGTCATTGCGACTTGGGAGCATGGCATGGACATTCGGGTTGCGGACATTCGCGCCAGTATGCTTGACATCTGGCTTGCCAAGCAGGATTTCAAGAATTCAACCTATAACAAGTTCTCCGGCTTTTGGGGCAGGCTGTTCAAGCTGGCGGTCAAAGACCGCATCATTTCCAAGTATGAGAATCCGTTTGATAGTCTCGACACGCCTTGGAAGAATCCGAAAAAGACTGCCAAGAAACGCCAGATTCCAAGCATTGACCAGTTCGCGGCCATCATCGAATCAGTCCGCAACGAGCGTCTTAATCGTGGTGCCGCCGAATCCGCAAACTTTATTGAATTTGAAGGGCAGGCCGGACTAGGGCAAGCGGAAGTCGCGCCGATGACTTGGAGCCGAATCAACTGGACTGGCGGAAAGTTTGAGGCATGGCGGGCGAAAACAAAGACGTGGTTTCCGGTGCCGATTTATCCTGAATTGCTTCCGCTGTTGGAACGGCTTTATCAGGCCGCGCATGACGCGCAAGGCAATGCCCCGAAACCGGATGCACGGATTTTCACAATTCTGGATGCTCGCAAGGCACTGGCGAACGCCTGTAAGCGTCTGGGGTTTCCGCTGTTCACGCAACGCGAATTGCGCTCGTTTCACATTTGCAAACTGCATCGCTCCGGCATTGACATAAAAAGCATCGCCAAGTGGCAAGGCCATCAAGACGGGGGCAAGCTTTTGCTGCAAACATACACCGAAGTTTTCTGTGAAGATGATGATGCCTATGACGCCATCCAACTTGCCAAGTTGAAGAATTGAATACTGTTTTGAATCACCGCCCCGCCCTCACCGGCGGGGTTTTTTATTTTGTCAGACCGTGGCTTTCAAGAATGTTAGAATTGATTCTCGCGTGATTTGCTTATTCTTTCTCTTTAGCCCCGAAGAAATTGGACTCTTGAAAATTCATTCGCAAAGAAATTCCACTTTTTTTCCCAAATTATCCCCTGTTGGACTGATGTGGCCTGACCGCCATTTCATTCAGAAAGCAGATGCACAACGGAAAACTTATAAGGACTGACTTGGCCAAAATCGGCCTGCCTTTCTGCTGTCGGGGGTGACAAGCGGGGGTGACAACAACCCCTTCCCTTATAAAGCTTTTGTAACACACTCAATGACACTCTTGGGAAGCTAGCGGCGCGACTGGAGCAACAATTCTTATAGAATTTGGGCTCAAGAAGGAGGCTGGCGGAGCACTTAAGGCCTCAAATCATCATCTCATTAAGAGAAACTTTGTGCAATTTTAGGCCGTAACAAAGGATTTACGGACATTACGAGTAACTCGTGAGCAGCCAAGGCCATAAAATCACTGCGATTTCCCTTTAAACCATATGTTTTGCGGGTGTTTTTTTTGGCCATGCTACTGGCTTCATTGCTTAATTTGCATACAATGGATGCAAACCGTAAATGCCCAAGCAGCCTAATAGGGATAGGTGGTTTTTCCGTCTAAAAACTACTCCACCTTCAACGCCCAAACGAGCGAAATCACCCAGCCCACAAACGTCCAGCCGGTCAGGACGTTCAGCGCGGCAATGGCCAGCAGGTTTTTGTGGTTCCGCTTGTATGCTAGATAGGACGGCAGAAAATAAATCGCCAAGGAAAGAGCTATCAAAGCCGCAAGCAGAATCACCGCCTCAACGCTTTGTGCTGCGCCTCTATTGATAATTTTTACAATCGCCGATGCTGCCACGACAACCCCACCGATGGCATAAGCGAGGTCGTTGTGTTTTCTGGCCGCCGAGTTTTCAGGGGCTTTTGAACCGTCATAACCCTCATATTTCACACCTCCAGCCAAAACAATCGCTCCGATGAATGTTATGACCGCCACGGCGAGAATGCCAGCCATCGTATTTGTTGGCTGGTTTGAAATCATTTGGTAAATCTCGAAAATTGCAACCGGGGCACTCAAAATCATCAAGCAGATTGCCAAAGGCTTGAATTGATTTGGAGCGGTGGCATTAATTATCGCGGGCCTTGCGGGCGGAGGGGCGAAGGAGTGTGTGTTGAAAAGTAAAATTTCCTGTGCGCAATGAGGGCATGGAACCGTTGCGCCTTGATATTCCGATTCAAACTCGACGTGACCGCCGCAATTTTTGCACGCCATCTTGTAATTTATAACGCCCATATATTTCCTTTCGCACTCTTCTTTATAGGTTATTCGACCTTGACGCAATCTTGTGAGTCTTCGGCCTCAACCGAAGTGAGCGGATATTTCACCGTTCCCCGCCGAAGCATCTAGGTTTAAACTTTTGATATGGAAAAAAAATCTAACACAAAGCCAACTCTGGAAGACATCTTGGCTCTGGCAAAGGATTGGGATGATGCCAAAGCCGACATCAAAGCGTACGCCGCCACTTTTGATGCTTTTAAAAACAAAGAGAAAGCCGCCTCAAAATCACTCCATAATGCCCTTGGATTGAAGCACTTTTTCTAAAATGTCAACTCGGTCGATAAGGCTAATATCTTGGTTTCCCTCAATGTTAGCAGTGCCGTATCTAGATAAAACGCTGGCTATGCTTTCAATTTGAGCCTCAAGAACTTTTACGCGTTTTTCGAGTTCCGATAGTGATGTTTCCATATTTTTATATTTTACTAGTCCTGTCCCAAGTCTGTGTACGTTATCTTACCGTTGGTATCAAAGTAAACAGTAGCGTGGCTCAACACCAGTGCGCCGAATCCGTTTTTAGCCCTATAGTCCACATCAACTTTGGTTTTTTCACCATAAGCCTCGACCACGTTCCAGTTCTGATAGCTCAACGAACTTGGGTCATTTGCTCTTGTTGCGATGCACTGTTTAACTTCCGACACTGAGCCATCCCAAACACTTTGGCTAACGGACGGCTTCCAAGTCGCTGCCTGTGAATCGGAGGTACCCCTCATAGCCCACACAAACGTAATTAGACAAACAGCGCAAGCAATTATCACACCTCCAAAGACGGTGCATAATCCGATTTCCAGACAGGTATTCTGCCATCCGGTCTTTCGCGGCGCAAAGGCGGGGTTTGAAACTTGACGCCCAACATTTAGCCCCAGTTCAAAACTGCTCACGCCAACGCGCCCAACCGGCTGATGCCCTCGTTTAGTTGTTTTCATATCTCCGTGTGTACTTCACACACATTTCTAGCCGGATTCAGATAAATGTCAAGCGTGTGTAATCCACACGCCCATGAAGAAAACCACCCGCACCGCAAACCGTAACGTCGTCGGTGCCCGCATCCGTGAAGCACGGCTGAAACAGCGTCCAAGCGTAAGCCAAGATGACCTAGCCGGTCGTCTGGCAGGATTGGGTGTATCGTTAGACCGCAGTGCCATATCCCGCATCGAGAGCCAAGAGCGGTATGCGATGGATTACGAGGTAAGTGCCATAGCCAAAGCCTTGAAAGTCTCGATTTCCTCGCTTTTCGAGGGTTGAGCAATTCCAAAACATCGTCCCCAATTGTAAAAGCCAGCCCTTTGCGCAGTGTATACCGGCATTGGAAAAATCAGAGAGCATCTTTGAGATTCCGCTGGCCTGCTGCGATGATGAGGCGGCGGTCGAATTTTTGAGAATCGTCTCTGGAACGGTTCTCCGACCTGCCCCCACTGCAAGGCACGCAACGTCTACCAGATGCTCGACGCCAAGACCGGCGAACGCAGCAAGCGGTTCTTATGGCGTTGCCACGATTGCAAGCGGCAGTTCACCGTCCGTCTTGGAACGGTGTTTGAGACATCGCGCATCTTCCAAGGCTTGAAATGTTGCAGTTTCTACGTGCCTTTAACGCTCCTCATTTGTTGCCCGCTAATTGCAATTGGCGAGCGGTTTCGAATCTGTGGCAGACCGAGCAAGGGTCTTAAAAATGCTTCGACTTTAACGAAATTTGGTGAATCTCCGGCCATAGCGACTTCAAATCAGCATCTTCGATTGCGAGCCCTTGATAGTAGCCGTCAAATTCTGTCCCCCGCGCCCCTTTGAACGTCGTCTGAAGCCATTCCCGCGCTTCTGCCACCCTTCCTAGGCAACACGCGTAGCAGGCCAAGTTGTAGGGGACGGTCAGGGCATCCGAAAACCGGTCGGCGATTGGCCGCAAGATTTCGTAAGCATCCTTGACATGGTCATTATTTCGCAGGCGTGCGGATTCAGCCAACAGGATGTAACCCATC
Organism: Verrucomicrobiia bacterium; assembly: GCA_035943555.1. GTDB lineage: Bacteria > Verrucomicrobiota > Verrucomicrobiia > Limisphaerales > UBA11358 > UBA11358. The sequence goes on from DASZCA010000357.1 coordinate 12,186, forward strand.
GGGTCGCTCGCGTCCTCTTGGAGAAGTTTCGTCCCATATTTCAACAAATCCACCCATTCGGCCTGAGAGCAGTTGATTTCCCACCATGCTGCTACAACTTTGGGATGTAAATACAGATGGTCGGGTATGGAATTTAGCTCAATGATGGCTTCCGGATAGCATTTCAAGTCAATCCATCCATATGCGGCGGATATTTTTGCAAGGTCGGCCTTTGATAGCTCGTTCATACATTTGTCTCCTTCTCGAAAGGCGGTCTTTCGGCACCAGTTTCAGTGGCCACGTTGGTTGTTTGAAAGAATAGCTGAGCGTGAGTTTTTGTTGAGGTGGAACCTGCGGCAATGGGCTGCTGGCTGCACTGTTTTGTTTTCATAGTTGCGTAGGTTTTACGCATCAGGATTGACGGCAAAAAATAACCCGCTCCATCAGGAACGGGTTTGCCGCTCGGAATTTTGTTGAGAACTTATGCTCTCCACATCCGCCTGCGTCCACCGGACACCTGCGAAACCACCGCGCTTCCGAAGCCGGTTGGTGGCACCGCCTCTACGGGCGATGCGCTCCTGATGACAAGGGGATTTTAGCGTAGACGGGGAGATTGTCAAATTGGGCGGAATTGGGGGTGGTGGGCTACTTTCAATCCGAAGCCTTGAATGGGGTGGATTGTGAGCATTACGAATGGATGACTTGCAATAAACGGGTCAGGATGCATCGAAATTTTTACTCAGCACGAAAGATTGAAGGCCGAAAAATGGGATTCACTTCTGTTGTATATTGAAAAGGTTCAACCACGACTTGCCGCTGAAATCGACAAACGTAAGATTGGTGAAATTCCATTGGATGAATTCTGACTGAACCGTATCGCTACGTTGGTTTAAAACGGTCTAACATGTCTGGCGTTCTGTCATCGAGCCTGCAATCGGGAGAGAGTCGTTAAAATCCAGTATCGGTCTTGAATGGCAGATGCAATCGCAATTCCTTCGAAGTCATGCCCCTGATAACCGTTCAGCATCTCCCTTGTACAGCTTCCAAAGCCAAGCGCACGAAGTTCCTCTAAAATGCGAACCTCTTCCCGAAATCGGGCAGACTTGGCCTCTTCACTTTCCGAGTTTCGAGAAGCGAGTTGCAAATTATTCCATTCTTCAATCAACTGTTCCATATCGTGAACCTCAACTCGAAACGGGGGATTTGTCAAAAAAAACATTTCATATTCACCAAATCAGCCAGCAAGTGTCACTCAAATAAGACGCCCATAGCGCACAGTTTGGCAGACCCCACATGCTCAAGCGTGAACCGGAGGAGACCAACGGCGGCGGCTCCGGCGATTGGTTAGGCCACATGGTTGTCATCACTAAAACTTCCCTTGCATTCGGTTTGTAATCTCATCAGCTATAAACCGATTCGTGCTCACGAACCGCTCAATCCAAGATAAGGTTTCTTTGGTTCGTTCGTCATTGTGTTCCAGCTTCGCATTAAAATAGTAATAATCTACTATCGGCGTGGAAAGCAATCGAACTGCATTGCTGCTATCACCAGACTCAATAAACTCGATAGCGCGAATGCCTCTGGCTGCATCCACTCGTTCTGAAGCCTCATACGGTGCCTGCATCGTCGCGACTACTTCAGCCATCTCATGGTCAGCGTGGCGAAGCGTGAAAACACAACCCAATGCCAATCCGAGCAATAGAGCTACAAAAAATATAATCAATGTTTTCATGCGTGAATGATTCCTAACGAAAAAAGCTGAGCCACGTGGGAACGGTGACGTGGCGAACCAAACCGCTCAAGCGCAAACCGGATGCGCTCGTCCACGTTGGCTCCGGCGACTGGTTAGGCATCTTATCCATGCTTTACAAATACACTGTCTAAAACGCCCAAAATATTGACAACGCCAAAATGAATGAAAGGTGCTATCAAAAATCTGATGGTGCGTGGCGTCCACCAGTCTGTGCCATTCTTCTTTGCACGCTTACGTGCAAAACAAGCCACTACATAGCCCCAAGGGTAAGTCAACAAAACCAATACCATGCTAGGACGTATCAAATCATCCAGAAAACCTCTGCTTGGCTCATCAAACGCAAACACGCTCATAAAAAAGCAAAACGGCCAAAGACACACAAAGAACGTCACCCAACCAAACAAGAACTTGGCGTTATCGCTCATAGAGATGCCTAACGACCAAAGCTGAGCCACCGCCGACCCGCGTCTTCCGAAAAACGAAAGCAGCGGGCGACGGCGGTTAGCTCCGGCGACTGGTTAGGCCACATGGTCATATCTATTTTTGCGACGCGTGCCCGGCAAAATACCACAGAAACCTAAAATCAATGCGACGACTGGCAAACCAATCGTGAACAACCAGAAACCAATCCACTCAACATTTGG
>DASZCA010000358.1:0-2161 GCA_035943555.1 Verrucomicrobiia bacterium
TCCGCCGATGGCAAACCGCTCGACCCCAACACCGTTGCCGCCCAGGCTCAAAACCTGAAACTGCCCGCCCGCACCGCCCTGCCCGCGCTGCTCGCAAATAACCAGCATGAAAAGCAGCTCGAAGCCGCGCTGCGCGACGACCCCAATATTCCCCGCTCGAAGAACCCCTTCGCCAGCCAGGTCGGCGTCCGTGAGTTTGAACTCGTCTCCGGCCCGTCCAGTTTCGTTCAATTCTCCCGCACCTTGGTGGAGGAAAAAATGGTCCAACGCTCCGCCATGAAAGCGGCGCCAAAAAAATCCGCCCTCGATGGCGATGTCAACGCCGCGCACACCGGCGAGATCGCCAACGAAATGCTGAACGAAATGCAGCGCAACAACGGCGGCGATACCGTCACTGAGGACGAAAGCCGCTACCAGGTCGTCGTCCATCTGCCCGATGCTCCCGACGCGGCCGATTGGAGCGGCGAAGTCACCGGCCCGCCGCAGTTGTTCGTCCTGAAGACCGTCAACGTCATCGCCGCCGGCAAGACCGTCATCGTTCTCGACAAGTCGAACAAGAAGCTCTGGCAAACCTCGCTCACCTACACCGTCTCCGGCGAGCGCGGCTCGTTTGGCGAAACCTCCCAGTACGGCGAAGGTCCCTGCACTGAGCACGATGGCACGCTCTACGTCTTTGATCAGGCCGTGCTCAGCGCCTTCGAACTCAGCAGCGGCAACGCCCGTTGGCGCCTGCCCTCCGTCGGCGTCGTCGGCCTGTTTTTCGATCCGCAAGGCTTCATCTACGTCAACACCACCAGCGGCAATCCCGACGACATCAAATATTCCCGCCAGATCGATATCACCAAGGCCACCGATGACATCCTCTTGAAGCTCGATTCCAAAACCGGCAAAACCCTGTGGAGCATCAAACCCGGTGGTTTTATTTCTTACCTTTCCGGCAAGTACATCTACACCATCCAATCCTACGACCCGAACCCCACGGACACCGAGCAGATGAACGACATGAGCCTGCAAAAGCCCGCCTACCTGCGCATCGCCCGCGTCAATCCCGCCAACGGCCGCCTCCTGTGGGAACACTACCAAGACCGCTGCCCCATCGACGCCCGCTTCAACGAAAATTCCATCGAGCTCATTTTCAAACGCGAAGTCCAGGTCCTCCGCTACCTGAGTCTCTAGGGCAAATCAGATAAAACTGGGCCGCAAAAAAATGGAAACATTCAACGCCCAACATTCAATTTCAAAGGGTGCTCAATTCACGTCTCTCTTCGATGTTGAGCGTGCTTTGTAGAAACCTTTCTAAAACCCGGTACTTAATGGGCGGCGGCTGTGTTGGGGAGAAAGGGACCAGCCGCAGCGCGTGACCTGCAACCACCGCATCCGCATTCAGGCACCCGTGCTGGCCCTAAACTTTTTGAAGTGAAAGGCTTCCACAAAACACATCCACCGTCCAAAGGCAGCCATTCCCTCCGACCTTGGAAGTTGAGCGTTGAATGTTGGGCGTTAAATGTTTCTGAAATAAGGATGAGGGAGAACGCGTCACCCGGCCGAACGCTTTCTATTTCGAAAACGCGCGCAGGCTTTTGATGCCCCTACTCCCTCACCACGCTCGCCTCGCCCTTTTTCGCATCATAAACGAGCTTGTACCCCAGCGGCGCATCCGGGATTTTCGCCACATACTTCGGCATCAGTTCCTCCAGCGTTTTCGGCATACGACCCTCCTACACATTGAACAGATTGATCGCCTGATTGATGTACGAAACATCGATCGTCTTGTCCGCCGTCCGCTTCGCATTCACCAGCGGATTATCAATATCCGCCGGGTTCGTGCTCTGCGTTTGCGAAGCGGTCGGCGCAGACCCGCCATCACACCCTGACAACAGGAGAACCGCCGACAACATCGGCAGCAAGAATTTAAGCATCTTCATGCCCGCAAACTATCCCGCTAACATGTCAAAGAACAAACCAAAAATGTCCGCCAAATTGCGCCACTTTCACTTTATTTCCCGTCAAATTTCCCCGGATGCGACCGATTCAATCCGCATAAATCTGTTGCCTGCGCCTGCCCCAAAAAGGTGGACGGGGTTCGCGCCCTGTCGCGCCGTAGCCCTTTGGCGAAGGCGGATGCGCCCCCGTTTGCCTGCGCAGCAGGCACTTTGAGGCA
>DASZCA010000359.1:0-15504 GCA_035943555.1 Verrucomicrobiia bacterium
CGATGGTCTGGCAGGTCGCCAGCCCCAAACCGGTGCCTTTACCCGCCGCCTTGGTCGTGAAAAACGCCTCGAAAATGCGCGCTTTAACGGCGTCAGTCATGCCGGTGCCCGTGTCGCTGATGCTCAACATCACCTGATGTCCCGGGACGACACCAGGATGGTTGCGTGCATAGTTTTCATCCAGCGTGACATTGCTGGTGGCGACAGTCAGCTTGCCGCCGTTGGGCATGGCATCACGGGCGTTGACCACCAGGTTCATCAGCACCTGGCCGACATAGCCGGGATCGGCGCGGATGCGGCCGGGTTCTTTTTCTGGAAGAATCGCCAGTTCGATGTTCTCATCGATCAGCCGGCGCAACATTTTGTCCATGCCCAGCACCGCGTCCCCGAGGTCAAGGACGACCGGTTGCACTGTTTGCCGGCGGCTGAAAACCAGAAGTTGCCGCGTCAACCCGGACGCGTGGTCCGCCGCATGCAGGATCTCCTCGACATACGCCCGTAGCTGGCTGTCGGGGACAAGGTCGGCCAGGATCAATTCCGAGTAACAGGTAATGACCAGGAGAATATTGTTGAAGTCATGCGCCACGCCGCTCGCGAGGTGGCCGATCACCTCCATTTTTTGCGCCTCGATGAACTGCGCCTCGAGCCGCTTGCGCTCGGAAACATCGATGCCCATGCCGATGAGGCATGGCTGGCCTTCCAGCTGGATTTTGTGCCCGGTAAAATAGTAAGGCGTGCGCGTGCCGTCCTTGGCCGTGAAATACGCCTCGGCATTGACGGCGCCTTTGGCAAAAACTTCTCCGACCTGTCTGGCTATGTAGTCCTTTTCCTCCCCGGTAAAAAAATCTGACGGCCCCATGCCGGCGAGTTCTCCGGCCGGCCGGCCGGAAACGCGTTCAAAATTCCGGTTCCAGCGCAAAAATTTGCCCGTCTGATCGAAAAGAAAGAAGATGCCGGGCAGGCTGTTGAGGCTCGTTTCAAAAAAATTACGCTCGCTCCGGATCATTTGCTCCGCCCGTTGGCGTTCACCACGCTCTTCGACTTCCTGCATGGCGCGGCGCACGGCGGGAACCAGCCGGGCAAGGCGCTCTTTCAGGACATAATCCGTCGCGCCGCTCTTGAGCGCATCAATGGCCAGCTCCTCGCCCAGCGTCCCGGAAACCAGGATGACCGGCAGGTCAGGATGGCTGGCGCGCGCGATTTTGATGGCGGACAACCCGTCAAACGCCGGCAGCGAGTAATCCGAAAGAATCAGGTCAATACCGCCGCCTTCAAGCGCCGCCACGAACTGGGCGCGGTTTTGGGCACCTGTGATGGCGCAATTCATGCCCGCAGCTTCCAAGGTGTGCTGAATGATCGCCGCATCCCTTGGACTATCTTCCAAGTGCAAGATGTTGAGTGGGGATTTCATATTTCAAACGTGGAGGTTGACGCAAAGCGGTTCCGATGAAGATGACCTCCGGCCCGGAAATGCTCGCAGGGCTTTTTGGTATGACATTTTGGTTTTGACCGCAGGCAGGGGTGAGCGGACGGAGAAGAGCACAAACCCTCACCCAGTAATTCGGATGAAAACGCCGAACCTTTAGGAAATACTGGATATATCTTCCAAGGTGATGCCGGCGGGTGAATCATCCTTGCCATGAGCGGAAAAAGCATTTCAAGCCTTGCGGAATAATCCGCCGGAAAATGACGAAATTGGCAGGTAAACCATGAAAGCCTCATTCCTTGCCTGCTTTCTTTGCAGAAGAATTGTTTTCGCCGCCCGGTACCGAAGTTTCTGTCTTCCCAGTTTGCGGCGGCGGTTCATTGACCGCCGCCCAAAAGATGCCGAGTTGTTGGACCACCTTCATAAACTCGCCACAATCCACCGGCTTCACCACGTAGGAATTCACGCCATGTTTGTAAAATTCAATCAGGTCCGGGGCTTCACGTGAGGAGGTGAGCACCACAACCGGGATCACTTTCAACTGCTCATCCGCCTTGATGATCTTCAATACTTCTAATCCGTTGACCTTGGGCATCTTGTTGTCTAGCAGCACGAGCACCGGATTGCCGGGCGCCCGGACCGTGTATTTCCCCCGGTGATACAGATAGTCCAGCGCCTCCGCGCCGTCGTGGACCACGAATACCGAATTGGCCAGATTGTGCTCCTCCAGTGCCGCCAGGGTCAATTGCACATCATTCAGGTCATCTTCGACCAGGAGGATGTTTTTAATGTTTCGGATTTGAGTGTTCATGATCGCCTTGGTTTTGTTTCGGGAGGGTGAAGTAAAACGTTGCGCCGCCGTCCACCACGCCGTCGGCCCAGACGCGGCCGCCATGCCGCTGGATGATACGTTGGACGTTCGCCAGCCCGATGCCTGTGCCCTCAAATTCGTGGTGGCTATGCAGCCGTTGGAACACCCCGAACAGCTTGTTGGCATAGTTCGGGTCGAAGCCCGCCCCGTTGTCCCGGATGAAGAACGTCGTGCCGGCGTCGCCGTCGGGGACGCAGCCGATTTCAATTTTCGCCCCGGCGCGCTGGCCCGTGAACTTTATGGCATTGGAAATCAGGTTCACCAGCACCATCCGCAACAGGGCGCGGTCGGCCCATACCACCGGCAACGGCTGCATTTCACAGGCGACTTTCCGGTTTTTTATTTCCTCCTGAAAATCACCGAGCGTCTCCCGGAACAGCTCGTCCAGGTTGACCTCCGTTTTGCGCAAGGCCGCCCGCCCGACCCGCGAGAAGTTCAGCAGGTCATCGATCAAAGTTCCCATCCGCCTGGCCGATTCGGAAACCGTGTCCAGATGACGAAGGCTTTTTTCGGACAGGGTCGGACCCGCCTCTTTTTTCAACAGATCCACGAAACCCATGATATGGCGTACCGGTGCGCGCAGATCATGGGAGACGGAATAGCTGAACGCCTCCAGTTCATGGTTGGCGGCCAGCAGTTGCGCCGTGCGTTCGGCGACCCGTTGTTCCAGTTCCGCATTGATGCGGCGTATCTCGTCCTGCGCACGCTTGCGCTCCGTGATGTCGCGGATGTTGCATTGGATCACCTTGACGGCGCCGGCCTGATAGACGTTGCTGACAAACTCCACGGCAATCTGGCGGCCATCCCGCGTTTCCAATGGCAGATCTTCATAGCGGACATAGCCATCCTTTTGCAACCGGTCCAGCATCACCTTGTTTTCCTCAATGTCCTTGAACGGGCTGAGTTCGCCGGCGGTTTTACCGACCATTTCGCCATGGGAAAAACCGAGCAGTTCGACCAGGAAAGGATTCACATCCGTGATGCGGCCCGTGCCCACGTCCAAGATCAGGATGCCGTCCTGCGCCGCTTCAAACAGCCGGCGATAACTGGTCTCGGAGGCGCGCAACGCCTGCTCGCCGCTTTCCGCCTTTTCCGTCCGGATTTCCGCTTCCAGATGCAGCAGGCGGACTTCGATCATGTTATGGACCCGCATCAACACCTCCGCGAGATCAAACGGCTTGCTGATGAAATCCTTCGCTCCGGCTTTCAGCGCGCGCAGTTTATGTTCCGGTTGGGCGGTCTGGACGAGCACCGGCAGATAGCCGTGGGTTTCGATCGCCTTCAGTCCCTCAATCACCTGAAATCCGTCCAAATCAGGCATGTGCAGGTCGAGCAGGATCAGGTCGTAACGGTGCTGGCGGTGGAGAGCGCAGACTTCGCGCGGATGGTTCGTGGACGAAACAGAAGTGTAGCCGGCGCCCTGCAGCAGTTGCTCCAGCAGGGCAACATTGGCCGGCTGATCGTCAACGATCAAAATGCTGGCTTTAAGAATGTCGGAGGAACTGATCATTGTATTAGCCCTTTACCGCCTGTCTTGGAGGCCTGTTCTTCGGCGAATTTCAGGGCTGAGTTTAGCATGTCCATGAACTCCTTGACCTTGATGGGTTTGGTGAGATACCAAAAGAATCCGGCTGCCAGACCTTTTTCGATGTCGCGGGCCATGGCGTTGGCGCTCAAAGCAATCACCGGGATATTTGCCGTGGCAGGGTCGGCGCGCAGGATTTCCAAGGCTTTGAAGCCGTTGATGCCGGGCAGGTTGATATCCATCACGATCACCTCAGGATGGAGGGCGCGGGCGAGCCCGACCCCAAGAGTTCCGTTCACTGCGGTGACCAGCCTCATGTCCGGGACCCGCGCAATGAGTTCCTTGACCAATTCCATGTTCGCCGGGTTGTCTTCGACATAAAGCAGCGTGCGCTTGGGCGCATCGGCCAAGGCTGCCGGTTCTACCGCGGCATCGGCTTCGCCGCTTTTGATCGCGAGATGGGGCGCCAACGCCGGCGCAAGGTCGCACCAGAACACGCTGCCCGTTCCGACCGTGCTTTCCACGCCAATGACACCACCCATCAATTCCGCAAGCCGCTTGGATACCACGAGGCCGATGCCTGTGCCGGCCACGGTGCCGGTTTCCTGGCCAAGGCGGTTGAACGGGCTGAACAGTTGCGCCAGCTTTTCGGGAGACAGTCCCGCGCCAGTATCCTGGACGCTGATGCGAATCCGGTCCAGCGCGCCGGCCGCGCAGTCCACGACAACCATTCCGTGTTCCCGGTTGTATTTGATCGCATTGGAAACCAGGTTGATGATGATCTGTTTCAACCGGGTGCGGTCGGCATTTACAAAAACCGGGTGATCGAACCGGGGAAACGTCATGCGGATGCCACGCTGTTGCGCCTGCGGCTCCATCATCGCCTGGCATTCGGACATGACTTCGGACAAGGACACCGATTCCTTCGACAGCGACAATTTCCCAGACTCAATGGCGGCCAGATCCAGGACTTCGTTGATCAGCTTCAGCAGGTACCAGCCGGCATGCAAAATCTGGGCGATGCTTTTGGTCTGGGAAACGGTCGGTGACGGGGCGGCTGACTCCATCAATTGGGCGAAGCCGAGGATCGCATTAAGCGGGGTGCGCAACTCGTGGCTCATGCTGGAAAGAAATTCTGATTTGGCGCGGTTGGCCTTTTCGGCCGCCGACTTGGCGAGCTCCAGCTTGACGTTCGTTTGTTGGAGCGCCTGCTCAAAGCGCTTGCGATCCTCTTCGACCTGTTGCCGCGCGGTATTGTCCGTGCCGATCAACAGATAGCCGATGATGCCGTCCTGCGCGTCACGCAACGCCGTGACCGACACCACCGCCGGAAAACGGCTGCCGTCCTTGCGGACCTTGGTCAGTTCGTAAATATCCTCGATCCGTCGCGAAGCCTTGAAGGCCAGAGCCTCGAAACCCGGCGCGATCGGCGTGGCAAACTCCAGGCTCAAAGCGGTGGCGCGGGCGATCACTTCTTGCGGATCATGCAGGTCGGCCGGGGTGACCTTGTTGAGCACTTCAGCGGCCGTATATCCCAGCATGCGCTCGGCCCCGACATTGAACAGTTGGATGACACCCTTTGCGTCGGTGGCGATGCACGAGAAATTGGCGCTGTTAAAAATGGCGTTCTGCAACGCCCCCGCTTTGAGCAAAGCCTCCTCGGCCTGCTTGCGTGCGGTGTTATCCGTGCCGATCAACAGATAGCCGATGATGCCATCCTGCGCATCGCGCAGGGCCGTGACGGACACCACGGCCGGAAAACGGCTGCCATCCTTGCGGATATAGGTCAATTCGTAGATGTCCTCGATCCCGCGTGATGCCTTGAACACCAACGCCTCAAAGCCGGGCGTGATGGACGTTCCGAGTTCAACACTCAGCGTTTTGGCGCGCGCAATCAGCTCCTGCGGATCGGAAATGTCGGCGGGGGTGATCCGGTTCGTCACCTCGGCGGCGGTGTAGCCCAGCATCCGTTCGGCCCCGACGTTGAAAATCTGGATGACACCTTTCGCATCGGTGGCGATGCTCGAGAAGTTGGCACTGTTAAAAATCGCACGTTGCAGGGCGCCCGCCTTGAGCAGCATATCTTCCGCATGTCTGCGCTCCGTGGTGTTCAGTTCTGAAACGCGTGTCGCCGGTTCACCCGATGCATCCCCCGAGTCGCCAATTGCAGCATTGTCATTCATGAATACCCTTCATAATTTCGGCTCTCGTAGGATCAATGGCTTACGAAGTCAAAAGCCCTGTGAGGAGTCCAGCCGTCATAATAAACCGGGAATGAGCGAGGTTGCCATGGGGTGTTCACCCCATGCCGGACTTGAGAGAGTCACCAAGGCGACAGCGCAATGGAGGACAATTTTTAAAAGGATCCTATAAAATTGGTATTATAAAATTCCAACCTTCGTGCTGCCCGGTTAGAACCCGACACTTGGCATTATGCAAATTTTATCGGACCCTTTTCCAATTTCACCATGCTTTGGCCGGGTGTGTCGCCAGCTGGTGCGGACGCTTTCATATCAAATTTTTACCTCATCCAGCATCTCACGCACTTTGCGGGATAACGTCGCGGGGGGGTAAGGCTTGGCCAGAAACTCGACCCCGGTCGCCAGCACGCCATGCCGGGCGATGGCATCGTCCATATAGCCGGAGGTGAAGAGGATTTTCAGATCCGGATTGGTGGTCTTCAGCCACTCGGCCATGACTTTGCCGCCCATCAAGGGCATGATGACATCCGTGATCACGAGGCGGATGGGTGCGCCTTTGTGTTCACCGGCCACGCGCAGCGCATCTTGACCGTTGTTCGCGCGCAGTACCGTGTAGCCTTGCGCTTCCAGCATGCCCGCAGCAAGGTGCCTCACGGAAGGCTCATCTTCCACCACCAGCAATGTTTCCAGCCCGCGCGGCAGCGGTCCGATCCAAGCTGACATGGTCCGGGGCAGCAACGGCTCATCCACACGGGGAAAATAGATCTTGAAGGTGGTACCTTTGCCGAGCTCGCTGTCCACGATGATGTGCCCGGAGCATTGTTGGACAATGGTCTGGCAGGTGGCCAAACCAAGACCGGTCCCCTTGCCTTTCGGTTTGGTGGTGAAAAACGCTTCAAACAGGCGGGCTTTAACTTCCGGCGTCAGGCCGGTTCCCGTGTCACTGACGCTGAGCATCACGTAGTCACCGGGAATCATGCCAAGATGGTTGCGGGCACCGTCATCATCAAGGCTGGCATTGGCGGTCGCGATGGTGAGTTTGCCGCCATTGGGCATGGCGTCGCGAGCATTGACGACCAGGTTCATCATGACCTGACCGATGTAGCCGGAATCCGCTTTGACATGGCCGAGTTCTTTGCCGGGAACAATGACCATGACCACGTTCTCATCCACCAGTCGCCGCAGCATTTTGTCGAGGTCAGCGATCACCGCATTGAGATTGAGCACGACGGGCTGCACTTTCTGTTTGCGGCTGAAAACCAGCAGTTGCCGGGTCAGCCCGATGGCGCGTTCCGCGGCATGATCGATCTGCTCGGTGTATTTTCGCAACGGGTTTTCCGGTTCAAGCGCAACCGAGATCAGGCCTGTGTAACCCAGGATGATCGCGATGATATTGTTAAAATCGTGGGCCAAGCCGCTGGCGAGATGGCCGATCACCTCCATTTTTTGCGCCTCGATGAACTGCGCCTCGAGCTTTTTGATCCGGGTTATGTCATGGCTGTGTTTTGAGGTGCCAGCGACCTCGCCGCTGAAGGCCTCGATGGGCGTAAACCCCACGGAAACATTGATGAGGCTGCCATCTTTGCACTTGCGTACAGTGTCAAATGCGGGCACGGCATTGCCGGCCCTGACATTTTCAATGATCCGCAGATATGCCTGATAATCATCGGGCGGAAACAGAGCGGCGATGGATTGCCCGATGATTTCCTCGGCCTTGTAGCCATACAGATGTTCCGCCCCGCGGTTCCAGCCAATGATGATTCCATCCACCGTCTTGCTGACGATCGCTTCATTCGAGTATTCGATAATAGCGGCCAGCCGGAAAGAGTCGGTTTTTTCCTGCTTTGCCTGAACCGCATCGGTCGAAATTTTCCCGCCCTGATTATCATTGCCCATGATTTTTGCCTGGTATGTTTTTTCCCGCATTCAGTGGCCGGTTAAATGACCGAGCGCTGTCGGGGGTCGTGATTTGATTATTGAGGAGAAATCAAATAGGTGCCATGGGGTGTTCACCCCATACTGAATCGGAGCCCGGTAATGGAAAAAATCTATTCTTGGGCAGGTTAAAACCCCATACACGTTTCGGGAGGCATTAATTTGTTTTCGAAACGTGCGTAATATTGATATCGTTTCTAAAGAGCAATTTCTTTAAAGATAATCCGATAAATCTCTGGCAGCAGAATGTCAGCCGACCGGGAAAAAATTTAAATGCGAACCTGCTCCGCTAGTCACAAGAAATTGCACTGGTAACGCGTTTTAGATCCAATCCTGAAAAAGGGAAGGAAAACAAACAAACCATTGCTTTCGAAACAAGTCCGACCGGAAAATGAAACAAATCCATGCTGTTTGCCAAAGTCTTGACTCACCTTTAACCAAAATAATGAACCAGAATTGCGTATTCTGGTTCACGCCAACCAAGGGAGGGAATTGTGTTTGAACAGCGAACGAAGCCGCAACATCAAGACAGAGGCTTTATATTCGACCAACAAGGTAACCGGAAATACCTGAACCAGACGGAACGACGAAATTACAAGCAGGCGTGTTTAAAAGAGAAGGTTTTTTTTGCCAAGCGTTCCTGCTCACGCTTTTTTATACTGGGTGTAGGATTTCAGAGGCACTGAATCTGACATCGGAGCGCGTTGATGTCACCGGCAAACTGCTGGTATTTGAGACTTTAAAACGCCGGCGGCGCGGTTGTTACCGCGCCGTGCCAATACCGGATGTTCTGGTACAAATGATGCCTACACTTTTAAAGGGCACTGATCCGTCCGCATGTGTTTGGAAATTTTCACGCCCGACCGCTTATCGTCTGGTGAAGACATACATGGCCAAGGCTGGAATTCAGGGAGTCCAGGCAACTCCCAAAGGGCTTCGGCACGGTTTTGCTGTGACGTGCCTGGCTCAAAAAATCCCATTACCCACGCTGCAAAAATGGTTGGGACATACAAGGATGGAAACAACCGCGATTTATTTGGAAGTATCAGGTGATGAAGAGCGACAACTGGCGCGACTGATTTGGGAGATGGACTAACCTGCTCACACAGGCTCGCCTGCTTTCGATGACAGTTTCTGCAACTGCCAAAGTGAAACGAGCATCTTGTCCAATTCAGGATCGGTTACTTGTCGGCTTGGCTGCTCGGGTGGAGAATAATGCGGATTTATACACGCAAGTGTCTCGTTGACGAAAATATTCTGATGCGTCACCAACGCTGCTTTAGTCGCTTCTCGCGGCAAAGTATCCCTATGGTATTGGCAAACGCCGGACAACGACTTCCATTTCTGCATTAAAATCTCAAGTCCCCGTTCATACTCAACGAGTTTTTCAAGATTCTTTTCCGCGCCAAATTCCCAAGTCATATCACCGGTTGCCCAAAGACCGGTGTAGCCGTCGGCTAAAGCTTGATCCAGTGCATCCTCAAGCTTATTTAACATCAGATCAGCATCAAAACTTCCATCTGGCGACGTGGCAGGTTCCGAGGACAATATCAGCCGAGCTTTGGCGATCTCATAAACAACATCAACCCCAATTGCCGAAAGATAGGAACGCATGCCGGCTACCATTGGACGGCTATTCAAATACAGGCATCGATGGCCCTCATTCAGCTTGCGCTGAATCATGATGGCCAGAGCGGACAATTGATTTGAAGGTGCCCCTTCGTAAATGAGACACTGGTGGCGACATTCAGCTTCCATAGGCAGAATATATGCACACGCAAAGATTTTTTCAACGCAATGCTCGATTGCACTGTTAGAAGCTCCCTAAAAATCTAGCTTAAATCTACTTGTAAAAGTCGTCGGAAGAACTATTTTTGCTGTGAACCAGAATACGCAATTCTGGTTCATTATTTTGGTTAAAGGTGAGTCAAGACTTTGGCAAACAGCATGGATTTGTTTCATTTTCCGGTCGGACTTGTTTCGAAAGCAATGGTTTGTTTGTTTTCCCTCCCTTTTTCAGGATTGGATCTAAAACGTTCGGCCACAAGGAACAGAAGGAGACGTGGCTTTGGCTTCACGGTTTGCCACCGCTGACGCCCACGAAAGACGTCTACGCACAGATGATGAGACTGCCGAAAAGGAAGCGTGAGCGCCTCCATTATCTTTCACCCGGTCCGCACAGGGCAAGAGAACGTAGCCGCACCTTCCAGGGAATCGCCGACGCGATGGCCGAGCAATGGGGAGGGTGAAAAGAATTGAACGGGGTTTGTCCGATTCGCTTCAATCTTTACTTCCGCCGATTCCTTAACAAGGAACGGATGGCCCTGCACAAACTACCTGACGCGGGATGCCGAATTTTACGGGCGGGACGCCCGTACCACCAATCAAACATGCTTCAAATAAATATACGAGGCTCGCAAGTCCGTGGGGGCGGCATTGGTGCCTCGACTGGATCTCAGGGCGAGCGCAGTTCGTAAAAGCGGTAGAGGAAGTTGGTGGCCTGCAAATCCGTGAATTGATAGAGATTGGACGTGGTCTGCAAAGGAACGCCCACCGCGGACCAGTTCACCATGTCGGTTGAACCATATACGGTGTAAGTCTGGAGGCTGTTGTTGTTCGTATAGAGAAATTGGAAGCCGCTGCCAACCGAGCCGGATGCTCCGTTGCTGCTGCTGTTGAAAAAAGACGGCCCCACGAGCACCGGATTGGGAGTCAGCGGCGGCGTCACGGCATTCCACCGGGTGCCAATGCGGAATTCATCGGCGAGGACGGCCAGGGGCTCATTCGCATTGCGTTGCATGAGAAGGAAGCTTGCGACTTGGGAAAGATCCGTGCCCGCCGAACTTACCAGCGTGGTGGCCGGTTCACTCGTCTGGCCAAACGTTGAAGGATCCGGATTGATCCACAATTTGGAAACGTCATCCGAGGAGGAACTGGAATTGAACGTATAGCTGGCGACCACAAAAATAACCTGGTTGGTCTTGAAAACCCGTGAATCCCAGATCCAGTCCGTGGTGGTGGAGGAAGCCTTGGTGATGCCCAAGTTGAATCCGCCCGTCGCCGCGCGGGAATACAGGCGGGTGCCCACGATGGAGGGCTGGGTGGTTTGAGCGCCCGCGGCATTATTCAAACCGAGGAAGAAAACCCCGTTCGCATTCAAAGAGGTGATGTTGGTCACGGCCAGCGCGAGCGAATAATAGACTGTCCCGCTCGTGATAGGCGTGGGCAGGGAGAAACGCGCGTCCTTGCCCAAACCGCCAAAGATAACAGCGTGGCCGCTGGAAGGCGCGAGGCCCGGGATGGAGAGATTGTTGGATACGGTGGTGACAAAAGCGCCGGCGGTGCCGGTGGCGATGTCCAGCCAGGTCAGATAGCTGCCGGGGTTTATCTGGCCACCCAGGCTGATGCCGGTGGGATAGTTGAACGGATCATAGTAGGGCAGCGGTGGAAAGATGATCGACAACAGAGCCACGGAACTGGTCTGGCTGCCGTAAAAATTGGAAACGATGATACTGTATCCCGCCACATCCGCCGCACTGATCGTAGACACTGTCAGCGTGTGGGTTTTCGAGCCCGAGATATTCCCGCCGTCGGACATCGGCAATCCGCCTTTCAGCCATTGATAGGTCAAAGGCTGGAAACCTTCGGCGCTAATGTTGAAAACGGCCGTGCCGCCCGCGTTGTTTGTGACACCTTGAGGCTGCGAAAGCAGGGTCGCGATTTCATCGGACGAAATAACCAATGCAGCCGGCGCACTGGTCACGCTGCCAAAGCTGTTGCTGACTATCACAGAATAACCGCCATTGTCATTCACATTCAGACTGGACAGGCTCAGGACGGTATTGGTGGATCCAGATACATTTCCGCCATCAGCCAAAGCGATTCCATCTTTCAACCATTGGAAAGTAAACGGACCGCTGCCGCTGGCCGTGAAGGTGAACGTGGTGGAGGAACCGGTGCTGTTGGTTCCGCCTTGCGGATTGGTGACGATCACCGGCGGAAGATTGGATTCGGCAAAACGATAAACGTGGACGTCCAACGGAGCAAAGCTGTCGGTGAAATGGCCGTTTTGAGCCGTGACCACGCGCGGCGATTCGTAGAGAACATCACCGCTGCCCACCCATGACGGCAGGCCGCTGAAAGTGATTGTGGCCGTCTGACCTTCGCGCTTGGTGGCGATGAGATAGACATAGGGAGGCACTTCGCGCACGCAGAATTCAATGTCCGGCGCCGTGGTGCCGCTCATGGTCACTGGCAGGGTGGATACCGGCGCCACAAGGGCATCCGCCAACAAACTATGATCGCCCACCTGCTGCACAACCGGTTTCACATTGCTGTACCAGAAAGTCCAGTTCCAGCCGTACGGATAGTCTTGATTGTTTAATGTCGTGGGGATGTCACCTCCGAAAAAAGCCAGCCCGCGCGCCCCGTTCACGATCGCTTGATACGCCATGAAGCGGGTCTGCAACGGTGTGGGAAAAACGAGGATGTATTGCGGCGGCGTGGTACCACTCGCAGCGATTTGTTCGATCAACCAATACGAACGGTTCGGGCCGGCCACCTGGGCGATCTCCTTGGTCCAATCCCCCACCTGGCTGATGCCGGTATTGGCGACGGGCGGGCTGCTCACCGAGCCGGAGGCTTCCACGGGAAAGATATCCAGGGCCACTGCATCACACGCGTTGGTATACGGCTGGAGATTCGCCACTGTGCCGCGGGGGGCAAAAGTTTGAAACACCGGATGATTGGTGTCTTCCTGCTTGATGACCTCGTATCCGTTTTGCAGGCTGGCATCCGAAATATTATGCCACCATGCCTCGTCATAATTTTTCCACGCCGCCAGCGCGGGATGATTGCGGAAGGTATCTACGATCGCGCGCAGTTGGGCGGCGGTATGGGTATCCGACGCAGCAAAATAAGAAAGTTCGCGCAAGTTTAACCAGCAATACATATCGTGCTGGGCGGCCCAGTCCAGTGCCGCCTGCTGGTCGGCCACCACATTGGTGGTCCATGGCCGGTCTTCCGAAATGCGGAAAAATTGTGCGCCTGCCGAGCGGAGTTCGTCTGCTGCGTCCCCGCCCGAAGGCGTGATTCCCTGTGTGGGTGGCGATGGGAAAAGACCCACCGCGAAGGTTTTTCGGCCATTCACCACCAACACATTGTTGGTATCAATCGTCACCACGGAACCGGTCTGGGCCTGGGAAGAAGCCGGCCATGCCAGGGACAGTATCACGGTCAAAATCCAAAACCCGATGCCGGATACAGCGAGGCGCTGATAGAAACGATCATCATTATTGAAGATTCCGCGAACAGCATTTGGCGACATAATGCTCACATTCTAGAGCATATCGATCAGTTTCGCGAAAAAAATATGCCTTGTATTGAGCAAATTACTCACAAGGCAAAATGCAATCCTTGGATTCGAATCGGATAATTTGGTCTATCATGAACAGGCAGATACATCTATCCACCTCCCCAAGAAGCCAAGAATCTGGACTGGCGAAATGACAAAGAATTAATTATAACCGGATGTTCGCCGCAGCTAATCGCACAAACAATCGGTAAACAGGGAAAAACAAGGAATTCATTGTTTCTGGCACTGAAATAATACGCGGCACAAGATAGTTAGCCACGCCAATCGCTAAATTTCTGACGCAATTGATTGGGCTGCGTCATCTGACTCCAGAAATCTTTTTTTCTTGGATCAAGCACCGGCCTCGGAGCTATGCGTTCATTGCGAATCCCCCACTCAGGATTCGCCTTCGTCCAACGCGAAATATCGGTCGATTTAAAACTATGAAAGCCGAACTGACCGTTCCATTTACACGTTCCGTTATACCAATTGTCAAGCGAAAACCGCTCGCCGACTTCAACCGGCGCAATATTAATACCCTGCTCTTTCATTGCTTCTTTCATGTCTAGACAGATAGCTATATCTTCAGGGTCGTAACGTTTAAAACGTCCCTCTGTTGCAAGTCGCTCGCAGGCTTCAAGACATTTTTTGCTGCGGAGGCAAAAGCCGCCGTTACCTCCAGGACTCGGTTTCATTACTTTGTGACCGTCAATAGCGAACTGCGCGGCCCAAGGGGCGCCAATATAATCGTATTTATAAAACTTATTGCTCCACGCGGCAGGATTGAGCACAAATCCGTCAGCCTGAACGATAAGTACATAAGGTGTTTTAATGTAGCGATTAAGATCCTTGATCATAAACTCAGAATATTTTTCTATGCTGTCCAGCTTGGGAATATGAACAACCTCCATTGTAGGAGTTGAAGGTTCATTCTCTGAAGTCAGCAACAAAACCTTGCCAAAATTAATACCGGCCTGGGAGATATTGAGCGCCTTGATGGTTTCTGGCAATTTGACAGAAGTTACGCTCAAGAGCGTTACATCTTTTAAGTCGGGATTTCTCATATGATTTAATGCCCACGAACGGCGTGGGTGGTTTTTGTGATTTTCTGCTCAACCATGAAGGTGCCTATCTGCAGCATTGTCGGCAACAATTTGCCCGTTAAGGCCCGCACCAAATAACTTCCGTCTGATACGAATTTTTAAAAGTATTGTCCCGGCCGCTGGGAAGAAGATTGATTCCATGCACCTGGTCGTGGTCGGAACGGAAAACTTTAAACCATGATTCCCCACCGACGCCTCGCCAAAACGAGTCCACCGGCGGCGATCCCCATCAGCAGCAGAGTGCTTCCGCTATCAGGAACGTTGCTAAAAGAGATGCTCTCCGTATAGTAAAATTTGCCGCCGGTGGCCGCCGAGGGATCTTGCACGGTGAAGTTGCCGATGAATGCCGTCGGATCAAGTCCCGCCACGGTTGACATAACCGTGCCGGCCAGCGAAACGGTCAGCGAGATGCCCGAAACGCTCGTCAAGCTGGAGGAAGCGAGATTGAACGTGTATGCACCTACAATCCAGAAGTTATTCAGCGTTCCGGAATTGAAGAACCACGGCGACGCAAAAGCAACCGGCGCCCCCCCCCAGGCCGGCGAAGGAGCCGCTGGCGATGCCGGTCACGTTATTGGGCGACCAAGCAAGAATTTCGGTCGAAGTGCCGGTTGTTGCGCCGTTGAGCTGGGCGGTGCCGCTGAAACCGATCACGCCGGTAACGGGTACGGCCTCTGCCTTTGGAACGGCGGTTAATAGGGCGAATGTCATTAAGCCAAGTGAGACCAGGGCTGTTTTCATAAATTTCCTTCTGCGAACGTTTAGCTCTTACCGTGCCAAAGGATTTGCGCAACCGTGTGTAGTGAGGGGCGGCTCAGAACCGAGGTAACGATAGTCATTTGGAGCTTGTTCGCGCAACGATCCATTTTTTGAGCGGTTATTTTTTAAAGTCTTTTTGCACGTTACGAAATGCTTTTTGCAACCGCACCGAATCTTTTGCTTCAGTTTTAAAGGAGTTCCTTTGCGTTTTTGAAGGGCACACGTTGTGCTAAATGCCGCTCACTTATGAAAGCACTCGTATGGCATGGCACTCACGATGTTCGTTGCGACACCGTCGCCGACCCCGTACTGCGAAACCCTGGCGATATCG
>DASZCA010000360.1:0-6556 GCA_035943555.1 Verrucomicrobiia bacterium
CGCGCCGTCCACCGAGACGCCCGCGCCGACGCCGATGACCGTGGCTGAAGCCCAGCCGATTGTCACGACCCCGCCGCCGGCCCCGGAACCCGCGCCGATGCCCATGCCGATGGCCAACGCCAATCCGACGGTCATCATCCAGACAAACATTGTGGTGGTGGCTGACACGAACGAACCGCCGCCGCCGCCGCGCGTGGTCACGCACGAAGGTACCGTGCGCAGCTCGGTGAGCATCGTGGCCCCGACCTATTTCGAACTGTATGAGCCGGCCAACGGCAAGGCGATCAACTATCTTTATAGCACCACGACGAACCTCAACCTGGCGCGTTACAACGGACTGCATATCAGCGTGACGGGCGAAGAAGGCCTCGATGCGCGCTGGAAAGAAACACCCGTGTTGACCGTCCAAAAAATCTACGTCCTCTCGACCAATGGCAGTTCATCCTCCTTGCCGGCGCCGGCGCCGGCTGCGGGTGATGCCAAAAAGTCGAAGCCGTGGTATCATCTCGGGCTGTGACCAATCTCATTGACGGCCGCGCCATTGCTGCGCAAATCCAGGGCGAACTGGCAACGCGAGTTGCCGACTTGAAGCAGCGTAGTGTCGTTCCCGGCCTCGCCTTTGTCCGCGTGGGTGAAGACCCGGCTTCCAAGGTCTATGTCGGCCGCAAGGAAAAAGCCTGCGCTGAATCGGGTATCGTTTCCGAGACCCATGTTCTGGCCGAGAAAACTTCCGAAGGCGAACTGCTGGCGCTGATCGCCAGATTAAATTCCGCCGCGCACATGCACGGTATTTTGGTGCAAGCACCGTTGCCGAAGCACATCCGCGAATCCGTCATCTTTTCCAGCGTTTTGCCCTCGAAAGATGTGGATGGTTTTCATCCGGTAAATGTCGGCAAGCTCATGCTGGGCGATGATTCCGGTTTCCGTCCGTGCACGCCGGCCGGCGTCATGGAATTGCTCATGCGCTCCGGCGTGAAAACGGATGGTGCGGAAGTCGTGGTGCTGGGCCGTGGCAACATTGTCGGCAAGCCGATGACCGCAATGCTTTGCCAAAAGGGCAAGGGTGCGAACAGCACCGTCACCCTTTGCCATTCTGCCACGCGCGACATCAAGGAACATTGCCGCCGTGCGGATATCATCATCGCCGCGATGGGCGTCGCTGAATTTCTCAAGGCAGACATGGTCAAGCCCGGCGCCGTCATCATGGATGTGGGCGTGAACCGCGTGCCGGATGCGACTTCCAAGACCGGTATGAAGCTTGTCGGCGATGTTGATTTCAAGAACGTCCAGCCCATCGCGGGCAGGATCACGCCGAATCCCGGCGGGGTCGGTCCGATGACCATCGCGATGCTGTTGTCGAACACCGTGCGTGCCGCCGAAATGGCCGCGCGTTAATTTTTCATCAATTAAAAACCCACAACTCTCAACCGATTTATGAACGCCACCCGTATTCTCCCCGATCTCCAATGCTCCCTGATTTGCGAAGAAGTCCGCCAGGAAGCGAATGGAAACCTTTTCATCATCGGCGTCGTGAACGTCCTGCGCGTGCCGCAACTGCCCATCGTGGCCGGGCGCATCTGCGTCTTCAACCGCTGGACGGCGGGTATCGGCCAGTTCAATGAAAGCACCCGGCTCATCGCCCCCGACCAGACCACGGTCGTCAGCAAGGGCGAGATGAAGTTTGAATTGCGCGATCCGTCGCATTCCGCCATCGGCGTATTGATGTTCGGCAATGTGAAATTTGAAGTCGCCGGCACCTATTACGTGGAAGTCATGGTGGAAGATGTGATGAAGCTGCGCTATCCGCTCATCGTGGCCCATGTGCCGCCGCCCAATCAGCCGTCCTCGACCACGCCGCCGCCGAAGGCCTGATCCCTGTTTTTTCGCCAAACCCCTCATCCATCCGGGTGAGGGGTTTGTTTTTATCAGTGTTTCATCCCGGCCCGCGTCCGGTTAGACTTGCCAGGTGAGTGTCATCGCCGAATCGAGATTCGCCTGGGAACCCATCACGCCGCGTGGCGTGGCGGCGTTCGCGCGCGCCTCGCTTGAGCGGTTGATCGTGGTGCAATCCATCCTCGCGCTCATCGCCACGGCGGCGGTGGTCTGGCTGCTCTCCAGCGGATTCTTCCCGACGATTGACGCCGCCATCCGCAACCTGCCGGCGAAGGGTGAAATCAGCCGGGGCAAATTAAGCTGGAAAGATGAATCGCCCAAAAGCCTGGCCGAGGGACATTTTCTTGCTTTCAGCGTGGACACCCAGCACACACGGCAACTGCGTTTGCCCGCGCAATTTCAATTCGAGTTCGGCGGCGATTCGCTGGTCATCATCTCGTTGCTGGGTGACATGGAGGTGCCCTATCCGCCGGACCAGTCTTTCTATTTCAATCGCACGGACCTCCAACCGGCGTGGGGCGCATGGTCGCCGAATCTGCTGGGTTTGGTGGCGTTGGGTACGTTTTTCGGCCTGCTGCTGATATGGGCGTTTTTTTCAACGCTCTACTTTTTGCCGGTCTGGTTGGTGGCATTTTACACCGACCGGGACCTGAACCTTCGCTCCAGTTGGAAGATGGCGGGCGCGGCGATGATGCCGGGGGGGCTGCTGCTGTCGCTCGGCATTGTCATGTACGGCTTCGGTGTGTTTGACCTCGTGCAACTCAGCTTTGCCTTCACGATGCATATCATCATCGGCTGGATCTATCTGCTCGTCAGCCCGTTGTTTCTCAACCGCGCATTGCCGGGTGAGACAAAGAATCCGTTCGAAGAGAAGGGTTGAAGCCGGTGTCGTTTTTTATTCGCAAAGACCCGGCCCAAGGCTAAGATATTAGCATGAAAAAATTCACAGCCATCGTGCATCGCGGCGAGCCTGACGAAGGCGGCTTTTGGGCGACATGTCTGGAAGTTCCGGGCGCTAACGGACAGGGTGAAACCAAGGAGGAATGTCTTGCCAACTTGAAAGAAGCCATTCAACTCCTGCTGGAAACCGAACGTGCTGAAGTCTTCCGGCTTGATCCGCAAGCAGAAACGACCGAACTGGTATTGGCATGAAACGGAAGGCCTTGCTTGGCCATCTTCAAGAATACGGTTGCGTCCTTTTCCGTGAAGTAGGCAATCATTCCATCTGGAGCAACCCGCAAACCGGGCGCAAGGAAGCGATTCCCCGCCACAACGAAGTCAAAAAATTTCTTGCACGCTCAATCTGTCGCAATCTGTCCGTGCCGGTTCCGCCCGGCGCTTGACAAATGACAGTGCCGCCAAAAATTGACACCGCCCGCCTGCGTCTCTAGCCTTTGGCGATGTCGAAACTGCCCTTTGAACTCCTGCTGGCCCTGCGCTATCTGCGGCCCAAACGGACGTTTGTTTCGATCATCACCCTCATCTCCATCCTTGGCGTGGCGCTGGGCGTGGCGGTGCTCATCATCGTCATCAGCGTCATGAGCGGGTTTGACCATGATTTGCGCGGAAAAATTCTCGGCTACAAATCCCACCTGACCATCAGCCAATGGAATCCGGAAGAACAGATGACCTTGCCGATGACAAATTATGCGGCCGTGGCGGAAACGATCGCAAAAAATAAAAATGTCCGGGGAGTGGCGCCATTTGTCATGGGGCCGGTGCTTGTGGAGACGCAAGGCGAGACCAACCGGGCCGGTTTGCAGGACACGCCGGTGCTGCGCGGGGTCGACGCGGCCAATGAAGGCAAGGTCAGCGATTTGCCTCGCAAAGTGATCTTTGGCGATTTTGATCTGACCGGTCATGGCATGGTGGTCGGTTCGGATTTTGCCCGCAACATGAACTTGCGCCTCGGGGATCACCTCGCGGTATATTCCGCCCATGAGATAAAAAAGATGCTGGATGCTTATAACCATAATGAACATGTGGTCAGTTCGCCCGCCGATTTCGAGGTGCGCGGCATCTTTAGCATGGGATATTACGAATTTGACGCGCATGTCATCGTGACGTCCATTGAAAACGCCCAGGAGCTGTATGACCTCCAGGATGATGTGCATGGTGCCTTGGTAATGCTGAACGATCCCTATCAAGCTCCGCAGGTGAAAACGGAGTTGGAGAAATCGCTGGGCGATAATTACAACGTCGCGACGTGGATGGAACAAAGCTCTGACTTGTTGAGCGCGATCGAAGTGGAGAAGAATGTGATGTTCTATCTGCTCTTCTTTATCGTGCTGGTGGCCGCGTTGTGCATCCTGAGCGCGCAGATCACCTTTGTCATCCAGAAGACCCGCGAAATCGGCATGTTAAAAGCATTGGGTGCGACGAAGCTGCAGATCTCCGGCATCTTTCTGTTCCAGAGCGCGATCATCGGCATCATCGGCGTCACTTCCGGCTTTGGCCTCGGGATGCTGGCGGTGATCTATCGCAACGGTTTTTTGCATTTTCTCCGGAGTGCGACCGGATTGGAGATTTTCCCCGCGTCGATCTACGGCTTTAATGATCTGCCCGCCCTCATCATGCCGAACGACGTGGCCATCATCTGCATCAGTTCGTTTGTGATTTGCGTCCTGGGCGGTCTGTTGCCCGCCTGGCGTGCCGGCCGCTTGAAACCTGTGGAGGCGTTGCGTTATGAGTGAAATGGGAAACATTCAACATTTAACATTCAACACCCAACGTTCAGTCCATGCGGGTGGCAGGAATTCTTGGGTGTTCAGGGTTGAAGGTTGGGCGTTGAATGTTTCGGCATACCAAACCGGAGGCACGCCATGAGCGAATTACTGCTGTCCGCCCACGGCCTTACCAAGACCTACGTCATGGGCGCCCGCTCGTTGGAAGTGCTGCGCGGCGTGGATGTGGAGATCAAGCGCGGTGATTTCGTGGCTTTGCGCGGCGCTTCCGGCACCGGCAAGAGTACGCTGTTGCATCTCATCGGTGGGCTCGATACGCCGAACGCGGGGGAAATTGTTTTTCATGGCGAAAATCTTTCCGGATTTTCCGAAAGCCGGTTGACCCATTTCCGCAACCGCAGCGTGGGTTTTGTTTTTCAGGCCTATCATCTGTTGCCGGAATTGACGGCGCTGGAAAATGTCTGCCTGACCGCGCGCATCGCCCGCATGGCTGCCGGTACCGCGGAAAAACGTGCGCAAGAACTGCTGGGGCGGGTCGGTCTCGCCGGTCGCACCGATCATAAACCGACGGAGCTTTCTGGCGGCGAACAGCAACGGGTGGCCATCGCCCGTGCGCTCATCAACGAACCGGAATTGCTGCTGGCGGATGAACCGACGGGCAATCTCGATTCCAAGACCGGCATTGAGATCATTGAATTGCTCAAAAGCTTGCGCACCGAGAAGAACATGACCCTCGTCATCGCCACGCACGATGAGAAGGTTGCGGCGCATGCCGAGCGGGTGATCCAACTGGTGGATGGGCTGGTTGCCAAGCCGCCGTCTGCGTGACCGCATCACGCTTTGGGGGAAGACAATGAGCAACGAATATTGGGAACAGCGCTACCAGGCCGAGGACATGCCTTGGGAAAAAGGCGCGCCTTCACCCGGTCTCGTGGACTTTTTGGCGGCCAATCCCGGATTGAAGCGCGGAACCGTCTGCGTTCCCGGTTGTGGCACGGGCCATGACGCCCGTGAATTTGCCAAGGCGGGCTTCGATACATATGGTTTTGATCTCGCGCCCAGCGCCATCCGGATCGCCTCCGAAAAGACCGTGGCTGCCGGATTAAAAGCCAGCTTTCAGCCCGCCGATTTTCTCAAAGATACGCCACCGCAAAAATTTGACTGGTTGTTTGAACACACGCTGTATTGCGCCATCCGACCTGATGAGCGGGATGAGTATGCCCGGGCCGCCGTGCGCTGGTTGAAGCCGGGTGGAACTTATCTGGCGGTGAACTATCTTATACCGGACAAAGATGGTCCGCCCTTTGGCACCACGCACGATGAAATCTGGCAACGATTCTCGCCGCATTTTGAATTGGTGTCCGAATGGGTGCCGCGTTCGTATCCGAACCGCACCAATCTGGAACGAATGTTTTGGTGGCGGCGAAACGCGTAGGAACGGGCCGGAAAGCGGTTTGAAGATTGTGATTCCGATGTTAGAATTTCTCCATGATTGATGATCGTGACTATATGCGCGAGCCGGAGTACCGGGACCCTTGGTTCCGGGGCTTTCACTGGTCTTGCACCATGTCGTTGATCGTGGTCAATCTGGTGGTCTTCGCCTTCATGGAGATCAACAAAGCCTACAATGTCGCCGGCTTCTTAAAAATTTTCCAATATTTCGCGCTCAGTAATGAAGGATTGTCACACGGGCACGTCTGGCAATATGTCACCTTCCAATTCTTGCACCTCAATCAAAGTCACTTTGTCGGCAACATGATCGGGCTGTTTTTTCTCGGGCGAATGGTTGAAGAGCGCATCGGCGGCAAGCGGATGCTGCTGATGTATCTGGCCAGCGGAATTTTTGGCGGAGTTTTGCAAACCTTGTTGGGGTTGGTTTTTCCGGCGGTTTTTGCGGGGCCGGTCGTGGGTGCCTCGGCGGGTGTGTATGGCTTGCTGGCTGCGCTGACGGCGCTGGAACCTGACGCCGAAATGCTGCT
>DASZCA010000361.1:0-11300 GCA_035943555.1 Verrucomicrobiia bacterium
TTGATTGACGACCTGTTAGATTTGACGCGCATTGGCAGTGGGAAGCTCTCTTTGGAGCGCAAAAACATCATAATTCATGATCTTCTCAAAACTACGCTCCAAATGTTGCAGGGCGAGTTCGAGGCGAAAAAATTAGCATTAAAGTTGAACGATGAGAATTCCACTGGGGTTGTTTTGGGCGATCCAGTGAGGCTGCAACAAATTTTTTGGAACGTGCTGAAAAACGCGATAAAGTTTACCGGCCCAAACGGAACGATCACAGTTGCAACCCATTGCACAAAAAGAGAATTCAAGCTGGTGGTGACAGACACCGGTATCGGAATGACGAAAGAAGAACTACAGCGTGCTTTTAATGCCTTCCGGCAAGAAGCGAGTCCCGAAATGCAGCGCTTCGGAGGTCTGGGACTGGGATTGACGATCGGCAAGAGCCTGGTCGAACTACACCAAGGTACGATTGAAGCGTCCAGTCAGGGCCGGAACTATGGTTCTACCATAACCATTATACTTCCGCTGGTTCAGTCCTTGGCAGAGGTGGGGACGAAGCAAGAAACGCCCTTGCCGCAAGTTGCCCAAAAAGCACTCCCGCCCTGGAAAATACTTTTGGTCGAGGATCACGATCCTACGCGGAATACGCTGGCAGCACTTCTCACCAAACGGAAATTCTTGGTGCAGCAGGCCAGTTCTGTTGCTGAGTCCATTTCGCTTGCAGCAAAGGAACATTTCGATGTTGTTATATCAGACGTTGGTCTGCCAGATGGGAACGGCATTGATCTGTTTTCAAATTTGCGCCGTCTTTACCCCAAGTTCAAAGGAATCGCTCTGACGGGATATGGATCGCAAGACGATATAGACCGCAGCATACATGCCGGGTTCAACGCGCATCTTACCAAGCCGGTCAGAATCGAAGCATTGGAAATGGCCTTAAGTAATTTGGCAAACGTAACGACAACATAGGCTGCTTCTGGTTATGAGATTTGTCGTAAGGAAAGCCTCATTTGAAATGCAGCCACCGGTTTAACTTTCCTTCAATCTTGGCCCTCGGCACCGCAAATCGTTGCCGCGAATGCCTGATGAGCCTATCGCTCCGTCCAACGCGATTTTCAATCGGTGGCAGCATTTTTGCCCGGAACGGTTCCTGGTTGGAACCTTCCACCAGCAATTTCACCACCGCCTCATACCGCTCAAGGTCGGCCAGAGAAGTGGGCGGTACGGTATTACCAAACTCTTTTGCCATGGCCTCCGCATCGGTATAGCCGATGCGGAAGGCAACCAGCGTTCCCACATTGCCAAACACCGCCTGCCGGATCGGTTCCGGCAATTGGTCGATGTATTGATGCGATAGCGTAAGGGCGAGCCGGTACTTCCTCGCCTCTGCCAGAATCGAAGCAAAGGCATCCGTCGAGAAGTTCTGGAACTCGTCGATGAACAGGTAGAAATCCCGGCGTTCGGATTCCGGTCGGGCGGAACGCGCCATCGCGCCAAGCTGGAACTGTGTCACCAAAAGGGAGCCAAGCAGGTTTGCCTTGTCATGTCCAAGCTGGCCTTTGGACAGGTTGGCAATAAACAGCCGACCGTTGTTCATCACGAACGGAATATCCACTTTCTTCCTGACCTGGCCCAAGATGTTGCGAACCACCGGATTGAGCAGGAACTGACCGATTTTGTTCTGAATCGGCGCAATGGCCTCGCGTTTGAATCGCTCGTCGTAGTTTTCATATTCCTCCGCCCAAAACGCCCGAATGAACGGATCCTTGATCTGCCGGATCACCTTGGCGCGGTACGCGTCGTCGGTGAGCAGGCGGTTCACGCCCAAAAGCGTCTGGTTCCGGCACTCCAGAAGGGCAGATATGGCGTTGTAGAGAATATATTCAAGCCTCGGCCCCCAAGAATCCCGCCAGATGCCCTTGAACGCTCCAACGATCCCGGAAGCCACCAAGTGCCGGTCGTCGGGTGCCACCGAGCCAATGACATTCATGCCGATAGGGAATTCGATGTCGCCCGGATTGAAATACACCAGATGATCAGCCCGCTTCGGCGGGATGTGGTTCAAGAGTTCCTCGGCCAAATCCCCGTGGGGGTCAATGACACCGACTCCGTGCCCAAGGGCGATATGCTGCAAGATAAGATTCCGCAGCAGGGTCGTCTTGCCGGATCCGGTCTTTCCGATGATGTAGATGTGCTGGCGCTCGTCCACGGCGGCAATGCCAAAGGGCTGGGGTTCATGCCAGCCGTGCCGTTCGCCGATTGTGATAGTTGGGTCGTTCATGGTGCCAAAACCAGCCACCACTCCTGACGCCCCGGTTGCAGATATAGGCGGATGACGCCGGCAGAAATGCTTGTGGCACGCTGGCGCGGTAATGGGGGCTGGTTTTGGAATCCGAACCCACACACCATATCGGGGGAACGTGAATGTCTGTAGGAGGCGAAACTTGCCAAATATGGCAAGGGTTTCAAAGCGGCGCCCAGTCGGGCGAGGCTTTCTCCATACGGTAATGAAGTCGTCGGGCTAGTGACGCCCGTAGCCCGTCGTCCCTCCACGCTTCCTGCGTGAACCGGTCGCGATAGCGGACTGGTGGTCGGTGCGCTGCACCTTATCCTAAAACCAGTCCCCAACGTGTCGGCGGGTAAGGGCGATAGCCCGCCCCGGCCGACTTGATGCTTTTTGGTAAAGGACAACGGCTAGTTGGCATTTACCCGGTTAGCCCGTCAGGGAGAAAGCATCAAGTCGGGCGGTAGCCGACGACACGTTGGGAGCTAGTGGTGCGGCGGTTAAGCCGTGAAATTAAATAGTTGGGCAATCGCCCCTACTTACCATGTAAGTCGCCCGTGAAGTCGTGGTAGTTTTTTGCATTGTAATGGGGTATTCACCCCATGGACGGACTGGGCCGCATGAAATATGTTAGATACACCTCAAGCAGGAAGAGCTTTCGGCGAATGCCGGTAAAGTTCGGTAAATTCCAAATCATAGACGAAAGGTTTGAAAATGAGTCAATATTCAAAACAAGATGCCGCCAAGGACACGGGCGCGACGGTAAAACAAACATCTGCTGCCCATCATGACGCCCGAGACGATTCCGGTGCACGCAAAGGCGCAGACAAGGAACAGTTGAAATCTGCGCCGGAGTGGGCGGAAAAGACTACAAAGTCGGGAATTTCGCTTTTTCCAAACGGGAAAAAATAATTAACAAAGGAGGGTTGGCGTTTGCCAACCCTCCTTTTTAGCCATCCATTGTTGGCGCAAATTCTATTTTGTTTTGCGCTTTATCTCAGAGTTCTTGTTCAGGCGTTCGGATACATACCACGAAAAATACGTGGAGAATTTGTAATCCTTTTCACGCGCATCGCTCTTTAAATATCTCTCTGCGGCGACAGGAACGTCCTCATGCAATTCGCGGTACAGCGCATCATGAATATGTTGCGGCATTTCAAATCCGTCTAACGCAGTCTTGATATAGGCATCAAGGTAATTATCCAACGCCTTGAAGTTGCCCTCCGTCTTGAGAAGTAGTGATAGCTCATATTCCTTGTCCTGGGGAAATTTATTGGTGGGCATCTCCATATACTATCACACATCGGCAAGCTGATCTGACATCCGGCTGCGTCCCGAGAAGCAGACAATGGCAACCGTCTTACCTGCCACTTCTGGCAAGTTTGACCCCCTTCTTTGATTTCTTCAATCGGCTAAAGTTCCTCCATGAACCCAAAGGATCACGCATTCATAAACCTGTCAGATGAGGCATTTGCCGAGTTGAAGGGAATAGCAATCGCCGAATACGGCGACGTACATTCTGATTTTGAGATTCGCGAGATGGGTTCCAGGCTTCTTAACTTCTTTGACGCATTGATACCATTTGCAGGGAAGGCTGAGAAAAAGGATATTCCAGGAAAGTCCTAGTTCTGGTCGGGTTTGACGATGGCTTCCAGTTTCTTCTTCACCTCACTCATATCACTATAATGATGTAACGCGAACCAATCATTCAGATCAAAATCGGGCGATGCGCAGACGCTTTTGAAGAAGGCATATATTGACCTGGCTGCACGTTGCGCTTTTAGCCGCAAAGTTCTATCATCCATTGCGTGCCCCAGCAAGTCAGGACGTGCAAACACGGAAGGGATCTTTCGTCTTTGTACGGCCTCAGTTTTTTCGGGTTCGATTGGCGATATTATCAACTTTTCGGGGTATAGGGTGTTTTCGAGAAGCAAGAAGGGTTTCTTGGCTTCAAATATCAGCTTTTTGTCCTTCAAAGTTAGGTTCGAGTGGACGGCAGAAAGAATGGTTTTTTTCGTGTTCGGGTCGCCTTCCGTAAATCCCTTCTGGGCGGTGTGGGCGACTTCAAAGGTTTCCTCCGACAGAGTTAAGGGCATATCAATGTGGGTGTCGGCATTGGCAAGTAATTCTTCCAAGGCGGCCTTTTCTTTGAGTAACGCACCTCTGCGTTTCGCGTATTCATCATCGGACAGCAATGCACCGCCCCGGTTACCAGATGAGGTTTTGAGTCTCAAAAGACTCGCAATCTCGTCCTCGCATTCGTGATGCGCTTTCCGCTGGGTTTTGATTACGTCGTCCTGCAATGATTTCTCCTTGCTATGCAACTCATGCAGATGCTTGACTGCCCAATCCTTGAATTCCTTTAGAATGGTGATCCTCGCAAGACGCCCACCGATCTGAGTTTCCATTGCCGCCGCAGTCATGCACTTCTGCCGGCATACCGGCTTTCGGCCTCTTGAGCAATGGTAGTAGATGTAATGGAGAAATTGTGGGTTCACCATTTTTTCGATAGGCGTCTCGCAGCGCGGACAAGCATCGCGGCTACGATAGGCAAATTTGAATTTGCAGTTGCCGCACATGAGTTGGTGCTTTTCTTCGGCTGTCACCATCAAGTCACATTCGCCGCAGCGGATGATGCCGGTGAAAGGAAAGTCAAAGTGGCGCTGCGGGCGGGGATTTCCCTTTCGACCGAGCAACGTCTGCACCCGGTCATACTCTGCCTCGGTTATCATCGGCTCATGCTTTCCCTTGTACCACTGCCCGCTTCCTGATGGGTATTCAAATTTTCCGTAGTAGAACGGCTTGGTGAATGTTTGGTAGATGCCGCTTCGGGCCATCGGTTTACCGCCCATCCGCCGGGTCGGTCGGGTGCGGAAGCCCCATTTTGTATTGGCCGTATCAAGAATCTGCGAAACGGAGTAGTTGCCGGTCAGCATCAGATCCCACATTTGCCGAATTAGTGGAAACCGCTCAGGGTCTTTGATGAGGGTGTTCTGACCCGTCAGTTTGTCGGTGTGGTTAAGGTAGCCGACTGGTGCGACGCCTGGAAACCAGCCATTCTCGATTTTTGTTTTCAGCCCGCGCTTCACGTTCTTGCTCAAGTCGTCAACGTATTTTTGCGCCATACCGAATTCGATGTACATGAGGATGATGTTGTCATCCTCGCGGGCATAGCTTTGGGCCGGCGTCATCACCTTGATCCCGTGCTGTTTGATCGCCCAGATGATGGCACCGCCATCAACCGAGTTGCGCGCTAGGCGGTCCAGCTTCCAGCAGATGATGCCGGCTGCTTCGCCACGATAAAGACGCTGCATCATGTCGTTAAAGACCGGCCTGCCGGGGGCCTTGGCCGACATTGATTCAGTGAGAATTTCGATAACTGGCAGACCGAGCTTTTCGGCCAACTGCTCAAGTTCGCGGGTTTGCGATTCAATGGAAAGAACCTGCCGGTCTTCGGCTTCGGATGATTTGCGGCAATAGATGAAATATCCTGGCATTAAAGTGTTTTGCTAATGAATGGGAGACAGGCAATCGGTGGGGAATACAAGCCAATGCTAACTCGCGAAAATAAATGCGTCAATGAAGGGCGGCTTATGCCTTGTTCAATACCCCAAAAAAGCGCAATAAGCGTGTGGCAATCTCCCTGACTTCATCGTCTGAAAGTGATTCGCCGAATTCTTCCTTATAAACGATTTTGAACTCCTCGATTGCCTTCCGGCTCAGTTGTTGTGGTGTATTCATCTCGTCACCATATCCAAATGCCACGGTCTCACAAAGGAGGGCAAACATGCCAAAACTGGCAGGTCATTTTCCTGCTCATATTGACTTAAATGATAAAATATGTTGTAGTATTGCTAATAACACTTTGTCTAGCCGACTTGGTGTTTTTCGTAAACATGCCACTTTTGGCAAGTTTGACCCCCTACGCCAGTCTTCGCCTCAAGACTATCCTTTGGTTCTGAACTCTCAATGAGTCCAGTTGTTCAACTATGCCTTCTCTACCAAACTATTTGCGCATCAATCGGAAGCAGTCTTCACTTTCACAGGAGGAAGTGGCTTTGATGCTGGGCGTGAAGGGCATGGACAAGGGAGGCAAAGTTTCTCGCGACGAAAACAATGCCCGCACGCCGACATTGGAAACCGCCCTGGCGTATGAAGCGATTTACGGCAAACCAGTTCGCGAACTGTTTGCCGGCCTCTATGAGCAGATCGAGCGGGACGTTTCGTCACGCGCCAAATTGCTTTCCTATCGTAAACATGAGACGCCCGATCCAAAAAGACAGCAAGTGCTGTCGGACCTCGCTCTCCGTTATTCAATATCAGCCGTTAATTAACCAACTACATGAACCAAACATTTTCAAAAAAAGTTCGCATCCTTGCCATTGCCCTAACAGCTAGAGGTTTCGGCTACTGCGCCATGGAGGATGGGGTCATCCTTGATTGCGGATACAAGGGGGCAAAAGGGGATAAAAATCTCCATTCAAGTTCCAAAATCGAAAGGTTGCTGACACGATTCTTACCTAGCATTCTGGTGCTGCAAGATGTTAACGCCAAAGGTTGTCATCGTGCGCCTCGAATCAAAGCATTGCACCGCCAAGTCACCAAGTTGGCCGCAAAGCAAAAATGTAAGGTCACACTTTATTCGGGAAACAAGCTGCGCATTTCATTGCTTGCCGATGCCAAAGGGACAAAACATGAAATGGCCCAGATGCTTGCAAAAAAGTTTCCTGTTGAACTTGTCGGAAAATTGCCGCCAAAACGCCGATCGTGGGATAACGAAACCGGGCGTATGGACATGTTTGATGCGGTCGGACTAGCGGCAGTATTTGCGTTGAACTTTAAGCCGAAAACTCCCGCATCATTCTAGTGAGAAGGAATGGGCTTTGTAGGGATTTCACCTTCAGCTTTGGGTCGGAATCTTTTGAAAGTCGATGAGGAGCGGTGCTCGGACGTTGATTTTAATTTTCATTGTGTTCTGACATTACCTTTAAGGTAGTAGGCTAACTTGCCATCCGCCCCAAAAACGAGATCGTATTTCCAAGATGCGGCGTTGTCGGGATCCCCGCCGACATGAACAAGTGCTCCGCCGTTCAACGCACCCGAAAAGGCACTGGGAATCAATCGTACGTCGTTAGCACGGAATTGCTCTCCACCATCACTAACCAGCATTTTGACCAGCTGATCCTTGTTGACAGGCATGGCAATTATTGGCGCTTCGCCTGTCTTCGGCAGCGCAGCCATTTTTTGGGTCTGTCGTGGATCGTTTAGATAGTCAACCCGAGCAACACCCTTGGAGTCTTGTATTCCCAAGGTGACGCCATCCACCACGAAAACATACTCGCTATACACCGATGAGTTTTTGCCGACACGTTCCACAAAATTGTCAGTAGAAACGGAATCGGGAGAAAAAGGAAGATGGCCGTCGTACGCCTCGCACCATTTGTTCAACGCCGGTTTATATCTTTGCTTAAAGTTCGTCTCGAATTCCGACCGTTCATCACTGGTGAATTCCGAAAATCTTGTTTTGATTTTAGGATGCTGCTGAACAATCGTGGGTGCGTTTGTTGGAGCATTGGTTGCAACCGCTTCCACCGAAACCTGCAGAAGAGAAGCTTTCGCCGTCTGCGTCTTCTTTGTTGGGTGTTTAGTCCAAACAAAAAATATGAGCCCCGCCGCAACCAAGCCAGCGGCGATCAAGACCAGTTTTTTCGGATTCATTGTCCCTATTAACGAACATTCAACGCGTTTGGATCTTCTGCCGGCGATTTTCCATTTTTGTCCGCCACCGTGCCATCGCAATAAAGAACATTCCCGTCAAGCGGGCAGACCGCGAGGATTTCACGGGGGTTGGTCGAGCTAATTTTATACCCCGTCCGGAAACGGTAGGTGATATTTGAAGCAGTAAGGCTGGGCCAATCCACTGCTGCCTTTTTGTCGTGGTCGAGGGGACAAATTAAAAGCTTTGTCGCGGATAGCTCGTTCGACATAGCCCGAAGAAACAAATAGGCGTTGCCGTCGAAACCGTCTTTGTCGGGTGCGCACAATTCCAATGTACCCCCGGCGTTCGTGCTGGTGCTGAAAGGAAATTTATCCGCGTTATCGCCTGACCAGATTTTGAATGCCAGGCCGATTTGCTTCAGATTGTTGACGCAGTTAATTCCCCCGTGATGTCCCGCACGTTCCATCTGCTCCATATGCCAACCGCGATACCAGTGGAGATACGACAACACCGCGACTGCAAGCAGCACGACAACAATGACACGGATGCTATTTTTCATATTTTTGGTGCTCGCGGCAGGATGCTAAACTAGCCACCCTGCCGCGAGACAGGAATCTGTTAATGTTTTACGTGCGACACGTCGTTCACCATGAGTTCGGCGTCATACACGCCAGCGAAATTCAGGTATGGAAAACCAATCATTGCGGGATATGATTTGTAATCGTCTAGTTCCGGGCTCATTCCCCGCGTTTGGCTTAGCGCCCATGAAAACGCATACGTCGGATCGCTGCCGCCGGGATACGGATTTGGCCCAGCCACCCAAAGGTCATCGAAAATTACGGCCACTTCAACCGAAGTCCCGCCAAATGTTCCCGAGTAACCTCCTTGCGGGAGTCCTCCACCAAAGAACAGGCCGACATTTTTCATCATCCAACTCGACGTTTGATCCGCAGTTCTTCTGATGCCAAACGCCGTCGCAAAGCTCATTTCGCCACCGGCTGGCCCGGTCAAATCGGGCGAATCCGTATAGCAAGCCCACAGCGCCACTTTTCTCATTCTGTGATTTGGTCCGGTTGCTGGTTTGTTAACCCATTGATAGATGTTCGCCGATGGCAGGTAGCTCATTACAAAAGTTGAACCACGCGGCCCACCGCCAATTTCGGTTCCGTTCCCATGCCCCATATAAAATGTGAAGTCAGAATAGTTCGGGTCTGCCAACGATAGCAATACCTGATTTCCCCATGCGTCTTCCGTACCATGCGTCAAAATCGCAGGCCACGAGGGAGACGACGTATTGTCGCGGTTGTTGCCAATCTGACCTGTCGTGTAGATCGTGCTGCTCAGAAAATCGTTATCGTAAAGCGATTCGTAAAGGCCGACTTCTTGCCCGCCAACATACGTGTTCGCTTGTGAATTCAGGAATGTGGGGTCTGGAGGGCCTCCACTGGCCGGGTCTTCCTCTTCATACGTTCCAATGTTCCTCGCGGCCGTTCTCACTCCGTGTCGGTCTATGGTGTTTGTGATTGAAAGATCGGTTGGGTCGTACGCAATGAAATGGACGACGTAGGTGTCGTTTGAGTACGCCGTCACTCCATCTGCCTGCGTGAAATTCCACGGCAACTCGACCGTTGCCGGATACGGGACGTGGCCGGCAAAATGGGCAACCTGTTGTCCAGTCGCCGGGTCGGTGATGGTGGCATCTATGTCCTGGGCCTTATCAATGACGAACATGAAATAGTTTGTTCCAACGTCAGGTGAAGAATTGTCGCCGGAGAAAGCCATGTAGGTGTCGTTCTCGAAATCGAGCGGCATGGTGCCGGTGCCTGAGAAAAACAGCTTTGAATTATCAGGCGGGTTTGTGGGGTCGTAGATGCGGGCAGTATTTGCGGCATTTGCGTAAACGGTGATTGTACCGTTCGCATTGTATTTTGTTTCAATGCTGATGTCGTTGTTCGTTCCGATGTGGTATCTGGCATTAAATCCATCGACGGTGACTCTGAACGGTTCGTTCGTGATACCGCTTAAATCCGTGATCGCGGCGTGAATCACAATGGTGTTGCTCACCACGTTATACGGGGTTGGGCCAGAAAGATCGACTTGCGGCCCGCTATACGGAATGGCTCGGAAAAATCCGTTATAGATTCGTGACGTGTTCGAGACCATCAGAAACATCGGGTCGGTCACCTGCCCGTTGGGAACGGAACCCTGCACCAGCCAGCCTCCGTTTTGGATGTTGTTCGTGGGGGTTGATAAGTCGATGTTTTTGAAAAGGGGCGTTTCCACCTTGTCGCAAACCGCTAGACAAAAATCCCGCGTAGATTCGCCGGAATAGTCAAAGTGACTCGCCTTGAAAAGAAGACAGTTGGCACCGTACGGAATGACTTGCAAGACCGGATTGGTTCCGCTGTCGGCAGCGAAGGATGATAACACATTGAAAAGATTTGTATCTGTGGAAGCAATGGTGTTCGTATTCAATACCATAAAATCCTGTGCCTGATATTTGAGATAATTTGAAATGTCCGGGGGCGAATAATATGAATTCGTGCCGCTATAATTCGTGCCCCCGCCACCGCCTGGCGGTGCAAGTTGAGCGTAGAGGTTTTGAGACAGGCAGCAGGCGAGCGCACAACCCACTATCAGCCTCCCGATGATTGATCCATTGGCTTTCATAGTTATATCCATCCGTTTAGTTTTTCCGTTTCCGATTTGTTAAAACTTGAAGCCCCGCTGGAGGCCCAAGCCCAAAATATCCCAACCCGTCCACACCTATCTGCAAGGAGATGTCCTATCAGTTTCCATTCCGTCTTGCCATCACCCTTTAGTGGAGAATTTCTCCTCAAGAGAATTGCTACAATATATAGCCCCCCCCCCCCCAGCCCTTGCAATAACAAAATCATATTGCAACACAACCACATACACCGAAACAGGCACCGATTTCGTGAGGATTCTGACAAAATTCGACAAACTCGAATGTCCTATGCATTGGGGATGTCCGTTTTGGCCTTCACCAGCAGATTACGGGGGATGAAAACGATCCGCTCGTCTGGCCCGCAACCGGCCGTGGCGGGCAGGTTTGGTGTTGCGGCGGCAGTGATGTCAATGCCGATGATGGCGAAGTCGCCGGATTCAAGCTCGAAGATGTCCGGACAACCGCGACAGCCGACAGTCTGTGCGCCGTTTGCGTGGGGGTCAGGGCCGAGCCTGCGAAGAAACATGGGTGTTGTGTTCATGCGACTCAACAATTATCGAAGCGTTAAAAAATTGCAACAATGAAATAGCACATATATCGGGTTTTTATCGGAGTCGCTTCCT
>DASZCA010000362.1:0-22162 GCA_035943555.1 Verrucomicrobiia bacterium
GCTCCCTCTCCGCCATGAAATGGGGGAGAGGGCTGGGGAGAGGTGGTGCTTTCCTTCTAAAACCATTCGCCATGTTCTTTTCAGAACATAAAAACGGCCACACTTCAAAAGCCCGTTGCCTTGTTAAAAAAGGTTTCTACAAAGCATGTTGAGCGTTGAATGTTTTTGAAATGAGACCGGAACTTTAATTGAATCACTTTAGAGGAAGTGTAAAAGCGGCACCTAATTGGAAGCCGTCCTGCCCCTTCATTCGTCATTCAAACTTCGTCATTACCCTCTGAGATATTTCACCACCGCCTCCGTCCGTGAATGCACATGTAATTTCTCGTACACCGTCCGCACATAGCTCCGCACCGTGTCGATGCTGATGCCCATCCGGTCTGCGATCTCTTTGTACGCATAACCGTTCGCCAGTTGATCCAAAAACTCCCGCTCCGCCGGCGTCAGCTTCGCCAGTGATTCTGATTCCGGCGATGGCTTGGAAAAAAACTGCACCACCCGCCGCGCCAGTTGCGGCGACATCGGCGCACCACCTTCAAAAACATCCTTGATCGCCTCCAACAATCGCGCCGATGCCGTGCGCTTCAGCAGATACCCGCTCGCCCCCGCCCGTAACGAATTGAACAGCGAATCGCTGTCCTCATATACCGTCAGCATCAAAAATTGCACCCCCGGATGCGCCGCCTTTAGCTTGCGTACGCAATCATAACCCTTCATGCCCGGCAGGTTGATGTCCATCAACACCACGTCCGGCAGATCATTCGGGATCTCTTTCAGAGCCGATTCGCCATTGGCGAATTCACCCGTCAGCTTCAAGTCCTTCGCCCGCTTGATCAGCGCCGAAAGACTGCTGCGGATGCCTTCATCGTCATCCACGATCGCAACCTTGATTTGCATAAATTGTTTATAACTGGGCGGCAAGCCGCCCGTAGGGCAGACTTTCCAGTCTGCCAGTTCACCGGACTTTCTAGTCCGGTGCTCCTGTTACCTTATCGCCGAATATTTGTTTTCGCGTGATTCGTGGTTAGCCAATAATACGTTTCAGGATTTCGTTGAAAGTAACCGCACCCCGTCTTTGGTCAACGGCGAAAATATCACCGTCAACTCCACCCGCGTCCCCTTCCCCGGCTCGCTCGTCACCAATAACTGCCCGCCCACCGCCTCCGTGCGACGCCGCATATTCTCCAACCCGTTGCGCAAACCATCCGCCACCTTGCCGTTCACATCAAAACCCTGGCCGTCATCTGCGATCACCATCTTGAAATTCTGCCCGTCCGTTTTCACCTGCATATGCACCACCGTCCCGCCCGCATGCTTCAGCGCATTCGTCAGCGCTTCCTTGGCGATGAGAAAAATATTATGCCGCACATCCGGCGGCAGCGGATGCGCCGGCACATCCGCCGGCAGATCCAGCCGGCAGCGCATCGGCCCCTCCGCGAACAGCTCATTTCCGAAATGCGCCAGATATTCCACCAGGCTCTGCAACGAATCGCTCCCCGGTCGCACCGCCCACACAATCTCCTCCAGCGCCCGCACCGTCTGGTCCGCAGAATGCGTGATCTTGCCCGCATGCGTCTCCACCTGTTCCGGATTGTCCTTGTCCGCCGCCAGCAACCCGCCCAGCAAAGAAATTCGCGTCAACAACGAACCCAGTTCATCATGCAAATCCTGCGCGATGCGTGCGCGCTCCTGTTCCAGCGCATGCTGCTGCTCCGCCCGTTGCAACCGCAGTTGATATTTCCGTTTCTCCACCACGCGCACCGTGCCGCTCACCGCCGCCAGCACCACCGCCGCCATCAACGCAAAAAACCACAACGTTTGCCAAAAACGCACCACCACGAAATCATCAAACGAGGTCGCCACCGCCATGTCGCTGAAGATCCACCCGTTGCCGCCGCCATCGTGGCGCAGCCGGATTTCATTGAACGACGCATTCGCCTTGAACCGCGTCGTCAATTTTTCCAACTGGTTTTCCGCCGTCGCGCCATGCATCAGGTTCGGTTCCAGCCACACCGTCACCAAATCATCCCCGCCCGGCACATATTGCACCCGAAAGACGATCGTCTTGGGATGGTTATGATCCGGCAGTTCATAAGGTTGCTCCAATCCGAACGGCCCCGCCTCCGGATTCGCTGATTTTAAATTGAATTCCCCCGCCACCCGGTTGGACGGTCCCGTCTCCGAGGTGTACGCCGCCGAATATCCCCATGACTCCAGCGCATTGCCCACGCCCAAACGGTACGCATTGGTTTCCACCAATTGAAACAATGCAAAATAAGGTTCATTCGCCGCATCCGAAAGCGGGTCCACTTGAAATTTGAAATAAAGAACGTCATTCGCCTTGTCGTCCCGTTTCACCTTCCCGCCCAGGACGTCATTCCCCTCCACCGTCGCATGGATCACCCGCGAAGCCGGGTCGCTCCATAATATTTCCGCCCGCGCCGCCGGGATAAAAATCCCCGCCAGCAACATCAGCGCAAATAAAGCCGCTCGATGGAACATGTAAAAATTATGCGCCCAAACCCCGACCCATTACAAGCTCCCCCTGTTCGCAGGTGGTGTCTTAATTTGACAAACTGGAAACATTCAACACGTATGGTCGCGCATTTTCCCTACCAATTGGAAATTGGGCGTTAAATGTTAGGAGTTGAATGTTCCTCCCATGCTCCCCCCAACCCGCAACCACCCCAAACATTCCCCAGTGACGATCCACCCCGCCATTCGACATTCCTTCCCCCGCACATAGATGCGATAGCCCCCATCCGACCCACAGCGTATTGTATAGGCACATCCAGCTCCGTCCCGCGCCTTGCCGTTTGACAATCGCCCCCGGCGGCTGGATTTTTAAACGTCCCTAAATTTGCTGTGAAAAACGACCTGCCGCCCTCCGCCCGCATCCCCCTGCGCGTCTGCCTCCTGCTTGCGTTCCTCACGTTTGCCACGCTTTCCGCCCGCAGCGAGGCCATGCTCGAACTGTTCAATGTCTCCTGGTCGCAGGTCACCGCCAAGATGCCCGAAATCGCCGAAGCCGGTTACGACAGCCTCTGGCTACCTAACCCCGCCAAAGGTAACAGCGGCACCTCCTCTTACGGTTACGACCAGTTCGACCCGTTCGATCTCGGCGGCGTCAATCAACAGGGCACCGTCGCCACCCGTTGGGGCACCCAAAGCCAGCTCATCCAGATGGTGCAAACCGCCCATCGTTTCGGCATCCGTGTTTATTTCGATAACGTGATGAACCACCGTTCCAGCACCGTCCCCGGCTATCCCGGTTCCGGCACCGTCACCAATTATTATCCCGGCCTCATCCCGCAAGATTTTCATCTCCAGACCGTCAGCGGCGGCTACAACAACTGGCCTTCCATCGGCGATCCGTATTGGTGCACCACCTCCGTCGTCCAGAACCAGCCGCTCTTGGGCTTGATCGATCTCGCTCAGGAACCGGGCACCGTGAACTACAATTTCGGCAACAACGTCGGCAACACCATCACCAAACCGCGCTTTGTCCGTTTCCCCGGCCGCACGGATCTCTATATGGACACCAACCTTCCGGCCATCGGCGGCAACTACCATCCTTTTGATGGCAATGGCCAGCCCGTTGCGGAATATGTGCAAGACTACCTTGATCGCGCCGTGGCGTGGACGGTCTACATGACCAAGTGCGATGGCTTCCGCCTTGATGCCGTGAAGCACGTCCCCGTCGGCTTCTTCGGCGCTGAAACCGGACAGAACGATGACTCCTCGTTCACCGGCTACACTGGCGCCATCCAGGCGATGTACGATTACGTCCACGGCTACGGCACCAACGTCACCGGCAACGGCTACGTCGAAACTGATGGTAACCGCAACAGCCTTTTTAACACCGAGGCGCCTCGCAACGACGCCATGATTTTCGGTGAGCATGTCTCGCCCGCCCCTCCTTTCGTGGATTATCTCCAGTCCGGCATGCGCCTGCAAAACCAGCCGCTCTACTCGCAATTGAATAATTCCTTCACCGGTGGTTCCTCGCTCGCCGGCATGGATGGACGCGATTATTTTCCTAACTATTCCAATTGCGATGGTTCCGGCAATTTCAGCGCCGCTCAAGCCGTCAATTTCCCGATGAACCAAGATTACGGGTTCAACGCCAACCTCTCCCTTGAAGATGCCTACCTCTTCATGCGCGAAGGTCTGCCGATGACTTACTCTGACGGCTTCAACCACAATTCCTCCGGCGGCACGCCCGTCGTCAGTTACGCAAATTATCTCGGCGAATTTTCCGACAACTCCATGCCGGACACGATGTATCTGCACAACCAGCTCGCCCGCGGCGGCACCAATCCGCGCTGGAGCGATGCCAACATCATCGCCTTCGAACGCTACGATTATCGTGAAGGCACCAGCGCGCAAAATCAGGGCGTCGCGCTCTGCGTCATCAACACCAAAACCAGTTTTCCCGGCGACATCACCTTCGATGACGGCGTTGGCCAAACGTTCGACGGCTACTACGGTGGTGTTTCCATTTCTAACTCCAAAAACGTCGGTCTCGCCGTCGGTTTCCCGCCCGGCTCTGTGCTGGTACAACTCGCCAGTTCCTCGCCGACCGGTGGCCGCGCCTACCAAAAACTTCTCGTGCACGCCGCTACCACCAGCCTCTCCGCCGCCCAGGCAAGCGTCAGCGCCAGCGATCCTACTCAACGCCTGATCTACGTCGGCAGCCAGACCATTCCCACCGGCGGCGGCGCCATCGAATTGAACTGCCCCAGCGGTGCATGGATGATGTACGGCTACCAATGGCCCGAGGCCAGCCGCGCCAACGTCTCCACCAACGCCATCATCCTCAAACAAGGCGGCATCGAAGTGCCCCACATCACCGTTCTACGCACCGACGGCGCAAATGGTGACACCAACTACAATCCGGTTTTTCCGTTCAAGATGCGCGGCAGCGTGGACCCCACCGGCAATGTCATTGGCGGCACCCATGTCACCAATATGACTTATGCCATCGACATTCCTGTCGTCACCAATGGGAACTTCGATATCATCGCCCGCAGCGACGCTTCCGCCGTGAACACCTTGGTCAAGCTCGATGGCGGCATTGATCTTAACAGCCAGATGGGCCTCGGCCCGCTCACCTTCAACGGCACCGCGCCCACCAATTATCTCGACCTGCGCGATAACAAACCCGGCTACGCCACCGATGTCTACCTCGGTTACGAACAGGCCGCGTTCCAGTTCCGCAATGGTCCGGAAAAATTCGCCGCGAAAAACACCTTGAGCAACAACATCGTCTCCCTCGGCGCGGAAACCTATTACTACACCGTCAGTGGCGGCAGTTCCATCGTCAGCGGCGCGGGTACCGGCCAGGGCATCAGCAATCAGACCGCCGCCTTCGTCTACCATGATCCGGCGGCCACCAACACCGCCCTCTCCCCGAATAACACCGCGACCCAGCGTATGCCGTTCAGTCCCGTTGGTGGCCAGTCCGTCGATATCTATTTGAAAGTCGGTTACCAGTTCCAGATCAACAGCTGCTATCTCTATTACACCATCGATGGTTCCAATCCCGAAGGCGCGTTCGGCACCGGCAAAGGCACCACGCAGGTCGTCCAAGGCCACTTCGCCAATCACGATAGCGCCACCAGCACCATTGATTGGTGGAAATGCACCATCCCCGCCCAGGCCGACGGCACTCAGGTGCGCTACAAGGTCGGCCTCTTCAGCGGCGGCAGCGCGGGCAATTCCAGCATCGCCACCATCGCGGACAGCGAATCCACCGGCTCGAAACTCTACGGTCTCACGCAGATGGCCATCACCAATTTCAATCCCAAGACCGCCACCGTCTGGTTGCACAACGACTTGAACCCCAGCAACACCGTCATCGGCCTCCAGCCCGGCTTTCACATCATCCGCACCCGCACGTTCTTGCCGCGCACCAACCAGTCTTCCGTTTTCAACACGTTTCTCCAGACGTTTTATTATGACGGCGCGCTGCCCACCGGCGTGATCGCCTTCCCGTCCGCCGATGGCGCGAACATCACCGGCAGCACCTACACCGTGGTCGTCCGCGCAGACAGCACCGTCACCGGCGTGGATTTCAACATCCAGGACGGCGATCCGAACAACGATGACACCAATACCGGCAAAGCCTTCGGCAACGGCAGTTCCAACGGCGTCCCCGTCTACGCCTCCGCGACCTCTGTCACGCCCGATGC
The DNA here is from genome assembly GCA_035943555.1 of Verrucomicrobiia bacterium. Lineage (GTDB taxonomy): Bacteria > Verrucomicrobiota > Verrucomicrobiia > Limisphaerales > UBA11358 > UBA11358. The sequence continues at coordinate 6,195 of DASZCA010000362.1, forward strand.
CACTCTGAGCGCGCAATATCCCGCGTACCCGCAGGAATTTCGTTTCGTCTACACCAACGTTCCCATCAGCGGCACCGCGACCATTAACGTGCGCCTCAAGGAATTTGCCACCGCCGTTTATCCCAACCGTCTGACCACCCTCACCCGCACCGTCAATACGCTGGCGCCCCAGCAGATCATTTCTTTCGCCAGCCCCCTCACCAACGGCGTGGTCCTGACCTACAGCACCAACCAGACTTATCTCCTCAAAGCCTGCTTCAGTTCATCGCTCACGTCGTTGAAGACCAATTTTAACATCCTCATTAACGGTGTGCTCCAGCCGCAGTCCTCCTACATTCTCCAACCGGTCAGCGGCATTTCCGCCTGCCCGGGCCTGAAAGCCATTGAATATAATTGGAACAATCCACCGCTCGGCACCAATCTCATCCAGATCATTTACACCAATGCCATCACGCCCATCAGCGACGTGCGCCTGGTCACCGTTGCCCCACTGCTCCGCATCTCCGGCCTCGGCAACAACAACCAGCTCGTCATTTGGGACAGCGCACAAGGTTTAAACTATCAGGTACTCGCCACCACCAACCTGACGCTGCCGTTTGCCCCCATCAGCGATACCATCCCCGGCTCCGGCTCCTCGACGTTCTTCTACGATCCGAACCCGCTGCCGCAGAAGTTCTACGAGATCGAGATGGTGCCGTGATGCGCGTTAAAATAAATCCATGAACCCTTTCAAACTGGCGTCCTGCCGCCGGACTGCTCTGCTGCTCGCGACCATCCTCGTCAGCCTCAATTTCCGCGCCGTCGCCGCCCTCGCCAACGCCTGGCACATTCCCGATGACGCCAGCGACCTCGGCTTCAACATGCGCAATCCCGAGTTCGCCATCGGCACCACCACCGCCATCACCTTTTATACCGGCGTCTGGAAATACAACAACGGCGTCCAGCTCTGCAACCAGACCGGCGGCACGCTCTATTACAAGACCGCCGCCCAGACCGCGTGGAGCAGCACCAACCTTTCTTTCTATTCCAACACCTCGGCCAACCAATATTGGCAGGCCCCGCTCAACGGCTCGCTGTTCAACGCCAACGACACCGTCCAATATTTTTTCCTGCTCACGTTCGATGGCTACGGCGGCGTGACCAACACCTGGCTCTACGGCAACAACGCCGCCAGTTCCACCACCGACTCTTCCAATACCGCGTCTGCCAGTCCGTTCACTTTCGCTGTAACTAACAACGTCATCGGCACGCCCGTCCTGACCGTCAACGGTGTCAATGCGGACTACACCACCACTCACGTCTTCGTGAACGAGCTGAACAATGACGCCATTCCGTTCACGCTGCTGTTCTCCCCGAACGCCGGCACCGTCACCAATGTCGAAATATTTTCCAACCTCAACCGCCGCAACCGCGCCGCGCTCGATGCCAACGGCGACGGCATCGAGGACGGCATCGTCCCGCCCGATGGCAACCTCATCCCCGCTGGCGATGACAACAATTATTACAAGGCCTACCCCATGACCAACCTCGGCGGCGGCCAGTATTCGCTCACGCTGAACGCCACCAATTGCGGCGCCTACCGCCTCACCGCCCGCTTCAAGGTCGTCGGCAATCCCGCCTGGTTCTGGTATTCCGGCGGCAGCACCAGCCGTCGCGATCATGCCATCGTCGTCACCCCCACCAAGGCGCGCAATATCGTCATGTACGAATTGAACGCCATGAACATCGATGCCGACGGCTCCGGCCAGAACGACCGTAGTACCTTCACCGATCTCTACAACGGCCCGGGCTCAAAGCCATACGATGCCGCCACCAATCGCTTCAACCTCCAGTACGTCCAAAACTTGGGCGTGAACTGGCTGTGGTTCCAGCCCATCCACCCCATCGGCATCGACGGTCGCCAGACCGACCCCGATACCGGCCAGCCTTACTCCGTGGGCAGCCCGTACGCCGTGAAAAACTTTTTTCAGGTCAATCCGCTCCTTAGCAAAGCCAACACGCGCGATGCAGCGATGGCGGAATTCACCAACTTTGTCGCTGCTGCCGATGCCGCCAATATCAACGTCATGCTGGATGAACCTTTCAACCACACCGCCTTCGACGCCGAATTGGATGCCAGCGGTGTCTACTACTTCGCCACCAACGCCGCCACGACCGATGAGATCCGCAATCGGGAGGCGCGTTTCTATTCCTTGAGCAATGATTATTGTGAACGTGCCAGCAGCGCCGCCAACGTCGCCATCGCCCCCGATCGCGGCGACTTCGGAAAATTCACCGACACCCACGATGTCTACTTCGGCCGCTACTCCGCGCTGGTCTGCCAGAATCCCGCGGACAACGGCAATTACCTCAACGAAGGCGACACCTTCGATTATTCCACGTCCACCGGAAACTTTGACGGCATCACCCAGAATGTTTGGAGGTATTTCGCCGATTCCCTGCTCTACTGGCTCGACAAGACCGGTTGCCCCGTCGGCACGCCTGCAAATCAAACCTTCAAAGGCATCGACGGTGTGCGCGCCGATTTCGGCCAGGGTCTCCCGCCCCAATGCTGGGAATACATCATCAACAAAGTCCGCTCGCGCAAATGGGATTTCGTGTTCATGACCGAATCGCTCGATGGCGGTGCCGTGACCTATCGCTCCAACCGCCATTTCGACATCCTCAACGAAAGCCTCCTGTTCGACCTGCAAAACGCCGCGTCCGCCAGTGATTACCGCAATGCCTTCGATGCCCGTCGCAGCTCCTACGGCCAGAGCCTCGTCCTGTTGAACAACACCTCGCACGATGAGGAAACTTACAGCGACCCGTACCTCGCGCTCATCCGTTACGCCGCCTGTGGCACCATCGACGGCGCGCCCATGACCTTTTACGGCGAAGAACTGGGCATTTCCACGACCTTCGGTTTTGACCAGTACGAACTGAACTTTGGCAAAAACATCCCGAATTTCAAAAAATATAACTCCCTGCAGCCGGTTTTAAAACCTGCTAACCGCACTTACGCCCTCGACCAGCTCTGGCCCGTCTACGCGGGCATCAACCAGGCACGCAATTTCAGCCCCGCCCTCCGGAGTTCCAGTCGCTATTATCTCAACCAGACCGGCAGCGAAACACCCCAGGCTAATATTTTTTCCGTCGCAAAATATGTCACCGCCAATGGCGCGCCCAATTTCAACGACGTCGTCTTCGCCTTCACACCCCTTGACCGCAACAATACGCAAGCCGGCAACTTTGACGTCAACATCACCCAGAACGGCACCAACCTCTTCGGCATCAAGCCCGCCCGCATCTACAACGTGAAAAACATTTCCGCCTACACCGCCATCGATGGCAACCGCCGGAACGTCTGGCTCTGGGGCGGCGGCATCGCCGGCAGCAACGTCTTGGCGAATGGTGTCTATGTCTCACTCAATCCCGTCCCCGCCTCCAACGGCGCTTGGACCACCAGCCCGTTCGAAGCCCAATATCTGAAACTGTACGACGTCACCCCGCCGCCCGCCCCCGTCGCTCCGGCCACTGGCTCGACCAATAACTACGTTTTCGCCAACAACGTCACTTTCTCTTGGCCGACCGTCACGGATACCGAGGGCGGCGTCAGCGGTTATCACGTTTGGGTCGGCACCACCCCTGGCGGCTCCAATGTCTTCAGCGGCATCGTCAATGGCACCACCCTCAGCGTGACAAACACTTTTGGCGTCCGGCTCTACGCCACCTTCACCGCCGTCAACAACGCCGGCATCGAAAGCCCCGCCAGCAATACCAGTACGGGTATCCTCCTCCTGAATCCCGCCTGGGTGCCGGTGGCCAGCATGACCACCCCCAACCTCCTGAACTGGTCAAGCATCTCCGGCCTAACCTACCGCGTCTGGTCCACGACCAATCTCGCCTTGCCCTTCACCGCCTACAGCGGTATGGTCACCGCCACCATCCCCACCCTCACCTTTACCAACAATCCGACCAATTCCGCCCAATATTTTAAAGTCCAACTCATCCCTTGACCGCACAAACATGCGGGTAGGCAAATCGCCATCATTTTGATTAAATAACTACTAACCCTATGACTCCCAAAATCCTGCTCACAACCGGCATCGCTGTGATGTCGTTTGGCATCTCCGCCTTGGCCACCACTTACTCTGGCAACGGCAACACCGGTTTCGGCGGCGTTGTTGGCACTGGTAGTCTTACCCTGACAGACAACGGTACCACCCTGTCCGGCACTATCACCCGTGGATCCGCCAATTTCAACGATACCTTGGTCATTTATATCGACTCCGTTGCCGGCGGCTTTGCCGACACATCGGGGTTTGCCGATTCCAACGATGGTTCGCGTAAATCCATTTCTGGTTTTGATGGCGGTTCCAACCGCAGCCTGATGACTTTCGCCGGCGGCTTTGCCCCGGACTATGCGATCGCTTTGGGACCCCAGAACGACAGTTTTGGCGGCCTCTGGAGCTTGGCCAATGGTGGCGCCAACAGTTTACCCTTTGTCTCCAGCGCCAATCTCAGCCCGACCGGTGCCGGCACCGGCAGCACAGCGTCGTTCACATTTTCCATCAGCCTCGCTTCCATCGGCCTGACCCCGGGTGCGGGTCAAAGCTTCAATTTGTTTGGCACCTACACGTCGGACAGCGGCTTTCGCTCCACGGAAGCCATTGCCGGCAATGACTCCGGCACCCAGGGCTGGAATACTTTCACCCAAACCTCATTCGCCACTTATACCACCACCCCGGTTCCCGAGCCGACCACCATGGCCTTGGCCACGGGCGGCATGGTTCTGCTGTACGCCATCCGCCGTCGCCGCTGAAATGATTTGCAGTTACAAAAAAGCCCCGGATTCCTCCGGGGCTTTTTTATTTCCACAGCCAGGCAAGTGCTTTCATATTTTGCATAAAAACCTTCTTAAAGCTGACGCCTCGGCTCCCTCTCCGCCGCGCAGCGAGGGAGAGGGCTGGGGAGAGGTGGCGCTCACGCGATTCTTTCCACCTCAGCCTGCTTCAGAACTCCTAAAAAGAATATTTTCACCACCCTTACTGCCTCAACCGGAAAAACCTCTGCCCGCCAGCAATCCCATTCGTATAAGGATCTGGCGCCCCGGCAACATCTGCGTACGTCCCGTTCACGGCAGCCGCCGATTGCAGCACAAAATTATATTTCCACAGCAACACCTGTCCGGTCGGACCAGTCACCTGGCTTAATACCGGCCCATACACCTTCAACCCCAAAACATCCGCATTCGCCATCCAAGGCCGGGCATCGCCTGGAGTGGCTCCCGTAAAACAATTCGTGAAAACCACATTGGTCGCGTGCCGCAAGTAATAGCCATACGCCGGCAAATTCGTCCAGATGGTGTTCTCCGGATATTGTCCCGTATATTCCACCGGCGGATCGGTCGGGATGAAATTCAGCCCGCCTTTGTAATAAATATTCACGTTGTCGAACCGCAGGTTTTTCACGTACGACGTCACACCATTCGTGAATTGGCCCATGATCGGGCTGCCCCGCGTATCCGTCATACCGGAACCCGTTATGTCGCGATAAGTGATGCCGTTGACGCTGCCAACAGTCGCGCCACTCCGGCTGCCGAGCACGATGAAGATGGCGTTCTGGCAGCCAGAAAAAATGATCCGCTGGAAAGTCACCCCGCTGATCGCACCACCATCCACCGATTCCACCGCCATCACCGAGTGTGAAACATTCTGCAGCGTGCAATCTTGGAACGTGATGTTCGTGAACGGCCCCGAACTCGCCGTGCCGAATTTTAACCCGTTGGATTGCGACCGCGTGACCGTGCAATTTTTTACTAACACATCGTTCACGCCACGGCTGTTACCGCTCTTGAGGCAGATGGAATCGTCTCCTGAATCAATGGCACAATTGGCGATGGTCAGGTGCCAGCAATCCACCGGATCGATGCCATCGCGGTTACCGCCCAGCCCGTCATCGTTGATCGTGATATTGCTGACCGTCAGAAAATCCGTCTGCATCGGCACCACCGTCCACATGCTCGCGTCCACGATGTTGATGTTTTGCAGGTTCACCTGGTTGCACGCCGCCAGCCAGATCGCGATGGGCCGTGTCGCCTCCACGCCGCTGGTGAAATTCGCCCGGCCATTGCCGTTGATCGTCCCGCCGCCGGTGATGGTCAAGTTGGTGCAAGTCTGCGCATAGACCAGCGCCCGCTGGCAATTCAACAACTGGCTGTTGCTCAACGGCGGCGACTGCGTGGGATAATCCCCGGCCGACCCGCTGCCAAGCAACGTGGCCGTGGGATCGATGAATAACGTCATGTTGTTCTTCAAACTGATCGTGCCGGAGAAAAACGTGGCGTTGTGCAGCCAGACAAATCCGCCCGCCGGACAGGCATTGATGGCCGATTGGATCGCCGCCGTATCCGACGTGACGCCATCCCCGGCCGCGCCATAACTTTTCACATCCAACCACAGCGAGTTCGTTTGAAGGGTGTTAAACCCAAAAAGATTCGTCACCGCATTGCCATTGGCATCCGTGGCGATAATGGTCGCGTTGTAAGTGACATTCGTCGCCAACGAAGCCGTGTTCGTGACCAGCAACTGCCGCGTGCCCCCGTTCATATTGAACGCCAGCGTCTGCGCCACACCGTTCAGTAAAAGTGTGATGCCGCCCCCGCTGACGGTCGAAGCCTGCGAATCCACTTCAAACGAAACCTTGCTCGCCGGGCTCACAAAATAACTCCCATTCGTCGGCTGGATATTCGCGATGATCGGCGGAATGAGCGACGTGGAAACAATCTGCATCCGGTTAAAATTCTGATCACCGTCCTGGCATTGCAGATCGTAACACGCCACGCTGTCAATGGTGCCCGTCCCCGCCAGCGGCCGCCCATCCGCTATGTAAGCCACGCTGTTGTCCGCCACGTTGCGGATGACCAACCGGTACAAATTGCCCGCTTGAGGCGTGAATTCGCAATTATAGCCTGCGCTGGTGAACGGCAAACCCGTCGCCGTGATGCCGGTGCCATCCCGGATCAAGAAACTCCCGCCGCTGGCGGCATAATAAAAATCAAGCCGCGATCCCGTGTCGTAATCCAAAAAGCTGTTCGTCGCCACGCCGTTCCGCAACGCAAACCCGCCACGATTGTTCGTCGTGCCGCCCGAGGCGATGCCCTTGGTGAGCCATTGCAGCTTGAAGACTTGGTTCGTGGTCAGCGAAGCAAAACCGCGCACCGCCATCGCTTTGTTCGTGCCGTTGTAGAGCGGCTTCACGCCGTCGTAATTCCCGTTGGCAAACATGCCCCACGAACTGCTGTTGGCAGTGGCGATGGCACTGCCGTTGCCATTATAAAACCCCGCATAGTTCTGGTGCGTGTTATCCCGCACCGTTTGCAGCAGCACCCACGGCGTCGCCCAGCCAAAACCCGTGTTCATGCCGTTCGTCCACGTTTGCGCAGCGACACCCACGGGATTATTGGTCCAAACCACGCCATTGCCCGCGTCGTCATAAGCAAAAATCTGGGCTTTGGCCGGGGACGCTGCGACGCACAAAATCGTCGCCACCAATCCACCGAAGAAAAAATGCCGAAAAAATTTCATGGACCGGTCTGGATCTTGAAGAAGCTCGATCCGTTCCCGGTGATGGGAATGCTCAGGGAATTGGTCACGGCCGTCGGCGGTGCATTGGTATAAACGGGCATCCAAGGTCCGGCCATATTGGTGCTTTGTAAAAGGATTTGTTGATAAGCCTGTCCGCCCGTCCAGTTCAACATAAAATTGGTTCCCACGGCTTGGATGCCGGCAAACTGCGCCACGGCATTCGTATTGGCCAGCGACAGGCGGGACAGCACCTGCACGCTGTAACGCCCCAACGTGATGCTGCCGTTGCCACCAGACACTTGCACTTGGCTTGCACCTTTGTTTTCAAAATCAGAACCGTAGATCGGCCAGTCTGTGTTGAGGTTTACATACCAGGTGCCGCTGGCGGGAAATCCGCTGACCACATAATTCGTGAGCGGCTTGTTGGAACAATTGATCACCACCATCACCTGGTCGTTGGGCGCCGCGCCCCAGCGATGATACGCCAGCACCTTGGCCGTGTCGTCCGTCACATGCCACGAGATGTTCGGCCCGGTCAGCCCGGGGCTGACGCGGTCCAAGTTGCGGCGCAACCGGATCATGTCATGATAAAAATTCCATACGCTGCTATAAGTGGTGACGAGACTCCAGTTCAACGGCGAGCTGTCGGCAAACTGGTTGGTTTCCAGCCGTTCCTGCCCCATGAAAATCTGCGGGATGCCCGGTGTCGTCATCACAATCGCCGCCGCCATCATGGACCGTTTGCGCGCGAAGTAACTGGCCGGGCTGGAGGACTGGATGCGCACCGGCAACCGTTGGGCACCCGACCCGTTGAGCGCGCCCACCAGATCGTGCGTTTCTGAATAAAGCACGCGGCCAAAGCCCGAACCGTCCATGCTGCCCTTCAAGTTCGCCATGCTGCGCGAACTGTCCGAGCTTTGCGTCATCTCGTTGATCACCTCGTCGCCGTAGCTCACCGCCCAGGTGCTGTCGAAATTCATTCCACCCGAATCATCCTCGGCGATGCTGATCGCCCCGGGATGATCCGAGTGGATCACCGTCGAGTTGATATATTGGAGAAGGGAATCCGCATCGGGGATGCCGATGTAGGTCCCACTCCCGTTATCATACTGCCGGATCGCCCCGACGGCGTCCCAACGGAAACCATCCACATGGCATTCATCCATCCACATGCGAAAGCTGTCGATGATGAACGACCTCACACCGTCCGTGGAATAATTCGGCCGCGGCCCCCACGGCGTCGTGCTGATGCCGCTCGCCGTATAGAAATAAATGCTCGGCCCCGTGCCGGTGTCGAAACTGTACATGTCCAGGTCGCCCGAGCCGTAATGGTTGTGGACCACATCCAGCAACACGCGGATGCCCCGTTGGTGTGCCGCTTTCACGAAGCTTTTTAAGCCGTCCGGTCCGCCGTAACCCGAGTTTTCCACCGCGTACACGTCCGATGGATTGTATCCCCAACTGTTATCCGTTGGAAATTCTGCGACCGGCATCAATTCCACCGCGCCAACGCCGAGGCTCGCCAGATAATCCAGTTTGGTGATCGCGTCCGAAAACTTGCCCGGCCCGCCCGAAGCCGGCGTTGAATCATAAAACGCCCCGACGTGCAGCTCGTAGATCACCAGATTCGACACGGTCACCGGCAACCGTGTGTCCCCTCCCCAATTGAACGCGTTCGGATCGTACACGATCGAATTGCCCGCCGAACTGACCACTTTGCGCGAACGCGGATCCATCTTCACCAAAGACCCGTTGAGTTTGTATTTGTATTGGCTGCCATTGAGCGCGGCCGGCACATCCGCCGACCATAGGCCGGTTGTGGCGGATTCCTTGACCAGCGGGTTGGCCGTGCCGCTCCAGCCATTGAAATCCCCCTCGACCGTCACACTCGTCGCATCCGGCGCCCAGACGCGAAACATTACCCCCGAACCGCCGGTGCCCGAATAAGGTATCGCCCCCATGCCCGTCCGGCTGGACTGGGCGCTAGAGTTCACCGCAAAAAAACCGTAGAGCAAAACCAATAAAACTGGCACCAATTGACGGCAACTGAATTTTGACAATCGACATGCTCCACAGAAATGTTTCTTAAACTTGAAGCCTCTGGCTCCCTCTCCGCCGCGCAGCGGGGGAGAAGGCCGGGGAGAGGTGGTGCTCTCGCATCCCAAATCGCATAATCGATGTAATGTAAAAAATTTCATTCAGACCACGCCGGTATCGCCGGCAAATCAATCCGTTTGCCGGTCGCGGCTGACTCCCGGGCGGCATCCAGAATCTCGGTCACAATCAGGTTCACGGCAAGGGATGAAAGCCCGGTCGGCTTGATATTCCCGCGCACCACGGCGGCCAGATAGGGAACCGAATCGGCTTGCGCCCCGGTCAGCGGCGCGATCGTCGTCGTGGTTTCATTTTCGATCTGTGCGCCCTTGAGCACGCGAAGCGTGTCGCTATGCGGCACCAGCGCGTAACCATTCTGACAATAGATCTCCATATCCTTGCGGTTGTACGGCCAGTTCCACGAAGCCTGGAGAATGGCCTGCGCTTTCGGATAGGTGATGACGATTGTCGCCTCGTCTTCCACCTTGGGATAAAGATCGGGCTTGATGTGTTGCGTCACCGCAAACACCGAGGTGGGCCGCTCACCTTGCATGAGCCACGTCATTAAATCAGCCCCGTAACAACCAAAATCCGGCAAAGCACCGCCGCCGTTGAGCACCGGATCGGTGAGCCACGCGAGAAATTCCGGCTGGCAGCCGATTTCCTTTGGTCCTTGGTGCCCGTCGTGCACCACCACTTTCCGGATGTCGCCCAAACTTTTCTTCACGCAGACCAGATCATACGCCGCATGATTTCCCGGATACCAACTGGTCTCATAATTCACAATAAGCTGGATGCCGCTTTTTTTGACGGCCGCCGCCATGGCGCGCGCCTGCTTCATGTTCACCGCCAGCGGCTTTTCCATCATGACATCAATCCCGTGCGCCGCGCATTCTTCAACCACCCGCCCATGATCAAACGTATCGGTGAACGTGGCCACCGCCTGCACGTTCGTTTTGGCCAGCAAGGCCGCGAGGCTGGGATAGAACAGATTCGTGCCCAGCTTGAATTGCTTCGCGTAAATCGCCGCGACCTTTTGGTCCGGCTCGATGATGCCGACGAGTTGCACCTCCGGATTGTTGATCACGCGCGGAACAAAGCCGCGTGCATGACCATGGACCAGCCCATACATCGCCACCCGGACCGGCGGACGGTTGGTGGTTTCGGCCGATGCTTGTACGGCGGCCAAACCGATCAAGCTGCACAAAATAATGGGGAGTATTTTCATTAATAGAGTGTGGCGCGTCCGAATCAGGGCTGCCAGCTTAACCGGTAAAACGCCGACGCCGGCGGCACGCCACCCAGATCGGTAAAATTATCCGTGAAGTTGAACAGGCCGTTCGACGGCGCGTTGGTCGTCCAGATGGTCAGCCACACCGGCAGGTTGGTGGAACGTTGAATGCCATAGGTGTAGCCGGGGATGCCCGCGAACGAAACAGTCGACGATCCGCTGATCACACCGATACCCTGCAACTGGCCGTTCACAACCGGGTTCACCACGATATTCACCACGCCGGTCGCCGTCGCCCCCTGCGCGTCAGCGATAGTGTAGCCAACTTGGTCATTCACGTTGTTGCTGTTGATGTATAGCAAGAAACCCCCATTGGTCGTGACCGTGACGCCATTCGTGCTGGCGCCGACACTGACCAGCGAGATCGCATCACCATCCGCATCCGTCCAATTGGTTGCCAGGTCACTGAGGGCAATTTTCAAGCTGGATATTCCCGCATTGCGCGTGCTGGTCATCGCCGTCGCAACAGGCGCGTGGTTGACGATCAAAAATAATTCACCGCCCACAATCTTCAGGCTGACCAGTGCCCCGCTGGCCACGCCCGCGCCATTGACCGTCAGGCTTGAGGAAGCCACCGCACCGGCAACCGAGCCACCCGCGCCGGCGGTGACCAGCTTGTAACTCCCGGCAGCCAGCGCCGAACCGCCCACGGTCACAGTTACCGGGCCATTGTTGAAATTCAATGCGCCGTTGGTGATCTGCAGGCTCGGCGAACCGCTTGTATAGTTCAACGCCAGTGAGCCGATGTTCAGATTCACAGTGCCCGCGACCGTTGCCCCGTTGCCGGTAAGCGTCTGGCTGGAACCCAACGTGAACGATGCCAGGGCGGAAACATCAAAGGTCGCCCCCGTCGCGAGGAGGATGTTCGGCGTGTTGCTGATCGAACCGCTGCCGCTCAAGGCCAGCACACCGTTGCTGACGGTGGTGGTACCGCTGTAAGTGTTTGGCTGCTGTAACACCAATTTCCCGCTGCTGGATTTTGCCAGGCTGCCGGAGCCTGTCGTGGGAATGTCAATGACCGGCCCATCCACCGTCAGCGTGCTGCCCGCCGCGACATCAAATGTTCCGGTGCTGCCGCCCGCGATGCGGAAACCCGCATTATCCGCGCCGGTCGCATTGCGCCCCAGCGTGAAACTGTTGGTCACGCTCAACACGGCACTGGCTGTGAAATTGAATTTATCCGGAAAGTTCACCCCCGTCGGCACGCCGATGGCAACGGCGTTCGTGATGCTGATCACACCGCCGCCGTGATTGAACAAAACGCGGATGCCATTGTTCGTCCCTGCGAGCGTCAAGATTCCCGAATTGGTTTTGGCCAGCACCGAACTGCCCGTGGTGGCGTTGGTGAAACTGCCCGTGATCAAAGTATTTCCCGCTCCGGCAACCGTCAGCGTATGCGCCCCAACCCCGGCCGGATTTTGAAAATCAAAATTGCCATCGAGTTCCAGCGCGCCGGCAGGATCCGCCTGCGCGGTCAGGTTCGTGCCCAAAGTGATCGTGCCGCTGAACACCGCCGTCCCGCTGCCAAAAGTCGTGTTCCCGATGGTCCGTACCGTGCTGCTGCCAAACCGCACCGACACGGGGCTGTTGTTCGCCAACCCGTTGTCCATTTGCAACGTCGCCGGCGTCACCGTTGTCGCCGTCGTATCGCCCAGAAGAATGAGATTCGTGGTGACATTGGCCGCCGCCAGCCGCGCCGTGCCTCCGTTGATAAATGTGTTCGTGCAAGAATTCGTGTTCCCAAAAATGACAAACGGCCCCTTCGCCCCTGCCGACGCACTGCCTTGGAGCGCACAGGAATTGGTGGTGCCGCCGAAGATCGGACCATTCAGTGTGACCACATGCCCGCCTGAACCGAAAAACCGGAGCTGCGTATTCAACAACAGGGTGAGATTGGCGTTCGTGGTCAGAAAAATATCGCCCTGGCTGGGATCGATCTCCCCTGCTCCGCCGCCATTGTTACCGCTCAGCTTGAACGGCATGTCCACGAGTTGAAGATTCGTGGAATCATTTTCAAATTTCGGAACCTGCCCGTTGAAATCGAACAGCGTGGGCATGTTCGTACCAGGATAAAGATAAATGGCATAATTCGTCGCCCCGGCATTGAAAAAAACCTGGTTCAAACTCACACCGGTTGAACCCGGCATGTCATTCGTGCTCAAGGGACGGGCATTGCCCAGCGGACCGAAGTTTAAAATCCGCGCCGCATTGCCTGTGCTGTTGGTCGTCGTGTTTGGCGTACCGTTCGTCCAGTTGCCGACATTGTTCCAAAGGGCGTTGCTGCCGCCCGTCCAGCCAGTTTGCGCTGCATTGCCGACCGCGTGGACGTCAAACCGGCCTGACACAAGCAGGCAGGCGGAGAGAAGAATGATTGCAGGGTTAGTTTTCATGATTTGCAGGCTTCTGATTGATTACCGGCGTTGAAGGGGCATGGAAGGGAAACGATCGTGATTCGTGAAACGGCTTGGGGTCATTGCCGTTAATCATCGCCCCTCCCGTGAGATTTGCCCACCCCCCAAAACCTGTGGGGTTGAAATTGTCGTCGCCTGCAAATTTAAAAACTCTTCAAGGAACTGGTACCGCCCCGCCGCAAGTATATCGCGCTTCAAACCCCGCGTAGAATGATTGGCCATCAGAACCCGCCGCCCGCGCCGTATCACTGATGCGCACTGCGACCAGCGAACGCGGGGCAAATCCACGCCCCGGAGTGAACGTCATTTCATCGTGCGCTTGCGACCACGCAAACGTCCCGTTCATCACTGGTATCACCGAAAACGCTTGTTCCACGCTGGCCGTATCCATCGGTTTGCTAAAACGGATCACCACCGGGGCCGTGGGCAAAATGTCTTTTGCATCATGCACCGGAGAAATACCCGTCACGACCGGATTCAACGGTTGAACTTCCGTCGCCGCCACAAAAATCTTCGCTGACGTCCCCGGCATGACGACGGGCGGCGTCTTTCCCCCCGCGCGAACAAAGATGGTCTCGCTTTCATTCAGCACGTTCACCAGTTTGGTCCCCGCCGGATAGGCGATCGGGCATGCAGGCAGCGTCCGGTTGGTGGTCGCCGTGTTGAACACCACAAACACACTCTGCGTTCCGAGTTGTCGCGTGTACGCAAACATTCCGGGTCCTTGCTGGTTGTTCCACAGGTTGGATTGCACCCCGGTTTCCAGCGCCGGGTAGAGCCGCCGAAAATTATTCAACTTCGCGGTCAATTGATACAGCGGATGCGTCATGTTGAAGTTATCACCCAGCGACGGTCCCCATTCGAACTGCCCCGCGAACATGTCCTCGCGATCCCACGGATCCTTCGCCCCGTCAAAAGCCTGCTCCGTGCCCGCGTACAGGCAGGGAATGCCGCGCGTGGTATACAAGAAAATCAACGCCACCTTCAGCCGGTCCACCGTCGCGCCCTTGAGGCTCAGAAAACGCGGCTGGTCGTGATTATCAAGAAACGTCACCAGTTGCCCCTGCGCCGCCTGGTCATAATCCGTCGCCACCGCGCGATAATGTTCCGCGATCTGCCGCGTACTCGAGGTCGCGGCGGCAAAAAGGGAATCGACCTTGAAATAAAGCGTGTAGTCCAAAACCGAATCCAGCTTGAACGGCCCGTTGGTGCTCCCCATCGTGCCCGTGTAAGAACCGCACTTCACGTCGGATTGATGCGGCACTTCACCAAACATGAAAAAATTCGTCTTCCCGTGCGTGGCCGCGAATTCACGGATGGCCGGACACCATTCCTCCCAGAAACCCATCTCCACATGCTTGACCGTGTCGATGCGAAAACCGTCAAACCCGGCCTGCTCGATCCAAAATTCGTAGATCTTTTTCATCTGCTCCCGCACATACGGCGTCTCTGTGCGCAGATCATCCAGGCTGCTCAACTCGCCCAATTCAAGTTGGTTCGTGTCTTCGTAGTCCTGGATGAAACCGTTATTGTGAAACAGGTTGGTGATCGCCGGATTGGTCGCATTGAGGTCGAACGGCGGCGCATATTGTTTCGCCGGATTGTGGAAACGCATGTGATAACCATCCGGCGGATACTTGAACGCCGGATACCCCGGATCAGCACTGTCGATAAGATTGCCGCCGTGGTTCACCACGATGTCATCGATCACTAAAATCCCGCGCGCATGCGCCGCCTTCACCAGATGTTGCAGGTCCGCCATGGTTCCCCAATGCGGATCCACCTTGTAAAAATCACGCGCATCATAACCGTGAAATTCACCCCGCACATTTAGCACCACGGGTGAAATCCAGATCGCCGTCGCGCCCAGCGACTTGATGTAATCCAGCTTTTGCTCAACGCCCTTAAAATCACCGCCATGAACCGAAGTTCCGCCATGGCCGGCCGGATCATAATTGCCATCCACATTGTCATTGGACGGATCACCGTTGAAAAAACGGTCGGTAAGAAGCTGGTAAATATTTTGCCGCTGCCAAAACTCGTTGCCAGGAGATTGGGCGTTCACCCCCGCAACCGACAACAGGCAAAACACCAACATGCCGATGGCGGCATAGAAATGGCGTTTGTTCGCGGGCGAAAAAATCATGGCAAAGTTCATCACTATTTCAGGCCGGTCGTCGACCTTTTTATCATCGCTCATTGCGCCCGCACACGATAAAACCGGGTGGCATTGGTCGCATTGCTAGTATCGCCCAATAATACGGTTCCACCCGTGCCAGATACCGCAGGGCCGACATTGCCCCATGATGAAGCCGCACCCAGACTGGCGCGGAACTGGAGTTGATAGCTCCAATTGGTCGCCGTGGAGGCGCTCAACACGACATTCGTCGGCGTCGTCAAAATTTTTGTGATGCTAAAGGCCGGCGCGGTCGGCAAGGACGCCGCATTCGACGGGTCAGTCCTGAATGGCCCTTAGTTAAGGCCTCGATAATTACGTGGTCGGCCTTTCCAGTATCTGCTGCGGTGGGAGATTTCGACGAAGTGGCGGCGCGGTTGGTTGAGCAAGGGGTAAGGTTTGGGCCGGCGTTTGACGGCGCGCGGTTC
>DASZCA010000363.1:0-14278 GCA_035943555.1 Verrucomicrobiia bacterium
AGTCCGGTGAAGCTGTCGGAATTGCGCAATGGCGTGGGCGGTTGGAACTATCTGGGCGGCGCCTCCTCGGTGGCGGTGTCCGGAAAATTGCTGGCGATCGGAGCCAGCGCCAGCAGTGCGGTGACGTTGGCGGATATTTCGAATCCCGCTGCGCCCGTGCTACGTGGTTTGATGGTCAATGGTTTGAACACGTTCACGAATCTGGGCAATGTCACCTCCGTGGCCCTGGCCACCAACACCGCCTTGAACGCCAACCTGTTGGTGATCGCCTCTCCTTACAGCAACGCCGTAACCTTGGTGAACGTGGCGGACCCCGCCAATCCCCAAAAACTGGCGGAATTGCGCAACGGCATCGGTGGCTACACTAATCTGGATGGCGTCATTTCGGTGGCGTTAGCCGGCAATCTGCTCGCTATCGCTTCCGTAAATAGCAGCGCGGTGACCTTGGTAAATGTGAGCAACCCGTCCAGTCCGGTAAAGTTGGCGGAACTGCGGAACGGGATAAACGGATATCCATTGAGCGGTGTTAACTTCGTGACTCTTTCCGGCAACCGGCTGGCAGCAACGGCTGCCGGTACCGATCACGCGGTATTGGTCGATGTCAGTAACCCTTCGGCCCCCATGTTGCTGGCCACGGCGACGTCCGGCCTGAACGGGGTGAACGATATATCTGATCCATCGGCAATTTCCCTTGCGGGAACAAATGTGGTGGTGTGCGGAGGCCTCTCCGACGGCTTCGCCATTCTCAGCACAGGCCTGCAAGGTGTGGGCATGGAAAGTGCCGGTTGGGTGGGAATTGGAACCGCTCACCCGGCGGCAGCGCTGGACGTGGTGGGCAATGTGCTGGTGGAGAACGCCACCCTGTTTGATGTGGGTGCGTTGGGTGTGACCTTTGGCACTTCAACGGTCGCCTCCGGTAATTATTCCTTCGCCATGGGCAACAACTCAACTGCCAGTGGTGATACTTGCGTCGCGATGGGCGAGGGTACGATCGCCAGCGCCCTCGCTTGCGTTGCCATGGGCTCCGGCTCGACCGCCAGCGGGAATATTTCCACCGCCATGGGCGACAATACGGCCGCCAGCGGTCCCATCTCCACCGCGATGGGCGACAATACGACCGCCAGCGGATCAGTCTCCACCGCCATGGGCTACGGCACCACCGCCAGCGGACCGGAATCCACCGCGATGGGCGACAGCACAACTGCCAGCGGAGCAGACTCCACCGCCATGGGAAGATCGACGGTCGCCAGCGGTTCTTTTTCCACCGCCCTCGGTTGCTATGCCCAGGCCACCAACACCGCCAGCCTGGTGTGGTCGGATAACAATTCTCCCGGCGCCGTCTCCGCCACCAGCAATTCCGTGACGATGCGTGCCTCGGGCGGATACCGGTTGTTCTCGAACGCCGGCAGCACGGCGGGTGTCGCCCTCGCCCCCAACGCCACCGCCTGGTCCACGCTTTCCGATCAAAACGCCAAGAAAAATTTCACTGCTGTCAACGGCGAGGAAATTCTCGGCCAGCTCGCCGGCGTGCCGGTGGAAAGATGGAATTACAAATGGGAAAAAGATTCCGAGGTGCCGCATCTCGGGCCGATGGCCCAGGCCTTCAAGCACACCTTCTATCCCGGCCGCGATGACAAAAGCATCACCACCTTGGAATTCGATGGCGTGGAACTCGCCGCCATCCAGGGCCTGAACCAGAAACTGGAAGCGCGCAGCGCCAAGTTGGAAACGGAGAATGCCGCCCTGAAATCGCAGTTGGACGAACTCAAGATCCTCGTGCAACAACTCGTCACCAGTCAGGCAAAATGATGGCCCCGCCGGGAAAACCACGGCCCGGCCGGCGTCGCTGTTTTATTTCCGCCACCTACCCGGCCGTGATCAATGCCTGATCGCGGCCGAAGCTTCGGGTTAAAATTTTGCAAAACCATGACAACTGGGTTTCCACCTTGCTCCAGACTTGTCCGGTAAACCGCAGCCATGCCCGCCACCTCAAAACCTCGCAAGCCATCCTTCTTCTGGCAGGCGGTTTTGATTTTGCTGCCGGTTATGATCCTCGTTGCCGTCAGCCTGGCCTCGTTCCGGCGCGATGAAGCGGCGGCGGAACGCGATGCCCGCCAACGGGCGGCGGAGGGCGTCCAGAGCCTGGCCCGGGTGCTCCGCTACACTGTCAACGACGAGTTGCATCGTTTCCTCACGTTGCAAAAAATGTGGATGCTGAACTTGCGCCTGAATAGCCAGCCATCCGTCACCAGGTCGCCCGATAAAAAACTCGCGGCGGACATCGCCCGCTGGGAACAGGATTATCCGGGGCTCAAGCTGGCCGCGCTCGCCACCGGCGACGCCAGCCTCTTGGAAGACGGCCGCCAGCTCGATCCACCCGATGTTCCCATCGCCCCCGAACCGCCAAAATGGTTTCGCGACCTGACCGCCGCGCAAAAGCAGCTCTGGGAAAATTTGCCAAAAACTTTCGATGCCAGCGCTCCCCGCGAGCCGGAGTTCGCAGCGTTCGAAAATAGCGGCGCTTCGCCGGAAGCCATTCACGCGGCCCGCAACCTTGAGGAGCGGCTGAAGTATCATGCTTTCAATTATGGAGTTTTCGTCTCTGACCCGGATCTTTCCGAGACCGGCGTGTCTTTCCAAAGCATCGCCCTGGAACAAATGCTGGCGGGGCGGGGCGTGACACCGCCCATCGCCCGCCTGAACGCGGACGGTTCGCTGGATACTACCAATGACTGGCCGTCGGCCCTTTGGAACGAGGTCGTCTACACCCCGTCTTTTGTCGCGCCCTCGCTTTTGGACTTGGCAGAAAAGCGCACCAATGAACTGGGCGTGGTGATGGGCCAGAAAATCGCCTTCATGCGGCAGCTTTGGGATATTCAGAACAAAGAGCGTGAATGGGTTGCGCCCCTGCGGCACGTGCCGGAATTGAAAGAGAAATGGAATCCGCCGGCTTTCTGGACACGGTGGACCGACGGACCGGCCGGCGAGGCGCTGGCCTTCGGCGAGCCGGTGACCTTCACCCGCATGGGCGCAGACCTCGCGGGTGTTCCGTTTTCCGGCCGTGGCCAGGGCATCGAGTTCATCCCGCGCGAAGTGATCGAAGCCATTTTCAACAACGCCCTCTTTAAAAACAGTTTTCTCATTCCCGGCTTTGCGGAAGCCAGCGTTTCCGTCGATGGCAAATCGCTCCGCCCCGCTTCCGTCCGCAGCCCCGCTGACGGCCAGTCCTTGCTGGGAACCGGCGCCGGGTTGATCGGGGACAGTTCCCGGCCGGATGCCGCCGGCTTTGAAATCAAATTTTTCCTGACCAACCGGTCGCAGATGTTAGCCGCCGAACGCCGCCGCGCAAAATTGTTTGGCGCCTTGGTCATCGGCGCGGCCTTCACCGCGCTCATTGGTTTGTTCGCGACCCGTCGCGCCTTCCAGCGCCAGGAACAGCTCAACGATCTCAAATCTAATTTCGTTTCCAGCGTTTCGCACGAACTCCGCGCCCCCATCGCCTCCGTGCGGCTGATGGCGGAAAATCTGGAGCGCGGCAAGATTCCCGATCCCGCGCGACAGGGTGAATACTTTCATTTCATCGTCCAGGAATGCCGCCGCCTCTCCTCGCTCATCGAGAACGTGCTGGATTTCTCCCGCATCGAGCAGGGCCGCAAGCAATATGATTTCGAACCGACCAACCTGGCCGCCCTGACGGAAACTACCGTGAAACTCATGGAGCCCTACGCGGCCGAGAAGGGTGTGAACCTTAAGCTGGAAACCTCGTCATCCGCCGCTGAGAACGGTAATCTCGAGATGAACATCGACGGCCGGGCCATTCAGCAGGCGTTGGTCAACCTGATCGACAATGCCGTCAAACATTCACCCAAAGGTGAAAAAGTGACCATCGAAATTAAACGCGCCGCCGATCCTATCAACCATCAACTCTCAACCATCAACTTGTCTGTCACCGACCACGGTCCCGGAATTCCCGTCGCCGAGCGCGAAAAGATTTTCGAGCGGTTTTACCGGCTCGGTTCCGAACTGCGCCGTGAAACCCAAGGCGTCGGCATCGGCCTCAGCGTCGTGAAACACATCGTCGAAGCCCATAGCGGACGTGTGATTGTGAAGAGCGAAGTTGGCAAAGGCAGCCGTTTCACCATTGAACTGCCCGTTAAAAACCGAACGGAATGAACAATCTTATGCGCAATCAAAATGGTTCCCTCAATCTATGTTCATCCGTTTCCATCCGTGGTTAAAAATATGGAACGTATTCTCATCATCGAAGACGAAACCCCCATGCGCACCGCGCTGGCCGATCTGCTAAGCGGGGAAGGGTATCGCGTGTTCGCCGCCGCCGATGGCGAAACCGGCCTCAAACGCGCCCTCGCCGAAAAGCCCGATCTCATCTTGCTTGATGTCATGATGCCCAAGCTCGATGGCTTTCAAGTTTGCGCCGAACTGCGCCGCCTCGCCATCACCGCGCCCGTGCTGATGCTCACCGCCAAAGGCCAGATCGAAGATCGCGTGAACGGCCTCGATGCCGGCGCGGATGATTATCTGGTAAAACCCTTCAGCACCGAGGAATTGCTCGCCCGGGTCCGCGCCCTCCTGCGCCGCGCCGAACGCCAGACCGGCTTCGCCGTGAAGCTGAACCTCGGCGACGTGGAAATCGACCTCGCCCGCCAAACTGCTCTGCGCGGCAAAAAAGAAATCCATCTGACCGCGAAAGAATTTGCCATGCTACGCCTGCTCGCTGAAGCGGAGGGCGAACCGGTGTCGCGCGAGCGGTTTCTGGATGTCGTCTGGGGCTACACCACGTTCCCCACCACGCGCACCGTGGACAATCACATCGCCAGCCTGCGCGCCAAGCTGGAAAAAAATCCCGTCGAACCCCGCTGGCTCAAAACCGTCCACGGCGTGGGCTACAAAATGGAATTGAAATGAACGCCGGACATTTAACCTTCAATCTTGAACACCCGGATTGGACGTTGGGAGTTGAATGTTAAATGTTCGATGTTTCCGATTTTGCAAAAGCATGACAACTGACGCCGGAAAATTTTGGCAGGCTGGGATCGTTCAAGGTATGAAAACAAAACTGTGCATCGGAATGATTTTATTGGCCGCGACACTATTGCGCGCCGAAACCACCAATCTCACCGCCCTCTTGCAACAGGGCCTCTTGGAAGAACAGGCCAGCCGCAACCTCGACGCCGCCATCGCCGATTACCAAACGCTCGCCGCGCAATTCGATAAAGACCGCCAGCTCGCCGCCACCGCCGTCTTCCGTCTGGGCGAATGCTATCGTGCCCAAGGCAAAACCGCCGAAGCGGCCGCCCAATACCAGCGCATCCTCCGCGATTTCTCCGATCAAACCACGCTGGCGACCCTGAGCCGCCAAGATTTGGCCGGCCTGGGCATGAGCCGGTCAGATTCCCCAAAGGCGGAGGCGCCGTCGGCTGTGGAAAATCCGGAGGCCCAACTCTACAAAAAATTGCAAGACCGGCCGGTTTCCGATCTGGAAAAAATTCTGCCGACCGTTGCGCCGGACGCCACGCTGGACGATTTGCTGGCGAAACGTAATGAAAGCCAGGCCCGGCGGGCCACCTTGGCGGTGGACTATTCACCTCAAAGCATTGAAGTCACCCGTGTGGATGCAACGCTGGCCGTGTTGAACAAACAGATCGAAGACCGGATCACGGGCATCATGACGGGTTTGAAGTTGCGGGCTGAGCTCCCCGCCTCATCTTCATCCGGCAAAAGATCGGATTTGTTGGATTTGTCAGTGCCCGCCGATTCGGAAGAAGATCAGGAGATCGCCCGCATCCAGAAAATGATCCAAAACAGCCCGGATTTGATCAACGCCCCCGCTGAAGGCGGCAGTACACCGTTGTCCAACGCGGCCTACAAAGGCTGGCTCAAGGTGGCGGACTATCTCATCGATCATGGGGCTGACGTGAATTTCAAAACCCCTTTGAACACCGCCGCTTGGGCGGGCAACCGCACCATGGTCGAATTGCTCCTGCGCCGGGGCGCCGGGGTGAATTCAAAAGATTCGCAGAAAAAGACTCCTTTGTTCATGGCGGTGGAAAAGAAATATCCGGCCGTCATTGAAGTCCTGTTGGCCAACAAAGCCGATGTCAACGCGCAGGACGAAAAAGGCCGCACCGTCCTGTACTCTGCCGTCGAAAATGATGACGTAAAAACGGTTCAATCGCTGCTGGAGGCCGGTATCGATCCGAACCTGAAATCCAGCAATGGTCGAAGTGCGTTGAGTGCGGCGGCATCGCTGCGATTGCCGGAGATCGTCAAAATATTGCTGGCGGCCAAAGCCGATCCAAATGGCGACACCTTTGGTTCGCCATTGATAGCCGCCATCCTGGGAAACGACCCCGTGTCGGTGGAGAAACTGTTGCAGGCCGGTGCCAATCCCAATGTACAGGCGCAACAGGTTTTTTCATCTGGGGGTTGGTCTCGTTCCGCAGCGCCATTGGCGGTCGCAATATCAAAAGATATGCCGTCTACCGTGACCTTGCTTTTAAAATTCAAGGCCGATCCCGATGGGGCGCAGACGGACGAACACACCTTTTTATTTGGTGCGCTGCACGATACGAACATTCTCGAGGCCTTGCTGGCCGCCGGTGCCAAAGTGGACCCGGTCAGCCCGGATGAGCAGGAATGGACACCTTTGGGCGCCGCGGTGGATCAAAACTTTGTTTCTGCGGTGGCCATCTTGTTGAAGCACGGCGCGAATCCCAATGTCAGCAACCGCAATGGCGTCCGTCCACTGCACCACGCCGTCTATCATCTCGTCGATACCAATATTTTTGAGATGTTGTTCGCCGCCGGGGCGGATCCCAATGTGCGCACGGGGAATGGCCAGACACCTTTGGATGTGATGAAGGAACAGCAGGTCCGTTCTGAAAATTCTGCCGTCCAGAAAGAGCGCGCCGCCGAACTCGCGGCTTTGCTGCGCCGGCACGGCGCGCTGGACGACTTGCCGTATTGGAACCGCATCCGCATCACACGTGCCGGTTTGCCGCACCCGATCGAAGCCTTTCATGACGGAAAACTGGCCAACCAGTTTACTTTGCTGGAAACGGTGGCCAGGTTTTACAGTTTGCAGCAGATTAATTTTGCCGGGCAAGGAACTCGCGCGGCGTGGGATGGACTGCCGTTTCCGGATTTTGGCCGGATGATCATCTGGCGGCCTTCTCTTAAGACCGGCGAAAAGCCCCAGGAAATAAAAGTGAGTTTGCTTAACAACAGCAACGTCATTGATTGCACGCTGGATGTCCCGGTTAAGTTTGGTGACGTGATCGAGATTCCCGAAAGCAACCATCCTTTGAACGCCGTGAAACCCAACCCGGCTCAAGCGTTGAATTTGGCCGCAGGCATTGCCGGCCCCGGCATTACTTTTCAAGAAAGGATCAGGGGGCTGGAAGCGAACGGACCGGCCGATACCTACCGGGCCGCTGCCAAATGCCTGCAAAAAACGGTTCAACTGGTCGTGGCTGGTCAGCCGACCACGCTGTTAATAGACTCTTGGTCTGTAGGCTTTTTGAAGGAGGCATTGGATAAAACCGAAGCCAAATCCGTGCTGCGTTCGTCCTCCGACCTGTCGCATGTAAAGGTGACACGCAAAAATGGCAGCTTGGGCGGTTCGGAAGTATTTACTGTTGATGTGGCTGGCGGCTCATCTGACGCTGATCTTTGGCTGCAAACTGGTGACGTGATCGAAGTGCCGGAAAAACCGTAAGAAAATCCCGGGCCGTTGCCCTACTTCTGAAAGACGCTCACCCGCGCCGGCGGGAAATTCAGCCAGACGATCTGCGAGGCGATCATCTTGAACTCGCTCGTCCCCCGCGTGCGGTCCTTGCCGATCTGGTAGCTGTATTGCACATACCGGCCGCGTGGGTCGAGCACCGTGCGGATCTTGTGCACCAGTTGCTCGGCTTTTTCCTTCGGAAAATTCAACAGCGGCAGGCTGGAAATTACCGCGCCCACGGAAGCCACCGGGTGCGGCAGTTCTTCCAGCAACCGGTCCAGTTCCCAGGCGTCACCCGCGATGATGTGGGCCTTCGGAAAACGTTTGCGAAGATGCTTGGCCAGGCTGGCGTTGTGTTCGATGGCGATCAGCCGGTCCTCGTGCAGGCCGCGCTTGATGAGCGCTTCCGTCACCGCTCCCGTGCCGGGTCCCAGTTCCAGGACGTAGCTTTTGGGATCGCGCGGCAACCAGCGCGCCATCGCCGCGCCCAGCTTGGGCGAGCTCGGGGCCACCGAGCCGGTCCGCTGCGGATTGACCATCCACTCGCGCAAAAACACGGTGGAGTCCGTCAAGGCGGCGATAAGTTTTTTTGCCATGCTGATTACCAGGCTTCGAGTGACAGTCTAATTCATCCGTTCAATTTTGCACCAGATTAAATGTTACGTTCCCGGAACGCGCTTGAACAGTTTCTGAAATTCGATCCGGGCGGCGATCCGCCGGCTGACCCAGTCGCGCCAGCTTACTTCCCAGGCCTCCCCGGTCAGGTTGGTTTGGGCGCTGTTCCAGGTGGACTCCAATTTTTTCAAATTCTTTCCCGCCTCGCCGTCCTCCCGCCATTGCAGATAAGATTCGGCAAGGTTCAATTGGTTTTCCGGAAAGTTTGGCGCGACCACATCGGCCCGCTCCAGATATTCTCGCGCCTTGTGCCAGCTCCCGATGCTGATGGGCCAGCCCGGTGCATCGCGGTACAGCAATCCCAGGCACCGGTCGGGGCCCGCAAAATCAAAGGTTTCATCCAGGGCCAGCGCCGCTTTGAATTCCCGTTCGATGTCGCGGATGAGCCGGTAGGCGGTGAGCGAGGGCTCCACGGCATCGGCCAGTTCGCCATAATTCATCGCCAGGTAATAATGCCCCGCGGCGGATTTGGGATCGCGCTTCACCAATTGTTCGCAGGCGGTGATGCCCAGCCTCGCGATGTCGGCCTGCTTCACCTTGTTCGTCGAGAATTGCACCAGGTCATAGCACGCCCGGGCGAACACCCATGCGTTGCTGGAATTATTCGCGTCCGTCTGGAGTAACGCTTGTGTGCGGTAAAAAGTGGCTTCCGCCCGCGCCCGGAAAACTTTGTTGGTATCCTCCGCACCCCATGCCGTCGTCGCGACCACGCATGCCACCGCCCAGAGCAATATTTTTCCCAAGTGATTGGCGCGGCGTGACATGTTTCAGCGGTTTGAAATTGCCATCGTGACGCACGGTTTTATATTGGGCAAGTGAGATTAAGCTGGAAATTGATGGCCATGCTTTTCGTGCTCGCGTTTCTGGGCGCGGGTTGCGGTGGTTTCAGCGGCAGCAAATCCTTTTCACCGCTCGATTTTTTGCTGATGAAAGCCAATCCGCCGGCCACCAACAGCCTGCCCGTGATTCACTTTGAGAATTCCACCGGCCTCGCCTCCGGCCGTTAATTTTTTTATCTTTTTTTCATCTCGCCAAAGCGTTGCCAATCCTCGCGAATATGTTTGTCCCATGCCATGTTTCAGGCAATTTGAAGTTGCCATCGTGCGGAAGTGTTTTATAATCAGCAGGTGAGATTAAGTTGGAAATTAATGGCCATGCTGATGGCGGTCGCGCTTGTCGGCGCCGGCTGCGGCGGCATCAATGCCAGCCAGTCCGTTTCACCGGCGAGCTTCTTTTTGCCGGGATTGTTGAAGGCCGGTCCGCCTTCCACCAACAGCCTGCCCGTTGTGGCAGTTGATTCCACCCAAATCGCCTCCGTTCGTTAATATTTTATATGCGCTTCCCACTGGCGCTGACGATGAAAATCGCCAGCCATATCGTCAAACATAAGGTCCGCAAGACCCCCAAATTCGCCATGGTTCTGCAGCTCGAGCCGTTGCACACCTGCAACCTCACCTGCACCGGCTGCGGCCGCATCCGGGAATACTCCACCAACCTCAAGGACATGGTGCCTTTGGAGAAGTGCCTCAATGTCGCCTTGGAGTGCGATGCCCCGATGGTTTCCATCTGCGGCGGCGAACCCCTCATCTATCCCAAGATCGAGGAACTCATCGCCGGCCTCCTCGAACAGGGCCGCGTCATCTACGTCTGCACCAACGGTGTGTTCATGCGCAAAAAAATGCGCGATTACCTCGCCGCCATCTACTCTCCAGAAGTCGAGCCCAAGCTTAAAAAGCTCGTTGAGGAAAAATTGGTCTCCGAAAAAGAGGCCGATGCCATTCGCAACGCCAACGAAGCCGCCAAGAAAAAAGTCGTCATCCGCCCCACGAAATGGATGTACTGGAACGTTCACGTCGACGGGCTTGAATTCACCCACGATCTCATCGTTGAACGCGAAGGCGTCTTTAAAGAATGCGTCGAAGCCATCAAGATGGCGAAGATTTGCGGCTATCAGGTCGCCACCAACACGACCGTCTACAAGGAAACTGACGTCAAGGAACTCGAGGACATGTTCAAGTACCTCAGCTCTTTGGAAGTCGATGGTCACACCATTTCTCCCGGTTACGAATATGATGCCGCCAAGAAGGACATGGTCTCCCGTCTCGGCAAGCAGCCGGAAGATTTCTTCCTCACGCGCAAGATGACGCGCCAGAAATTCGCCAAGATCGAGGAATGGGGCAAGATGTTCACCATTTTTGGCACGCCGGTGTATCAGGAATTTCTCGCCGGCAAACGCGAGCTGACCTGCACCGCCTGGGCCATCCCGACCTACAACGTCAAGGGCTGGAAAGCCCCGTGCTATCTGATGACCGATGGCCATTACGACGGTTATCAGGAAATGCTCTCCAAGGTCACGTGGGAAAAATACGGCGTCGTCAACGGCGTCGCCCGCGATCCGCGTTGCGAAAACTGCATGGTGCATTGCGGCTACGACCCCAGCGGCGCGCTCGGCACCAATTATCAGCGCGGCGATAACTGGAAGAATTTCGCCTACAACTTCGGCTCCAAGCCCAAGCCCTATCAGGCCTCGCCGGAACTGGTCAAGACTGCCTTCAACGGCGTGACCATCGGTAAAGGCCATCTGGCTGAAGCCAAGGCCGTGCTGAATTCCCCCCGCGCCGCCATGAACGGCGCGCAGGCCGCATTCTCCCGCAAGGAAGAAACCGATCACAATCATAATCACGAGGCGCACGTCGGCAGCCATTGCGGCACCGGCGACACGACCGAACGCGACGAATTGCTCGCCAAAATAAAAGAAGTCAAAAAAGCCGAATAAGCTGACCATTCCATGAGCAGAACCCTCTATCTTTCTCCCCCGAGTTTTGATGGATTTGACGGTGGCGCCGGCGCGCGCTACCAGGCCCGCCGCGAGGTCACCAGCTATTGGTACCCCACCTGGCTCGCGCAACCGGCGGCGCTCACGCCGAATTCCAAGCTGATGGATTGTGCCCCGCACAACATCGACCTCGCCAAGTGTCTCGCCGAGGCGAAAAATTTCGACCACGTCATCATCAACACCTCCACGCCCTCGTTGAAAAACGATTGCAAGGTCGCCGAGGCCATCAAGGCGCAGAAGCCGGATACCAAGATCGGCTTCATCGGCGCGCACACCATGGTGTTGCCCACGGAAACCTTGAAAGCCTCTGCTGCGATCGACTGGGTCGGCCGCAAAGAATTCGATTACACCTGCAAAGAAGTCGCCGAAGACCGCGATCTCTCCACAATCAACGGCCTGTCCTACAAAAACAAGGACGGCAAGATCATCCACAATCCCGAGCGCGAAATGATCGCGGACATGGACCAGCTTCCGTGGGTCGCGGATGTCTACAAGCGCGATCTGGAGATCGAAAAATATTTCATCGGCTATCTCCAGCATCCATACGTCTCCATGTACACCGGTCGCGGTTGTCCGGCGCAATGCAGCTTCTGCCTCTGGCCCCAGACCATCGGCGGTCATAAATACCGTGTCCGTTCGCCGCAAAATGTCGCGGACGAGATGGCGTACATGAAGAAAATCTTCCCGCAGGTGCGCGAATTTTTCTTTGATGACGACACCTTCACCGCGAACCTCCCGCGCGCGCGCGAAATCGCCAAGAAGCTCGGCCCGCTCGGCGTGGATTGGAGCTGCAACAGCCGCGCGAACCTGGATTACGACACGATCAAATCGTTCAAAGATAACGGCCTCCGTCTGTTCCTCGTCGGCTACGAAAGCGGCAATGACGAAACGCTCACGCGTATCAAGAAAGGTGTCACCACCGATGAGATGCGCCGTTTCACCAAGGCTTGCCACCAAGCCAACGTGGTGATCCACGGTACTTTCATTCTTGGCCTGCCCGTCGAGACGAAGGAATCCATTGAGCAGACCATCAATTTTGCGAAAGAACTCGACGTCTTCTCGCTCCAAGTCTCCCT
Source organism: Verrucomicrobiia bacterium (assembly GCA_035943555.1). Lineage (GTDB taxonomy): Bacteria > Verrucomicrobiota > Verrucomicrobiia > Limisphaerales > UBA11358 > UBA11358. Next base: position 12,335 of record DASZCA010000363.1, read on the forward strand.
CGCCGCGCCCTATCCCGGCACGGAACTCTACGAACAGGCCAAGCTTAACGGCTGGTTTGTGAAGAAAGACAAGACCGACCTCATCGAGGCCGGCGGTCTCCAACAAAGCACGCTCGAATATCCCGGCGCCACGAAAGAAGAAATTTTCGAAGCCGTCGACCGTTTTTACCGCACCTACTATTTGCGTCCGAAACCCATCCTGCGCATCATCAAGACGATGCTAGAGGACAAGGACGTCATGGTCCGCCGCTGCCGCGAAGGCTACGAATTCTTCAAGAGCCTGAAGCAACGCAAGAACGACCTCGCCGCCGCCCGCGCCGCCGCGTAACCACCACCTAACTTTCAAGGCGCGTCAATTATGACGCGCCTTTTTTTATTTTTCTTTGCCCGCCCAAGACTGCCTCCGGCTTCAAGTCGTAAAAACTTTAAGTGATGGCGCAACTGCTATTCCCTCTCCCAGCGGGAGAGGGCAAGAATGAGGGAGAACGCATTACAAAACCGGATCAACTATTCCCCCTTCGTCCGCCTTCCCGCCTTCTTATCCGCCCGATGCGATTTATCCGCCAGCATCCGCGCCTTCGCCCTCCGCGACCGCTTCCGTTTCTGCCTTCTAATTTTCTCGATCTCCGCCCGCTGCGCTGCCACAAAACCCTTTTGTTTCTCCTCGATTTTATCGAGCAACAATCTCCGCGCAATAAACCGATTCAACCCCTGCTGCCGCGTCTCCTGGCATTTGACCGACACGCCGGTCGGCCGGTGCACCAGCATCACGCACGTAGAAGTCTTGTTCACGTTCTGCCCGCCGTGGCCGCCGGAGCGGACAAAATTCTCCTCGATTTCAGACTCGCTCACACCCAGCGACGCCATGCGCTTCGCGAGTTGATCCGCTTTTTCAAGGCTGACGGGGAAGCTCATACCACGGTTAAAGGTCCGTCAAAGATCGTCAGGCTAATGACTTCGTTCTTCGCCACATGCGGCCCGTGCTGGACACCCTTGGGGGCGAAAAACAGCGCGCCGTTTGTATAAACGGCACCGGACTCGTCCCATTCGCCAGAAAGAACATAGGCCCATTCATTGGCCAGGGGATGCGTATGCGCCGGGATGGTATGGCCGGCCTTGAATTTGCGCATCACCACCACGCCGCCTGTCTCGGCGTTCTTGTGCAGCACCATCAACTCGACGCCTTCGTAAGGGCCCGGCTGCCACGTTTTATCTTTTGCCAATGCGATGTAGGGGAACATGATTTATTGCATTTTATACGGAGTCCAATCGGATGGCGGTTTCAGCCCCGGATGCCGGTCGGAAACGGCTTTTGCCTTTGCTTCCAGCCGGCTGGCCAGATTCATGTCGCCCGTGGCTTTGGCCACGGCGGCGGCTTCGATCATCAACGCCACATATTGCTCTGGAACGTGACCGATGGTTTCATCCGCCCGCGGGAGGATTTGTCTGAGATAATAGATAGCCCAGGTGTTGTCGCCGCGTGCGTGATTTAAACGCGCCAGTTCGACCATGTCCATTCCGCGCGGGCCGTTGAATTTTTCGTCCAGACGAAGCGCGACTTTCAGATCGAAATCAGCCTCATCATATCGGCCCACGACGCCTGCCGAGCGGCCCGCTTCATAATAATATACCGCCAGGAGTTTGGGGCGGGTCGCCAGTTCCGGATCGCTCCACAAACCCTGTTCGGCTTGGATCGCCTGTTTCCAAAGTTGGAAGGCGTTTTCCCAATCGCCCTTCAATTGAGCATCATGAGCTTGCTCCGCGATCGATCCGCCACCGCCGGCTTTGGAATGGGTCGCGCAGCCGCCGGTCATCAGGGCCAGAGCTAAAACCATGAAGCTGGCAAAAAGATGGCGAAACAAAAAAGGGTTCATCTCGGTGTGTTAATTGGCTTCCGGCGTGACCGCACTGCCGGTATTCGCATCAATGGTAGTCTTGGAAGTT
>DASZCA010000364.1:0-1567 GCA_035943555.1 Verrucomicrobiia bacterium
TCAGCTGGTGGCGGGGCGAAGGCAACGGCCTTGATTCCGTGAGCGGTAACAATGCCTCGGTGCCCGGCAATATCACCTACCCTGCCGCCGAAGTGGGACAAGGTTTTAATTTTGACGGAACCGCAAATCTGATGGTCGCCGACACACCGGCGCTGAATCCCACCAATGCCCTGACCATTGAATGCTGGGTTTTCCCACGCACCCGCCTCACGCAAGTTACTTGGACTCAAGATTTTTTCACCAAAGACGGGGAGTGTGGCGGACGGCAGTACATTCTGCAGGTGGGCGACCACCAAACTGTTTCTGGAGCGGGCGACTTTCGAGCCGCAGTCTGGCTGTCAGGCGGCCCGGTCATCATCGACAGCGCCACGGTGCTTCAGACCAACCGATGGTACCATGTTGCCATGACTTATGATGGATCCAACTTCAATCTGTATGTGAATGGTGCCTTGGATGCCCAGAGCGCGGCCAGCGGCACAATCGTCGTCACCCCCGAACCGGTTCGGATCGGGGGCGGGGCGGACGGCGGCTGTGCGCCTTACTATTTTAATGGCATCCTTGACGAGGCTACCATCTATAACCGGGCCCTGTCATCCAACGAGATCTCAGCCGTTTATATGATCGGTGCCGCAGGCAAATGCTTCACACCAATGCCACCTGTCATCATCGTCCAACCCACCAACCAGACGGCTTTGGTAGGGAGCATGGCAGCTTTCAGCGTTACGGCCAGCGGGACACCGCAACTTTTTTATCAGTGGCAATTTAACGGCACAAACATCGCCAATGCGACCAATGCAATGCTGACCTTGGCGAACGTGCAATTGACGAACTCAGGCAATTACATGGTCACGGTCACCAACCTTTACGGGGGGACCAACAGCGCGGTGACGGCCCTGACCGTTTACGGCCTGCCGCCTTCCATCGTGATCCAACCGACCAATCAGACGGTTTTGGTCGGCAGAACTGCGGCTGTCAGCGTGACCGCCACCGGCACACTTCCGCTATTTTATCAATGGCAGTTTAACGGCACGAACATTGCCAACGCGACCAACGCGACGCTGACCTTGGTGAACGTGCAATTGACGAATGCAGGAAATTATGCGGTTGTAATCACCAACCTCTACGGTGCGACCAACAGTGCTGCCGCCGTCCTGGCAGTAATTCCTCCACCGTCCTGTGATCCGGATCCAGCGGGAATCATCAGTTGGTGGCGGGGCGAAGGCAATGGCTTTGATTCCGTGAGCGGGAACAATGCCTCAGTGCCTAGCAACATTACCTACCCCGCTGGCGAAGTGGGACAAGGGTTTAATTTTGACGGAACCGCAAACTTAGTCGTCGCCAACACTCCGGCGCTGAATCCCACCAATGCCTTGACCATTGAATGTTGGGTTTATCCGCGCACCCGTCTTTCTCAGGTCACTTGGAGCGAAGATTTTTTCACCAAAGACGGGGAGTGCAGCGGCCGGCAGTACATTCTGCAAGTTGGCGACCACCAAACAGTTTCCGGTGCGGGCGATTTTCGGGCTGCGCTTTGGTTGTCCAGCGGTCCGGTCGTCATCGATAGCGC
>DASZCA010000365.1:0-4551 GCA_035943555.1 Verrucomicrobiia bacterium
TCATACATTTCATCGGTCTGCACGTTGTAACCATCGCGCCGCAAGCGGTTGCGCAGGATGACGGAGTTGATGCCGTAGTTATAAAAAAAGGCCGCCGGCGTGCTGGCCTCCGGGCCCACGTTGAGAGTCTGATGACCTCCACCTGCCGCCAAAATGATCGTTGCTCCAGTATTGTCCCAGGGCTCCGATGGATGCAACTCAATGGAGGGGTTATGGATATTCACAATATACTCGATCCGGCCCGGCAGGCCATGCGTCATAGAATATTTTTCCGCTTCACGGATCCGGGCTTGGTTCAAATAATGCGAGTCGGGCGAATAAAGCGGCACCACAATGCCGCCCGGCAAAATGGCCTGCGGTGCATAGGGCGCATCATTCGTCGGCCCAGGTTGCGGCACGCTCAATGGCTCGGGAATTGGAGGCATGCGTGTTTGCAATGACGTGGCAACAGTTGGAGTTGCATCCTGGGCATTGGCGGCGACCGCCGCCACTGACGCCAATATCAACGCACTTGAAATAAATTGGGATAGGAGTTTTTTTAGCCAAACGTTAGATTTCATGGAAATTTAGCTTTAAGCGAATGTTTTTATTCAATCAGATTTTAGCGATTGAGCAAGGGCTTATCATATGGAATTCATGGCAAATTGAGGCGGCAAGGTCGGAAACGAGTAAAAAGACTACGCCTATGCAAGGTTTTACCAGTCGGATTGTGCGGGTTTTGACTGGTGATTTTGACGCTATAATAAAATATGCGCCTTGTTTGGTGTCCGTGCTGTTCATGTTTCAATAAGTATATTCCGGGGCGTGGAAACAATAAACGGCTCATATGGCCTAATCATTAATACTTGCACAACATGATGACTCTGTGAGCATCTCCAATCTCTATGATCACCAAACGCCTGTCCAAAGCCATTGTGTTAGGGTGGTTACAAAGTCTCACGGTTGCCACGTTCGCCCAATCCACCAATACCCCGTCGGTTGCAGTTGCTGACACGAATGCCACCGATGCGCTGCCTGAAATCAACATCATCGGTCATGCGACGCCAAGGTCGTTAACGTCACCTTCCGCGAGAAAAGCTGTCGCGCAAAAAAGGGAGATCCCCGGCGGTTTTACGATCAAAACCACTGATGACATGCAGAAAGGCCGCACCTCCAATTTTCAAGATCTGCTCCAAGGCGTGCCAGGCGTGCAAAGCGAGAATGGAACGGAAATTTCAAAAGTTTCCATCCGCGGCTCCGGTATCCAATCAGATGACGAACCGGTCGGCGTGGAATTTTTGCTGGACGGTATGAGTTTCGACCAAGGCGATGGTGAAACAATCATGGAAGATTTTGATGTGAGCACCCTGAACTATGCGGAAATTTATCGCGGTGCCGATGCTTTAAAATATGGTTCTTTGACGCTCGGCGGGGCCGTCAATCTGGTTCCTTTGACCGGTTATGACGCCGATGCGTTCCATCTCCAGGTGCAAGGCGGCAGTTATGGCTTCATCCGCGCCCAGGCGAGTTCCGGCGGCGTTGACGGCGCTTTTGATTATTATGCTTCCCTGTCAGGCCGTTCCCGTGACGGCTTTCGCGCACACAGCAAGGAAAACACTCAAGTCTTATTTTCTGACTTGGGTTACAAGATCAGCAACACCCTGGAAAACCGTTTTTATCTGACACTAGACCAGACTGACAGACAATTGCCCGGCGGATTGACCCAGTCGGAAATGCAAGCGGATCCAGAGCAGGCCGACCCGCTGGCTTCGCCGATGGATTATCACAAACAATGGTACTACCTCCGCCTGGCCGACAAACTCAGCTATGCGAAAGATGGTCACGAACTGAATGCCAGCCTTTATTGGTGGCATCGTGAGCTGAAAGAAAAAGGCCCCTTCGAACCGGATGATTTTCGGCAGGGCATCCAAATTTACCATTCGGACAATTGCGGTGTTGATCTGGATTCTGTCACACACAGCCAGCTGTTTGGCCAGCGGAATATTTTGACCGTCGGAATGCGTCCCGGCTTTGAAACGGAGCAGGATCATAATTACGAAAATCTGGCTGGCAATGAAGGCGCAACCATTGCGCGCGATCTGGAATTATCCGTCAACGTCCCGTTCTACGACGAGAACCAGCATTACCTCACGGACAAACTTTCATTGATCACTGGCATTCAGGCCATTTATGTGTTGCGTCAATTTTATGATTATTTCGATGACACGCCCGCCGGCGATCAGACGCGTGGACAAAACTTCTTCGCCCTGAACCCAAAAATCGGACTGCTCTACGAATTGAACAAAGACAGTCAGGTGTTTTTCAATTTCAGCCGTAGTTTTCAGCCGCCCTCCTTCGACAACATGGTGGATTTCGGCGATGATTCTGGTGAGAGCCTGGTTTATACCCCTTTGAATCCGCAGCACGCATGGACGGCAGAAATCGGTACGCGCGGCAAATACGGCCGTTTTGACTGGGACTTGGCACTATATCATTCATGGGTGCGCAATGAACTGCAGGATCTTTTCGATCCGGTCAACGATGTTGATCGCGGCGATGTGAACGTTGCCCATTCTTATCACCAAGGCATCGAGGCCGGGTTGGGCATGGAATTATGGAACTCAAAAAAGGTGCAGGATAAAAGCGGCCACCGGGTCACCCTTCAACAGACCTACACGCTAAATAATTTTCATTTCGACCACGATCCGGTGTATGGCAACAACCGGCTGGCGGCGATCCCCATTCATGTTTATGAAACCGATCTGATGTATGAAGCACCCTGCGGTTTTTATGCGGGACCCAATGTGCAATGCAATCTGACCCGTTATCCGGTCGACCAACAAAACACCTTGAATGCCGGCGCCTACGCCCTTCTCGGATTCAAGGCCGGTTATACTTTTAATTTGAAACGTTCCATGCTGGCGGTCTTCTTTGAAGTAAAAAACCTGACGGACAAAACGTATGCCGCCGCTGTGGATCCGGTCAGCGATGCCAATCCGCTCTCCGGTTTTGCCGACCCACAAGTGTTTCATCCTGGCGACAGACGCTCCTTTTACGGCGGTGTGTCGTACAGTTGGTGAATCGCCTTCTGAATTCTTCAAGCAAAGAAATTTTACTAGGGCCTTTTTTGCTTAAGCCCTATAGACGGCCTTTACATCCTGCCTAGGCAAAGACACGCAACTTTTCCAAGGCAAAAGCATAGGCGCCAATGGCCATTGCCTCACTGGTGCCCAGCCTTGAAATGCCCACGCCAATTCGTTGGGATGAATCATACCGCACCCTGCGCAGGCTTCCTGGGACGGTTAATTCGCTCACTTCACGGCGGAGAAATTCCTCCAAATGAGCCGGCTCTTCCAAATTGTAAACGTTCGGAATCAGCCGCTTGTATTTTCTGCCGCTTGGCGACGTGAAGTTGCTGTTCAACTCATTTACTATCTCCGGTAAAAACAAATGCGCCCCTCGTGAAACTTCTCCCCCAAGCACCGCCAGCCCGTCCACCAAACTGAGCGCATTTGCCAAGGCGTCGCCCGCCACTTCGCCCAAGCGACGATAGGCTTCTAAAGCGGCTTCGCGATAGGCTGACTTTTCATCGAGTGCGATTTCCTCGATGCCTTGGAGATCAGGCGCGCTTTGGATGGGTATTCCGGCTTGTTGTGCATAGACCCGGCGCAAGGCACGGATGCACGCGCCTTCCTCGGCATTCATTTTGGTGTCCAGCTTGTTGCGCATAAGCCAGATTTCACCTGCCACTGAATTGTCACCGAGAAACATTTCGCCGTTTCTCACGATGCCCGCACCGAGCCCGGTGTCAATAGTGAGGCCAAATAAGTTGCGATAGCGTTTTGGATTGCCCGCTTTTGCGAGTTGCTGATTGATATGCGGCAACAAACCCGCAATCGCTTCGCCATATACGAATAAATCTGCGTCATTGTTAATATAGACTGGAATATTGAATTTGTCTTCCAACATCGACCCCAGTGCCACGCCGCCGCGAAAACAGGGGAGATGGGCCACATCGCCGATAATACCCTGGGTATAATGCGACGGGCCGCAGATGCCAAAGCTAATGGCCATCGGTGGCGCTGGACATTGCGATTTTACGTGTTCGAAACACTCGTTCATATTCCCAAGGCAGCGAACCAAGTCTTTGCCATATGCAGGCGTGACGATGGCCTTGACCACTGCGCTGCCACGCTGCATTGCAGAAAAACGAAAATTTATGCCACCGGCATCGAGTGTCATCACCACGCGATTGTCCGAATAAATATCGTCAGTTTTTATCATGCAATGAAAGGACAGTGAATCGACATGTCAGATTTGATTTTTAGATGCTACTTTTAAACGTTTTTGGTGACGCTAGCATGCTTGGCTATGAGCCAAGCAACAACGGTTTCATATGCCGTTCGAACAGGTTTTCGGTGACGTTCTTCGCCACCACCGCCTCATGCTTCTTCAGCGCGTTCAGATAACGGTCACCCTTCTTCGCCGCCACCTTGAAACTCACATGCAACAACTGCCGGAAACTCGGGTTATACCCCGGGTTCTTCTGGTCATGCCGCAACGCATCCGTGA
>DASZCA010000366.1:0-54048 GCA_035943555.1 Verrucomicrobiia bacterium
AACGCATTGATAAATTCCTCGCTACGGATCGTCGCCGCCTCCGGCATCTGCCCCTTCTCCAAACTCGCCTCCGCCAGCTTGAACGACACATCACTGACATTCAGCGAGAACGTCGAGAACGCATTGTCAGTCGTCAAAACCTCCGGCTGCGGCACCGGTGCATTGGCCGGCGACCGGCGCACCGGTTTATCTGCCTTTAAATTATCTGCTATCTCTACCAGTGTGCTCTCCGGCACTCCTCCAGCAGCGTTGGCTTGGTTCTGCGGAACCGCCTTTATAATGTTGTCGCCCACGGCAACCAGGGAAATATTGTCTTTTGCCAGCGCGAGCTGAACGGCTTGGATGGCAGTTTCTTTTGAGACGGCCGTTTGAATTTCAATCGGTGCCGCTGCTGGCAAAGAAGATCTCAAAATGGTCTTCCCTGTAAGTTTTGCATAGCGGTCAAGCGCTTGATTAATATCCAACGTCTCCATGCCATTTGAGGCCACCGTATTAGTCGCGAAGATATAACGCAAACCATCGGTATCATCCTGGGCCAACCCGGTTTTAAAAGTGTCCACGGTAGCTCCGTCAGTCAAAGAATGAGCACTGCCCAACTTCATTTCATTGCCGATATTTACGGACTTTGATTGATCAAATGACGACGCGGGCATCCCGAGGTCGCTGCGGTCATTTCCAGCGATATCGCCCGCGACTGGTGTGCTGTTCGGTTGCGCTTGCTGCAACCCGCTAGTTAAAACCTGGTTCGCCGGCACATCAGGCATCGCCAGCGTGGCAGGCGAGTCGTATGTGGCTGCAGCTGGTGCCCTGAGACCCGGCAGCGGAGTCACCTTGGAAAACCCACGACGGGCGCGTGACGCCGGTTCGGTGCTATGCAACTGTGACGCCCCTTTTGTGATTTCACCGGCGTCATATTTTTTATCAAGCGCAAACTGTCCCGGCTGGTCGGCGGTAGACGCACCAGGAAAATGTCCGAGCGGAATTGATTCGGGCAAGGCAGCACTTTGCGTCTTCTGCGCGTCAAAATCGGTGCTGGCAAACCCACTGAGACTTTGAGATGAACCGCCACCACCGCCACCCTGATTGCGCAAACCGCCCGCACCACCGGACGCGCTGGCAATCCCACTAATTGAGGCTGGCGACACGCTTGGCTCCTGCTGTTTTTCCACCTGTTTCAGGCTCAACAAGACATCAGCTTGATGACTGTTTTGATCGCGTGTTGACGCGGCTTGGTCATCAAGCGCCAGATAGTACGCCGCCGCTGCGTCATTTGGGTTCTTGGCCAGAGCCTTGTTTAGCTTGTCCTTTGATTCTTCAAGTTTGCCCATTTCATACAAGAGCTTGCCATCCTGCACCAAACTGTCGGCAGGTTTGCTTTTAGCAACGATCTCCGTGACAGTCGCGGGGGTGCTGTCGGCTCTCAACCCATTAACATTTCTATAAAAACTTTGCGTGCTTCCAGATATGCCCCCAATGGCCGCGATATGTTCGCCACCTGACGCATTGACTCCACCAACAGCCACCGTAGGTTCAGCCGCAGGCAAAACGATCGGCGCTGGCGGCGCTGCCAGCACAGGTGCGGTTGCCACCGTGACCACGGTGGGTGCAGCCGGAGCGGGCGTCGCTGCCGAAGTCTCTTCTTTCGATGACGATTTCATCGAAGACATGAATTCAAAATCCCCGGCCTTGCCCATTGATTTGCGTTTCGCCCCGCTCAAAACCGATAACGACATACCTGCCAGCACGGCCACAATCACAATCACCGCCAACACCGGCAGCAACGCCGGAAGCTTCATCGGCCGGATCCAAAACGATTCCTGCGGCCGCGGCGTCTTGAAATGCGCCAGCAACTTCTCGCGACGGTCGCCCGATAATTTAAGCGCGGCCTCTGCCGAGGCCGCCGGGGTTTTTTCCACCTCACGTACCAGACCGATGGTTGATTGCAATTCATCATGCAATTTCTTCAAGGAGACGTCCTGCGCGATCTGTTGCCGCAGCACCGCCGCCTCATCCGCCGGCAGTTCGCCCAGCAGCAGCATTGTGATCCGCAATTCGAGTTCTTCGCGTGAGGAATTTTGCGGGTTCATGACACAACTCCCGTCTTCGCCAGCTCGGTGGCGATGGTTTTCAGCGCGTGATGTAAAATAAATCCGACATTGCCCACGGTCAGCCCCGTCCGCTTCGCGATATCCTTGTAGGACAGGTCATCGGTGAATTTCAGCCGCACTAGTTCCCGGCTGCGTTCATCCAACGCGGCCAGGCTGATACGCACCAACCCGATGCCTTCCACCCGCAGCATCTGTTCATCGGGCGGCAGGGCGGAGTCAACCGGCTCGGCGAGAGCGGAAGAGTTTTCAGAATCAGAAGGAGGTTCCAGCGAAACCGTTTTGCCCGCCGCGCGCCGCTGGTTCAGCGCGAGATTGTGAACGGTGCGATACAGCCACGGGCGTGGCTTCTCGACCTGTTCAAATTGGGCATGCAGTTTCATGAACGCTTCCTGCACGACATCCTCCGCTTGCGCGCGGGCGCCAGTGTACCGCAGCGCATAGGCCAATAGCGGAGGCTCCAGAGCTGAGAACAGCTCCTCGATCGTCTCCCACCCGGGCACTTCCGCGCTGGCTTCGTCTGGTCGCATCACGGCCATTTTCGGCAAAACTCCATGGTCAGGCTGGGCTGATACTTCACCGTCTCATCCCCAAAGGACATCGTGTACATAGGCTACGACACGCCAACGGACGGTTTATTAGAAGAAATCACTGGAAGCGAGCACATGTCACGGTCAAACCGGCTTTTTTGTTCAAAAAGACCGTAAAATCACATTGGTCGGAGCAAATCGGCTTCCCCCCAACGACAGATATCAGCTTCCTTGATTCAACAGCACATTGCTCAAGTCGAACGATCATGCGGCGGTTGGTAAGCGGAAGGACTAGATCTGCTACCAATGACGATGATGCAACGTGGCCGGAAATCACGAATGTTTGTCTTGTAGCCATAAAAGGCCACATGACCATCCCCGGTTGAAGTGCGATTATGCTGGCCTAAACCATGAAACCCTTGTCCGCCCGATTCCTTTCATCTCGTGCTGCCGCGATCGTTTTGGCGATTTTTTCCATCCTTTGCCGGGCCGATGCGCAATCCCCTTGGCCGGTGGACAAGGCCAACGCTTGGCAAGACCGGCATACTTGGCTTGTCGGTTGCAATTTCACGCCCAGCACCGCCATCAACCAGTTGGAAATGTGGCAGGCAGACACCTTTGATCCCGCCACCATCGACCGTGAACTTGGCTGGGCCCAGCAGATCGGCTTCACCAGCGTCCGCGTCTTCTTGCACAACCTCCTCTGGCAGCAAGATTCCAAAGGTTTTCTCAAGCGGATCGATAAATTTCTCGCCCTCGCCCACCAGCATCATATCGGCGTGACCTTTGTGATCTTTGATTCCTGCTGGAATCCGTATCCCAAACTGGGCAAGCAACCGGACCCCACGCCCTTCACGCATAACTCCGGCTGGGTGCAAAGCCCCGGCCAGGAAATTCTAGATCACCCGGAGCGTTATGTGGAATTAAAAGCCTACGTCCAAGGCGTCATCGGCCATTTCAAGAATGATTCCCGCATCGACCTGTGGGATGTGTTCAATGAACCGGATAACATGAACGATCCGGCCTACAACAAATTGGAATCGCCTGTGAAACGGGATTTCGCGCTGATCCTGTTGCAAGATACGTTCGCTTGGGCGCGCGAAATGAACCCGTCTCAACCGCTCACTTCCGGCGTGTGGCTCGGCCCTTGGGCGGATCCGAAAAAATTGTCCGCCATGGAACGCGTCCAGTTGCAGAACTCCGACGTCATCTCCTTCCATAACTACGACCGGCTTCCCACCTTGCGAAAATGCGTGGAAAACCTCCGACGCTATCAGCGCCCCATCGTCTGCACCGAATACATGGCGCGCCCCGTCGGCAGCACCTTCGATCCCAACCTGAAATACCTGCACGACCAGCATGTCGCCGCCTACAACTGGGGCTTTGTCTCCGGCAAAACCCAGACGATTTACCCGTGGGATTCTTGGACCAAAACATACACCGCTGAACCGCCGCTGTGGTTTCACGATATTTTCCGCAACGACGGATCACCTTATGACTCAAAAGAAGTTTCCTACATCAAATCTGTCACCGCTGAAAAATAGCTTTCCACTGACTGGCCGCTTAACGACGCGTCTCATCCTGGCCTTGGCCTTTTTGGCCACGGTCCATGTTGCTTTTGCTGCGACACCGCTCGTCTGGCTCAAGGCCGATGCCATCACCGGCATCACCAGCGGATCGACCCTGCAAGCCTGGGTGGATTCCAGCGGCAACGGTTACCACGCCACCAACGGTGTCGCCGCCCAACGTCCCACCTATGTGACCAATGCCATGGGCGGCAAACCCGTCGTCCGTTTCAATGCCGGCTCCAGCACCTCGCTCGCGTTTGCGCGCCCCGTACAGGATGATTTTACCATCGTCTGCATCTTCCAAGGCACAGTGGGGCTTAATTCTGGCAGCTTGTTTTATCAGGGTGCCGGTCTGGTGAACGCCGAGATGCCCGGCGTCGTGAACGACTTCGGCAGCTGTCTCTTTGCGAACGGCTCGCTTTGCGCCGGCACTGGCAATCCCGATGTCGCCGTCAATTCCGCTGCCGGCTACGCCGATGGTCGCCCGCATGTCCTCAGCTTTGAACGCGTCCGCTCGACGGGCCTCGTTTCGCTGTATGTGGATGGCGCACCCGCTGGCACCGTCACCGGTGGCACGCAATCACTGACCTCCCCCGGCCGGCTGGTTTTGGGCGCACAACAGACCGCGCTCAACTATTTCACCGGCGATATCGCCGAAGTCCAAATTTTTAACACCGCCCTGTCCGGCACGGACCGGCAAGGTGTTGAAACCGTTTTGTATCAAAAATATGGCATTCCGCCGCCGGCGCCCACGGGGCTTTACCTCCAGTTTCAAGGCGGGCAACCGGCCCTCACTTGGCTCTCCAGCCCGGGGGCGACCAATTATTATGTGAAGCGTGCCACTTCTGCGGCCGGTCTCTTCACCACCATCGCCACGAATCTCGCCACTTCGTTCACCGATAACACTGCCGCTTCCACGCAGGTTTATTATTACGTCGTTTCCGCCATCAACACCGTCGGTGAAAGCGCCAATTCAGTTGTCGTCGGGACGGATGCCCTCTTGGGTTCGCATGATGGCGCCGGGCCTTCCAGTCGCACGACCCCGATCGCCTTCTCTGAGATCATGTATAAACCGGCAACGCGGACGGACGGAAAAAACCTGGAGTTCATCGAATTATATAACTCCAATCCCTGGTATCACGATATCAGCGGCTACCAGATCACCTGTGCGGATGTGACTTACAAATTTCCAGCAGGCACGGTGATTCCCGGTGCCAGCTATCTGGTCGTGGCCGCCGCGCCGGCGGATGTCCAATCCATCTACGGCATCACGAATGTCATGGGGCCATACATTGGCAGCTTGAAAAAATCCGAGACGCTCCAACTGATTGATGAACAGGGCGCCGTCTTGCTGACCGTGCCTTACTCGAATATTTATCCCTGGCCCGTCGCCGCCACCAGCACCGGTCACTCCATCGTCCTCTCCAACCCCACCTACGGGGAAGGCGATCCGCGCGCTTGGGACATCAGCGACATCACCGGCGGTTCGCCCGGAACGGCTGAATCCTTCCGCCCCGGTCCGTTGCGCAATGTGGTCATCAATGAAATCCTGCCGCATTCTGAAAATCCGCTGGTGCCGCAATTCATCGAGCTCTACAACCACAGCACCCAAAGCAACGACGTGTCAGGCTGCATTTTGACAGACAATATCACGACAAACAAATTTACCGTGCCCGCCGGGACGGTGATCGCTCCCGCTGGCTTCGTTGCGTTCACCCAGTTTGGTTTCACCCTGAACGGCGCAGGTGGCACGTTGTATCTCATAAAGCCGGACGGCAGCCGCATCTTGGATGCCGTGCAATATGCCGGCCAGGCGGACGGTGTCTCCTACGGCCGTTGGCCGGATGGGGCGAATGATTTTTACGCCTTCACCACCAACACCCCGGCCACCAACAACAGCGCCATTTTGGTCGGCGACATCGTCATCAACGAGTTGATGTACGACCCGATCAGTGAGAATGATGACGACCAATACATCGAGCTATACAACAAAGGCACCAATTCCGTAAGCCTCGCTGGCTGGCAGTTCACCGCCGGCGTCACCTTCACCTTCCCCAGCATCACGCTGGCGTCAAACAGCTATCTGGTGGTCAGCCGCAACACAACCAACCTGATCGCCAAGCATCCGGCTTTGAACAATGCGAACACCGTGGGCAATTTCACCGGCAAACTGTCACACAACGGCGAACTCGTCGCCCTCGCCCGCCCGGCCACCTTGTACGGCACGAACATTCTCGTGGAGGACGATGAAGTGACCTACGGCACCGGCGGACGTTGGGGCGAATGGTCGGGTGGTGGCGGCAGCAGTCTCGAATTGATTGATCCAAAATCCAACCATCGCCTTGCTGCAAACTGGGCGGACAGCGATGAGACGCACAAGTCCGCGTGGACGAACATCACCTTCACCGGCACGGTGGATAACGGGGCCAATTATGGTTCATCCATCGGTTACGCCCAGATCGGCGTCCTCGATATCGGCGAAGCGCTCGTGGACAACCTCAGCCTCACTTCCGGTGGCGGCGCGAACTTGGTGTTCAATCCTGATTTTGAGGGCGGCAACCTGAACAACTGGAGTTTGCAGGGCGACCATGTGCGCTCCACCGTGGAAGGCCCCGGCGATGCTAGCAACTATGCCCTGCACCTGCGCGCTTTTGATCATGTTTTCGACGGTGATAATTCTGCCGAAATGACCTTGGCAGCCAACAGCCTTGCCTCCGGTCAGACCGCGACCATGGGTTTCGCCGCCCGCTGGCTGCACGGCTGGCCGGAAGTTTTGATGCGCCTCAATGGCGGCTGGCTGGAAGCGACCGGACGCCTGCCGGTGCCGGATGATCTGGGTTCGCCCGGAGTGACGAACAGCCGCGGGGTGGTGAACGCCGGTCCGGCGATTTATAATGTCACCCATTTTCCAGCGGTGCCGGCGGTGAACCAGCCCGCCGTCATCAGCGCCCGGGTCAGCGATCCGAACGGCATCCAAAATTTGACGTTATATTACCGGTTGGATCCGTCCACCAGTTACACCACCGTCCTGATGAAGGACGATGGCACCGGCGGGGATGCGGTTCCGAACGATGGCATTTTCAGCGCCACCATCCCCGGTCAGGCCGCCAACCAGATCGCCGCTTTTTATATCTCCGCCACCGACGGCCTGAATGCCACCAACCGCTTCCCGTCCTTGCGGCCGGCCGACAATGAACCGCCCCGCGAATGCGTGGTGTTGTTTGGTGACGGCCAGCCCGGCGGCAGCTTCGGCACCTATCATCTGTGGCTGACGCAAACCAACGCCACCCGCTGGGCGAACCTCGGCAACCTGAGCAATGAAGGTATCGACTGCACCATGGTCACCGGCAACCGTGTGATCTACAACGCCCAGGCGCACTATGCCGGCAGCCCGGTGCATCAAGATTACGACATACCCAACGGTTCGCCCTGCACTTACAAATGGATGTTTAATGATGACGACAAATTGCTGGGCGCAACGTCCTTCAACAAAATCCATTGGCCCGGCAACACCGCGGATGATCCGACCATTCAACGCGAACAATTCGCCAACACCTTCTTGCGTGCGCTGGGTGTGCCCTGGCTGAACCGCCGCTATGTCGCCGTCTTTGTGAACGGCACCCGCCGCGGGCCGCTCATGGAAGATGCGCAGACGCCGGATGGCGACATGGTGAAAGAATATTTTCCTGCCGATACGGGTGGCTGGCTTTACAAGGTCGCACGGTGGTATGAGTTCACCGCGTTCCCCTCCGGCTACTCCATCGCCGACTCCTTGAAATCAGAAGCGATGCTGCTGCCTTACAACACCAGCGATGGCACCAAGAAAGTCGCGCGTTACCGCACCACTTTTGAAAATCGTCGCACGCCCACCTCGGTCAGCGATTACTCCAGTCTCTTTTCCCTGATCGATGCGGCCAGCACCTCGGGCCAGGCAAACTATGTTGCCAACCTGCAAAGCCAGGCGGACATGGAGAATTGGATGCGCGTCTTCGCCGCCAACCACGCCGCCGGCAACTGGGATTGCTTCGGCTCGGCCAGCGGACAAAATCTTTACATGTACGCCGGCACCCTCGGCACCAAATGGTCGCTCATGATGTTCGATTTCAACATCGGCCTGGGCATCGACGGCAGTTATTCACCCGGCCAAAGCCTGTTCACGACCTTGTCCGGCGATACCAACATCGCCGCCATGTATGCCGAGCCCACCTTCCGCCGCATGTACTGGCGCGCGTTGCAGGAACTGTGCACCACCGGCCCGCTCAACCTCGCCAACAGCCTGCCGTTGATCAATGCCAAGTACGCCATCTTCAAGACGAATGGACTGGCCGTCGAAGACCCGAATCTCAACCTGGTTCCGTGGGTCACCCAGGCCGCCAGCAGCATCGCCGCGCAGGTGGCTGCCATCAACCCGGCGAATTTCACCACCAACCCGTCGGTGCAAGTTTTCGGTAATCTGGCCTATGTCAGCGGCGTGGCGCCGTTCAATATCGCCACCATTTTGATCAACGGCACCCCCTATCCGCTGACTTGGACCACCATCACCAATTGGACCCTTATCGTGCCGGCCTCCGTCATGACTAACCAGCCGTCCTTGGCCGCGTTGGATCACAACGGCAATGTCATCATCGGCACGCTGGCCAACTCAGCCATCCCTTATAATTTGCCGGGCGCCGTCTATTCGCAAAACTTCGACTCATTGCCCAACCCCGGCGCCGTTTCAGTGAATGCCAACAACCCCGTCACCATCAAAAGCAACACCTGCTCGCTGGGCGATCCGTTTGACTTCGCCTTCGCGCCATCTGCCACCGGCAACGGCGGCCTCGGCGTGGCAGCGCTGTCTGGCTGGCACGGTTACGGCACCCTGGCCGCCCAATTTGGCGCGACTGCCGGCGATCAGACCACTGGCGGCAACATCAGCTTCGGTCTCGCCAACAGCTCCAACCGCGCCCTCGGCCTGCTGGCGACCAGTTCCACCGCCGGCACGGCTTTCGGCGCCAAGCTCATCAATAACACCGGCGCGAATTTGAATTACATCAACTTGAATTACACCGGCGAAGTTTGGCGGCAGTCGGACACGGCGAAGACCTTGCAATTCTATTACTGGGTGGATACCACCGCCACCAATGCCTGGCCCACCGCTTCGACGGCCTACCTCCCCGCGTTGAACGTCAACTTTGCGACCATCAAAGCGGACAAGGGCGGCGTGGCCGTGGATGGTACCGCTTCCATCAATCGAACCAATCTCGGAGTGCTCAATCAAACCATCACCAACTGGCCGGCTGGCGCCGCCTTGTGGCTGGTCTGGCAGATGACCGACTCCACCGGCAAGGCCCAAGGCCTCGCGATCGATAACTTTAATTTTTCCGCGACCACCCTGCCGGTCAACTCATTCGGTCCCATCAACCTTGGGGTGGCTGGCAGAAATATCACCTTGGGCTGGCCGACCGTTTCGGGCGCCACCTATCGGATCCAGTTCAAAAACAATCTCACGGACACCGTCTGGTCAAACATGGCGCCGGATCAAACGGGAACCGGCAACCCGCTCTCGCTGCCGGTTGATACCGCGACGAATCTCCAGCGCTATTACCGTATTCAGCGGGTGAATTAAAAAGCCCGGCCTATTTAAGAAATTTTGCCACCGCTTCGGTGCGCGAATGGACGTGCAACTTTTCATAGATGCGCCGCACATAGCTGCGCACCGTGTGCGGGCTCACGTTCAAACTGTCGGCGATCTGCTTGTAGACCTGCCCGGCCGCGAGTTGCTGCCCTGCTTAATTCGAATTGCCCAAGCGAAACTGAGCCTTGTTGATTCTATCCATTTTAAGGCTTTGCCAAATGAGCTTGCCGCGAACGCGAATTCGGGGATAATAGCTCCGGTGATCAAAACCACTTTTGATCGCCAATCAAACGGTTGGAAGGGTGGCTGAGTGGTTAAAGGCATCTGACTCGAAATCAGAAGTAGGGGTAACCCTACCGGGGGTTCGAATCCCTCCCCTTCCGCCAAATTGAAACCGGATTGCGACGGTTTAGTGAAAGATCCCCACTTGGCGCCAAAAGGATGGACGCGGACGCCCGCTTGGCGTAAAACAGCTTCATGATCGTCATCATCAGCGGCACCAACCGGCCGGGCAGCAATACACGCAAGGTCACCACCCATGTCGAAGCCATCTACAAGGCGCTCGGCATAAAAACCCAAGTGCTGGACCTGGCAGAGTTGCCGCCGGAAATCTTTTCATCCTCGTCGTATGGCGAAAAACCGGCGGCGTTCAAGAAATTCACCGATGCCGTACTGGCATCGGATGGCCTGGTGGTCATCACGCCGGAATATAACGGCAGCGTGCCGGGCATCTTGAAATATTTCATCGACATGCTGCCGTTCCCGGAAAGTTTTGAGCAACGGCCCGTCTGTTTCGTGGGGCTGGCGGCGGGACTTTGGGGCGCGCTGCGGCCGGTGGAGCAATTGCAGGCGATCTTTGGTTATCGCAACGCCTTCATTTATCCGGAACGCGTTTTCATGCCTGGCATCGGCAAGGTGCTGAACGAATCTGGCCAGTTCACCAGTCCGGACTTGGAGAAGCGTTTGAAAGCGCAGGCGGAAGGTTTCACCGGCTTTGTGGAAAAATTGCGGGGCAAGAAACTTCGTTGATAACCCGCCTGAAACCGGCATGCGAAAGAGCCTTCAAAGCGCATCCGCCCGCAATTTCATAAAATAGACATCACTCAACGGCTGGCCGCCCAGCTTCACGTAGAAGGCTGCCGCAAGTTCGTTGGCACGATAGACGGACCAGATCAATTCTTTGGCATCCGCTGCACGGGCAATGCGAGCCGCCTCCACCATGAGGGCGCGACCCATGCCACGCCGCCGGGTACCGGCTTCCACATAAAGATCGGCCACATAAAAGGTTCGTGCAGCGGCGTCCGAATCGTAGCCGAAGTGATAGAGCAAGTAGCCGGTCACCACACCATCATCCTCGGCCACGATTCCGGAAAAGGCCGGTTGCGCACCAAAGCCATCCCGCAAATAAGTTTCCGCGTTGAGGTTGAAATCAGAGTTGTCGCCCAAGCCGCGCAGATAAGCGGCGAATTGTTGCGCGAGGGCGCCGATGGCTTGGGCATCATCGGCGCGGGCTGGTCGGGTGGCCATGATTGGTGTTCCAAGTGTCGGATGAAACGCAAAAACCTTACACTAAATCAACAATAACCCGCCCGGCACCCGCCAGTTCAGTCTTGATATGAACAAACCCTCCGCATACTCGTTTTAGTGACATGGCCGAACCAATCCATGACCGTCCGACGGATACCTCCATCTTTCTACGCCAGCAGGCGGTGATGAGCGATGCCATGCGGCGCGACATGTTGCGGGCCAACACGGCGGTGGTGATGGTGCTGGTGGCGGTGCTGGTGATGGCGTTGATTGCGATGTTCGCCGGGTGGCGGGCGGCGAAAAACTTGCGCCGGGCGGAAACAGCAGAATCCAAGGGCCGGGAACGGTTGCGGCTGGCTTACACGGAGGAAGCCCGGGCGATCCGCGTCGCTGCCGACGCCGGCGGCCGCATGGCCGCACTGATCGCAATCAGCAACGCGGTGGCGATCCAACCTTCGCCCGAACTCCGGACCGAGGCCACCGCCTGCCTCGCCCTCTCGGATCTGGTGCAAGAAGGCGCCATGGTGCCGGCTCCGAAAGATCTGGCGCGGTTGTTAATGGATCCGCAGATGAAATATTTTGCGACCGGTGACATGGTGGGAAATGTCCAGATCTTCAGCCTGGTGGATGGCAGCCAGGCATTTGAATTTCCGGCGGCGAGCCTGGGTGTCAGGACGCATCAACCGATCATTGACCTGACCTTCAGCCCGGACAGTTCGATGATCGCAACACGCTTTGACAACGGTGCGGTCGCGGTCTGGAATCTGCAAACCTGCCGGGCCATTTTCACCAACAGCGTGGAGGCGACGAACACAATGATCGCGCGTCTGCCAACCGGGCTGGTTTTTTCAGCGGATTCAAAACAATTGATCTTCGGCGACGTCGCAGAGCAGGGCCAGATATCCATTTATGACCTGACAACAGGGCAAAAAATTTCAAGCGCGATCAATGTCATCGGCAAGACCTACCGCATGCGTCCGGACCTCAAGCAAGTGGCGGTCATCACAGATAACCGCGTGGAGGTGTTTGATTATCCAGCGGGAACAAAACAAGGCGCGCTGGCGCATTCGGCCCATGTCGAGATGGTGGAGTGGTCACCGGACGGCCTGCGATTGGCGGTTTCCGGATTTGACGGGGATGTCTTTCTGTGGGAGCGGGACACCGACGTGCAGCGGCATTTTGCCGGGCACAGCGAACGGAGCATCCGGCTTAATTTTAATTTTGACGGCACGCGGCTTTTTTCCAGTTCGCGTGATGGCAGAACCCGGCTCTGGGATGTCACCCTCGGCCGACTGATCGCGGTGGGGGAAGGGTTCGGCTGCACCTTCACAGCAGACGGCCAGCGGATCGGTTATTGGCGGCCGGTGGCCGGCTTCGGAACGTGGCGGTTGATGCCGAGCAAAGTATTCGCCTTGCATGAATGTGACAAAGCCGAGGGCTCCCTGCTATCCATCGACCTTTCACCCAGCGGCCGATGGTGCGTGGTAACGCAGGGCAAGGGTTTTCGTCTCTGGGACCTGATGAACGGTGACCGGGAAACATATGTCCCGGGAACATTTTACAATGTGCGGATGGCCATGGATGAAAAATCGCTTTTTGTCTGCAAAACCAACGGCCTGGAAACGTGGCCGCTGACCATGGATGGATCTGGTGCATTGGAATTATCCCAGGCACAGGCGAAAAAAATTCCGCTGCCGGATGACTTGGGTGCCCGGGCCGTGGCTTTGAGCCAGGATGATCGTTGGGCGGCGGTGGAACTGATGGACCGGCGGATGGTGCGGATTGACCTGACCGGCCATGCGCCGGTGGTGGAATTAAAAGGCCGGTGGCGTGGTTTGAATTACAAGGGTCCGGGCAGCGTGACCGGCGCGGGGCGGTTCGTCATCAGCCCGGATGGCAACTGGGTGGTGACCGGATTTGATTTTGAAAGTTATGGCCCCCGCGTCTGGAACGCGAACACCGGCGAGCTGGCCGCGGAACTGCCGGCGGGAAGCTCATTGGCCAGCTTCACGCAAGACGGTCGCTGGCTCGGGCTTTCGGGGGTCAGCCGGTACTCGATCTGGTCGGTGGGCGACTGGCATTTGCAAAAAGAGTTCATCCGCGACGAGGCCACATTGGTGCATGGCGCGCTGGCCTTTATGCCCGATGCCGGAACGCTCGCCATTTCACAGACCCGGCAACTCGTGCAATTGCGCGACTGGCAGACGGATGAAAAGATCGGTGACCTGATTCCGCCAGCCGCGCAGAGCATCAATACGATCCGGGTGTCGTTGAACGGAGCCATGCTGGTCATGGCGACAGGCAATGACATGGTGGAAGTGTGGCGGCTGAGCCCATTGCGGGAGGCGCTGGCGGCGATGGGACTTGATTGGAACACTTCGTCTCCGGGTACGGCGGCAGCCATCGCCACGTTGCGTCCGGCCGGAAGCCCGGAAATGATTTTCCTCGCGAGCCTGGGCGGATTTGCGCTGGTGGCGATCCTGGTTTTGCTGACATTGCGCCGGCACCGGACTGCGATCGAACGGTTTGTGGTGGCGGAAGCCAGCGCGGCGCAGCGCAACCGCGAGCTGGACCTGGCCAAAGTGGAATTGATGCACAGCCAGAAGATGCAGGCGCTGGGAACGTTGGCCACCGGCATCGCCCACGATTTCAACAACCTGCTCTCCGTGGTGCGCATGTCCAACAAGCTGATCGCCCGGCAAGCTCCTGATGATCCGGAAATCCAGGAACACGTGACGGGCATCGAACAGGCGGTGTTGCAGGGAAAAAGCGTGGTGAGCTCGGTCTTGGGCTATGCGCGGCCGGGAAAAGACACCGGGGAATTTGCCGATGTCAGCGCCGTGGTGAACGAGGTGGTGGCGTTGTTAAGCCGCGAGTTTTTGAGCGGAATCGAACTGACCTTGGAACTGGATCGCAATGCGCCCCGGGCCCGGGTCGCCCGCGGGCCGCTGGAGCAGGTGCTGTTGAACCTGCTGGTGAACGCTTCCGAAGCGATGCAAGGCGAAGGACATTTGAAAATCGTTTTGCATGCGTGCGCGGCCTTGCCGCCGGGTGCCTATATTCTGCGACCGTCTCCGGCGGGGGAATATGTGGAACTGAACGTGGTGGATACCGGCCCGGGCATTGCGCCGGAAATCCGTGACCGGCTGTTCGAGCCTTTTTTTACAACCAAGCAGAAAGCTGCCAAGGCCGGAACGGGCCTGGGTCTTTCACTGGTCTATTCCATCGCGCAACAGACCGGCATCGGGTTGAGCTTGGAAAGCGAACCTGGCAAGGGCGCCCGGTTCACGCTGTTCATTCCGGCCGGCGGCACGGCTGTGCGCCAAATGCACAGTGCCAAAATCAACGACCCGGCTTAAAATCCGGATGGATGACTGAAACGATGGAAATACTGGCTTCAATATTGATCGTGGAAGACGACCCGCGGCAATTGAGGCTGTATGCCCAGGCTTTGCGTGCGTACCGGCTGACGTGCGTTGCCACCGGCACCGCCGCGCTGAAAGCGATGAGTGAAATGAAACCGGACCTCATCATCCTGGATAATGTGCTGGATGCCGGCGAGCGCGGGGTGGATTTTTTGCCCAAGCTCAAAAGCGCGGCGGCCCATGTGCCCATCATCCTCATTTCCGGCACGTTAAAAATTCATGAGCAGATGGCGGCATTGCAAGGTCCGCGCTCGGCCCATTTCACATTGGACAAGCCGATCGACCTGGATGAACTGGATCGCACGGTGGAGATCGCGCTGACGGAGTGCGGTTTCGGGGAGACGGTCGCGGCGCTGCAATCGCTGGAACGGGCGGAAAAGATCGAGGCATCCGAACCGGACCGGCGCTTCACGGAGCGCCTGGCACGGCAATACGAAATGATCAAGCGTCTGCGCGGCGCCGCGGCACGACCCAATATTTCTGAATTGTCGCGCGAGTTCAATGTCGCCCGGAAGACCATCATCCGCGACCTGCAGGACTTGATCAAACGCGGCCAGTTGCCCGGGGAGATCTATCCGGAGTGGAACCAGGAAAACACCGGCGAGGAATAGCCGGCGCCAGGATTTCTTTGGCGCCCCCTGTGCGTCACTCGCACAGTATTGCGAGGGACTTTACCGTGGTACAAGAGGGGCATGGAAAATCACAATTCCGTTCCAGCCCGGGTTATTTTATTCTTCACCTGCTGCTTTGTCTGGCTGGCTTTTCCGGTGCGCGGCAACACGCTGACCTGGACGGGCACCGGCGCCAATGCGTATTGGAACAACAGCGCCAACTGGGGCGGCTTCGGCATTCCAGCCAACGGCGATACGTTGATTTTCACCGGCTTCACCAACTATGTGAACACAAACAACATCGCCAACCTGACGTTGAATTCGATCAAGTTTTATGACTTTTCCAGCAGTTTCGACCTGCGCGGCAACGCGTTCACCCTGACGAACAGCATCATCGACACAAACTTCGTCGGCAGCGCGATCATCGAAAACAACATCACACTGGCAACTGCGGATGTGCTGCTGCGGGTCGACAGCATTTTTTCCACCCTGACCTTGGAAGGTCAACTCACAGGCTCCGTGGGCGTGAACAAGACCGGGACGGGACGGTTGCTCTACCAGTATGGCGGGAACAACACGTATACCGGCACCACGCTGGTGGGCAACGGCTATCTGGAACTGAACGTGAGCGGGAGCAGCGCCTTTGGCGGGCCGCTGGTGATCGGCGACGGTTCGGGCAGCAACAGCATAGTGCAGTTGCTACAGAGCGTGGAAATCTCGACCGCCGCAGACATCAGCCTGAACAAGGATGGCTTGCTGGATCTGAACGGGTTTTACCAGACCATCGGCACCAACGTGCTTTTCAACGGCACCGCCAGCGCTATTTTTAGCGGGAGCGGCGGGCTGTCCTTGTTGCCCAATTGCACGATCACTTTGGCCACCGGCGTGGTGGGCAGCATCACTGGCAACCTTAACATCGGGTCCGGCACCTTGAACATTGTGGGCGATAACGGCCCGCTATTCAGCCAGGCCATTTTTTCCGTGTCTGCGAATGTGAGCGGTTCGGCCAATATCACGCAAAACGGATGGGTCGACAGTCAATGGTCGGGCACCAATACTTACTCGGCCATTTATACCGCCAACGGCCCCAGTTTCATCGTGTTGGCCAATTCCCAGGCATTGGGCAATCCGACCAACACCATGACGCTCAACGGGCGGTCCGCGGTGCAGCTAAGCGGCAACATCCACGTCACCAACCAGTGGCTGACCATCAACAGCACCAATGTCGCCTACGACTATGCCCTGTCGGTTGAATCCACCTCGACCAATTCCTGGCAGGCCAATTTTTTGCTCGGCACAAATGTGATGGTGGATGTCGCGACGAACTGTTCTTTGATACTCAACATCAACAGTTCCATCACCGGCCCGGGCGGCATCATCAAATCCGATAAGGGCGGCCTAACGCTGGCGGGAGGAATCAATGTGAGCAGCTACATTGGGGATACGACGGTCCTGGGCGGAACGTTATTCTTGGATTCCGTCAATGTCATCCGTTATGGAAGGCTGACGGTGGGCTCCGGCTCCGGCCAACCCAAGGCAACTGCCGTACGATATCTGGCGAATTCGTGCATTTATGGCGGGCCCGGTGGATCCACCGTTTTGCTTAATGAAGACGGCTGGCTGGATCTGAACGGATTTTTTGATGATGTGGGGCCGATCGCGATGGACGGGGCGACCATCACCACGGGGGCGGGAATGTTATCGCTGTTTCCGCCGCTGACAGCCGTCGCCGGCGGCCATGGCAGCGCGTTCGTCTACGGAAACATGCAATTGACGGGCAACAGCGCGCTAGTGGCGTCCAACGCGTTGGTGGTGTACGCCCAGGTCTCCAGTTCCGGCAACTACACGCTCACCAAGAGCGGCCCCAGTTTTCTGTTTTTGTTGGCGAGCAATTCTTATGCGGGCACAAATATCGTCCAGCAAGGCTGGCTCAGCCTGGGCAACGGCTCGGCTTTGGGCAGCGCGAACAACAGCACGATCGTCAGCAATGGCGCGACCCTGACCATGAACGGAAATTTCACGGTGACGCAGGCATTGCTCACCTTGAACGGGCCGGGCGAGCCGAGCTGGGGTTCTTTGGATTCGGAAACCATCGGCGGCACGAACGTCTGGATGGGGCCGATCGTTTTGAATGCGGACAGCAATTTTTCGCCGGACCAGGAGGGCACGACCCTCCGGCTGATCAGCCAGATCAGCGGGCCCGGCGGGTTCACACAATTCAATGACGCGGGCGATACCAACAGCGTACTCTCGCTGGAAGGCAATGCGGTCAATTCGTATGGCGGGACCACCATCGTCAATGGCGGCACCTTGATGTTGAGCAAAGCTTCCGGGCAAGCGGTGCCGGGCAACTTGGTGATCAATAATCAAAGCGTGGCCCGGCTGGGGTACTACACGCAAAACGCCCAGACAGCCGATGTGCTGGTGAACAGCGGCGGCCTGTTCGACCTGTCCATCTACTATACCTATATCGATACGCTGCACGGTACCGGCCAGGTAAACTTTGGCACCCAAGGATGGATCGAAGTGGGCTTTAACAACGGTAGCAGCACGTTTGCCGGGGTGATGACCGGCACGGGCTATACATCCGGCGGTTATACGGTGGCCAAGCGCGGTTCTGGTACGTTCACGTTGACAGGCAATAACACCTTCACCGCCGGGGCGACCCATGTTTTCTCGCCGGGCAAACTCATCATCAACGGCAGCCAGGCGCAGGTGCCGGCCATCGTGGATGCGGGCGCGACATTGGGCGGCACGGGCACAGTCGGCGCGATCACGGCGAACGGCGTGATCTCCCCCGGCACCAACGGACCGGGCGTTCTTGGCAGCGGCACGGTGACCTACGGCAGCACAGGCAGCCTGGCCGTGATGCTCAATGGCACAACGGTCGGAAGTGGCTACAGCGAGTTGAACGTGGCCGGGACGGTCAACTTGGCCAGCGCCACGTTATCGGTGATTCCGGGAACGCCGGGGGCGATCAACAATCAGTATACAATTCTCAATAATGATCTTTTCGATGCGGTCAGCGGCACCTTTGCCGGACTGGCGGAAGGCGCCACGGTGGTGGCGAACAATGGCGCGCTGTACACGATCAGTTATCATGGCGGCTCGGGCAATGACGTGGTGTTGACACAGATTGCGCTGCCATCGTTGCCGAAATTCACGGGCATCCAGAAATTGATGGGCGGTGCCTTACAGATCAACGGCATCGGCATCAGCAATCTGACTTACACGGTGCAGGCCAACACGAATCTGGCCACGACGAACTGGGTCGCCATCGGCACGACCACGCCGCCCGCGAACACCAACACCTTGCAGTTCACGGATTTCAACGCCATCAGTTTTCCGCAGCGGTTCTATCGTTTCTATCTGCCTTGAAGAATTTAAAAACCTCGCACGCCGGACATCAAAAAAAACATACACCCATGAAACTCAAAAAAACAATCATCTTGGCTGCGTCCTTTCTTGGCGCAGCGCTGACGTGCCCGGCCCAAGGCACGGCTTTCACCTATCAAGGCCGTTTAAACAACGGCGGCGCGCTGGCGAACGGCAGCTATGACATGGCGTTCACGCTCTATGCCACGAACGTGACGGGCAGCGCGATCGCCGGGCCGGTAACGAACACGGCGGTGGCGGTGAGCAACGGCCTGTTCACGACCACGGTGGATCTGGGCGGTGCTTTTAACGGCACGAGCAACTGGTTGCAGATCGCCGTGAGCACGAACAGTGCGAATGTGTTCAGCACACTCACGCCCCGCCAGCGGCTGACGCCGGTGCCTTACGCGCTGTATTCCACCATGGCAGGCTATGCCACCACCGCCGGCCTGGCCGCGAGTGTGCCGCCGGACAGCATCACGGCGGCCATGCTGGCGCCGGGCGCGGCCTCGGTGCTGGGCACGCCGAATGGAACGGCAACCAATGCGGTGACCGTCAATAACAACGGGCTGGTGGGCATCGGCACCGGATCCGCCACGCCGGCGGCGGGTTTGCAGATCAACTCCGGGGGCACTGAAGCCATCTTGCCGGTGTTGTTTGAAGTGCAAAATGGCATCGGGGGATACACAAATATCAGTTCCGCAATCATGCCGGCCGTAAAAAATAATCTGCTGGCGGTCGCCGGCGGCGGCGGCATCACGTTGGTGAGCCTCACCAATCCGGCCGCACCGCAGTTGCTGGCACAATCGACGGGCAACGGGATTTTCACCAACCTCAACACCCCGACCGGCCTGGCCTGGGCCGGATCAAATCTGATCGTCGCCGCCCAATCATCCAGCGCGCTGACCATTTTCTCGTGCACGAATCCGGCCAATCCCGTGGCCATCGCGCAAGAACTGAACGGCGTAGGCGGCTGGAACTATTTGAGCGCGGCCTCGGGCGTGGCCGTTTCGGGCAATTTGCTGGCCGTCGCATCCGCGGGAAGCAGTGCGGTCACGCTGGGTGACGTTTCGACCCCGGCCGCGCCGGTGTTAAAAAGCACCATGGTGAACGGCACCTTTGGCTTCACCAACTTGGGCGGCTCATTTTCCGTGGCCCTGTCCGGCAACGTGCTGGCGATCGGCGCTTTTTATTCCAACGCGGTGACGTTGGTGAATGTCGCAGATCCGACGAATCCGCAGAAGCTGGCCGAGCTCCGCAACGGCGTGGGCGGGTTCACCAACCTGTCCGGGGTCTATGCGGTGGCGCTGTCCGGCAACTTGCTGGCCGTGGCGGGGGTCTATAGCAGTGCGGTGACGCTGGTGGATGTGAGCAATCCGTCAAATCCGGTCAAGCTGTCGGAAATACGGGACGGTGTGGGCGGCTATTCCTTGCTTGAAGCATTATCGGTGGCCATTTCCGGCAACCGGTTGATCATCGGCAGCCTGGGCGCCAACACGGTTACCTTGGTAGACATCAGCAATCCGGCCAACCCGGTCTTGATGGCCACGGCCAGAAATGGCCTGAACGGCGCCAACTATCTGGTTTCACCGGAAGGTTTGGCGTTCGCCGGCACCAATTTTGTGTCCTGCGCCAGCTCCGGGGCTTTCACCATTTTTGGTGTCGCGACACAATCCGTGGGACTGGCCAGCGCGGGCTGGGTGGGAATCGGCACCACGCAACCGCAGGCGGCCTTGGACGTGGAGGGAGATGTCGTGGTGGAAAACGCGGCGCATTTCACGGCCAGCGCTCCTCAAGTGGCCATAGGTTTAAATGCCATCGCCGGCGGGTACCAATCCGCCGCGCTGGGTGATAACGCGGTGGCCAGCGGCACCAATTCACTGGCCTTGGGCGGCAACGCGCTGGCGAGCGGTACTTATTCAACGGCCCTGGGTTTCTATGCTGTCGCCTCTGGATTTGATTCCGACGCGTTTGGCACCTACGCCCAAGCCCTTGGCCAGCAATCCGCCGCAGTGGGCCATGCGACATCTGCCAGCGGCGATTATTCGGTGGCCGTGGGCAACACGGCGTACGCACAGGCCGCCTCCGCCGTGGCCGTGGGCAGCGGCGTAACCGCCTCCGCCCTAGATTCCATGGCTTTCGGCGTCAACGCGAATGCGTTGGCAGAAAATGCCGCCGCGCTGGGTTATTTCGCGGCCGCAAGCAACACCAATGCCATGGCGCTGGGATGCCAGACATCGGCCAACGGCCAAAATGCAACGGCATTGGGATATTTTACAAAGGCGAACGGGGATAATTCCCTCGCGGCCGGATATTTCGCCAACGCCACCAACCGGGGTTCGATTATTTTGGCCGATGGCACCGCCTTGGTGGCCTTCAATTCCACAAACAACAACGAGTTCGCCGTGCGCGCCACCGGGGGCGTGCGCCTGGTGACGGCGGTGGACGGCGGCGGCAATCCCACCGCCGGCGTAAAACTTTTCCCCGGCGGCACGGCTTGGGCCACCATTTCGGATCAGAACGCCAAGAAAAATTTCGTGCCGGTCAACTGCGCGGAAGTCCTGGACAAGCTCACGGCGGTCCCGATCCAGAAATGGAATTACAAATGGGAAGCCGATTCCAGCACGCCAAACATCGGTCCCATGGCGCAGGCGTTCAAGGCCGCCTTCTATCCCGGCCGCGATGATAAATCCATCACCACGCTTGAATTTGACGGTGTGGAACTGGCGGCCATCGAGGGACTGAATCAAAAACTGGAAGCGCAAAAAACCGAAAATGCGGCGTTAAAAGAACGCCTGGAGAAGCTGGAAGAATTCATCAACAAACGGACCGGAGGCGCCAAATGAAAAACCGCGCGTTCCTCGTTCTTATTGTCCTTCACTTCGTTTTCGGCTTCAGCTTGCGAAGCGTGGCGCAAAGCCATTCCATCGACTGGTACAAGGTCGCCGGAGGCGGCGGGACAAGCACCAACGGGCTGTATTCGCTGAGCGGGACCATCGGCCAACCGGATGCCGGCGGGGCGATGAGCGGCGGGAACTTTTCGGTGACGGGCGGTTTTTGGGCGCTCATCAATGTGGTGCAGACGCCGGGGGCGCCGCCTTTGTACATCAGCCACAGCGGCAACGTGGTAACGGTGTATTGGCAGAATCTTGGCAGCTGGACATTGCAACAAAATGGCAGCCTCACGGTTCCGCCGGGCTGGAACAACAGCAGCGGCGTCAACCTGATCGGTGGCACCAACTATCTGGCGATCACCAATCCGGCGGGCACGCAGTTTTTTCGGTTGAAATAACCAGCCAAACAGAATGACTTCCTTCAAAAAGGAGCCGGGTTTTTGGCAAAATTCAAGCGGTGACGACGCGCATGATGTACACTGCGCGGTGCAAATCCGGCGTTTGAAAAAAAGCCTGTCTCTCGGTGTTCTTTTTCTGCTGCCCATGCTGCTGCTGGCCGGGCCAACGAATGCCATTCTTTTTGTCACGCAACTTCCGGTGCCGGAAGATTTCACGACCGTCGGGTCGGTTTTCGGGAATCAATTGCCGGATCTGGATTCGTGCGGACGGGGTGGCGATCTTTATATCCGTTATCCGGACGGTTCGGTGAAAAATCTTACGCTGGCGGCGGGCTACGGCCAGACGGGTTTGCAGACGACGAACGCCATCGCCGTGCGGCAACCATCCGTGTTTTGGGATGGCACGAGGGCGGTTTTCAGCATGGTCATCGGCGCGCCGGAGCATCAATTCGATTATTCCTCCAACCCGGTGTGGCAATTGTATGAAGTCACCAACTTCACCGATCCCAATGCGCTGCCGGTGATCACGAAGGTGCCGAACCAGCCGACGAATTTTAACAATATCTCGCCTATCTACGGTTCGGATGACCGGATCATCTTTGCCAGCGACCGGCCGCGCAGCGGGCAGATGAACCTGTATCCGCAACTGGATGAATATGAGGAGGCGCCGACGGTCACCGGGTTGTGGAGCTTGCAGCCGACGAACGGTGACCTGTTCCTGATCAATCATTCACCGAGCGGCTCATTCTCGCCGCAGATCGACAGCGCGGGGCGCATCGTGTTCTCGCGCTGGGACCATTTACAACGCGACCAGCAGGCAGACACGGACTGGTATGAGGGCAGTGATGTTTATGGCACTTTTAATTGGAGCGATGAATCCGCCAATTCCGTGATGACGACGAACCAGACCGAGGTGTTTCCCGAGCCGCGCAACGTCCGCACGGATCTGCTGGCGGGCACGGGGTTGTCTGGCGAAGATTTTAACCAGTTTTTCCCGTGGGCGATCGACCAGGACGGGACGGACGAGGAAACGGTGAACCACATCGGCCGGCACGAAATCGGCGGCAGCTATCTCAACGCGGCCTACACAAACGATCCGAACATCCAGGACCGGTATGATTTCGCCATCAATTACAATACGAACACGGTGGAGAATTTTCTGATGATCCACGAAGACCCGCACACCCCAGGATTGTATTATGGCATCGACGCGCCGGAGTTCGGCACGCACAGCGGCGGGCAGCTTGTTTCGCTGACGGGCGCGACGAACATCAACGCGTTCTACATGCGCATCAATTATCTTACGCCGCGCTCGACGCATACCTATGCCGATTCGTACACGAACATTCCGCCCGATCACACCGGATTTTATCGTAATCCGCTGATGACTTCGGACGGCTACATGATCGCCGCGCACACGTCTTATGCTCTATATGCGGAGAATACCGGCACAGACACCAACCCGGCCACACCGTATCATTTTCGGATCAAAATTTTGAATTTCACCAACGGCTTTTACGTGCCGGGCCAGCCGCTGACACCGGGATTCATCAAGACGGTTTCGTATTGGACCCCGGATGAGCTGATCGAAGAAACCAACCAGTTATGGGAGTTGGATCCGGTGGAAGTGATTGCGCGCCCGCGACCCGTACCATTCACGGTGCCGGTGCCGCAGCCGGAGCTGGATGCATTCGCCACGGCCAAGGTGGATGTGCAGCAATTTCAAAATTATCTCCGCACGCATCAGCTTGCGCTGCTCGTCAGCCGGGATGTGACCACGCGCGATGAAGCCGACCAGCAACAGCCGTTCAACCTGCAAGTCGCGGGCACGAGCCATTTGACGACCGGGGCGGGCGGAAAAATTTATGACATCGCGTGGCAGCAATTTTTCCAGGCCGACCAGTTGCGCAGTGAAAACTTTGGCGATCCGGGCAATCCGCGCGAAGGGCGGCGCGTGCTGGCGCAATATCTGCCCGATCCGGCGGTGGACAATCCGCCAGCGGCGGCGCTATCCAGCGTGCGCATCGGCGCGGACGGCTCGACGGCGGCGCTGGTGCCGGCGCGGCGGGCGATGACATGGCAGCTTACTGACACGAACAACGTGGGCGTGGTGCGCGAGCGTTATTGGCTAAGTTTTGCGCCGGGTGAAATCCGTTCATGCACCAGCTGTCACGGCATCAACGTCGCGACGCAAGCCGGGCATCCCGCGCCGACGAACATGCCGCTCGCACTGGTAAGCCTGTTGAATTATTGGAAGACGGCCACGAAGATCCAGCCCGACGTGGTGACAAATCTGGGAACGAAATATTTTCAAATCACCTTTCAACGCCATTCGGTGGAACCGGGGGTGACGTATCATGTGCAATCTTCGACGAACATGGTGACGTGGTCTGACATCGCGACGTATGCGGGTTCGAATACCGTGATCAACGCGGGGGCGATGGATGTTTCCGGCAGCGGATCGACAAATGGATGTGTGACAGTACGCGAAACGACGAAGATTAATGGGGCGACGGCGAAATTTTTAAGGGTGAGCGTGACGCAGCCGTAGGCCACGCGCTGCGGCTGGTCCCCTTCTCCCCAACACAGCCGCCGCCCATTGAGTCGACGGTATTAGAAGAGTCTCTACAGCTCTGCACCCTATCGGCGCCCGACCGAAGCACCACTCTATGAGATGTGGCGGGCATTTTCTAAAAGGATTGCCAAATTCCTTTAAACACATCGGTTTCATGGCGAACTGCCTGAAAAAATGATTTTTGCGTGCATTTTGCACGGAGAAATCGTGAAAAAATGGCGCGTTCGTGCTTAAAACTTCGGAAATGGGGGGTGGCATGTAAGGAGCTAAGTACATTTCGAAGCGAACGGACAGGTTGAGAGGCTCAACATCATTCAAACCTCCTGAACCATAAAGGCCGATGACCTGCCCGCTGCTTCCAAATTTTTAAAACTAAAACACGAAAATTTTATGCACGCCTTATTTGATCCCATGCTCGGAGCGATCGGGTATTCCCTGATTTACCTGCTGTTCGGCGGCGGTCTCGGCGGGGCGGTATTTATTTTCATCATCGCCAAAATGTTTGGCAAATGAGCCGAGTTCACTGACAACCAAAAACAACTGAAAACAAACCATATGAAAACATCACATAACCTCCCGAAAATCCTCACCCTGGCCCTCTGCGTGGCGGCCTTGCCGGTGATCACCTTCACCACCGGCTGCGCCGGCGACCGTTATCACCAGAGCACGGGCGAGGCGATCGATGACCACGCCATCTCGATGCGCGTGAAGAGCGCCTTGGGCAATGACAATGAATACAAGTACGAGGGCGTTTCCGTGACGACCTTCAAAGGCACCGTGCAACTGAGCGGTTTCGTGGATACGCATGCGCAAAAGAGCAAGGCGGCCACGATCGCGAAGGGTGTCGAAGGCGTGCGCGATGTGGAAAACAACATCACGGTCAAGGACTGAACCCATTGTTGAGTTGAAGCAGGCGGGGATGACCCGCCTGCTTCATCCAACTCCAAAAATTTATGTCACTCATCTCCCTCGTCGTGACGTTGATCGTCGTCGGCGTTCTGCTGTGGCTGGTGAACACGTACATCCCGATGGATGGCAAGATCAAACAGATTTTGAACATCGTCGTGGTCATCTGCGTCGTGATCTGGTTGCTGTATGCCTTCGGCATCATCAGCCATGCGGATACGATCCGTGTGCCACAGGTACATTAAACAAAGCTGACAGGGGCGGGGTCGCGGCGGGCTGCCGCGACCGGGAAGGCGGGATTTCATTTCCATCAGGGTTCTTTTCTTCAAATTCTTATTTTTCGCGGTAAAAGAAGTTATCGATTCATAAAACTGCATAGCTTCGTTCCTGGGGCGTTGCCCCAGTCTGGCATGGGTCGCGCTGTGGGCGCTTGAAGGGGGCAATGAATTTGCGCTTTCGGGAATCTAAGGAATATTGCAGGGCTTTTATTTTGAGGCCGGCCGATCGTCAGCCCACCTATTTACACACCTATGAAACAACGAAAACTGGGAACGCAGGGATTGACGGTATCGGCTCTTGGCCTTGGTTGCATGGGCATGTCGGAATTTTACGGAGTCAAAGACGACCAGGAATCCGTGGCGACGATCCACCGGGCGCTCGATCTGGGCATCAACTTTCTCGATACGGCGGACATGTACGGCTGTGGGGAGAATGAAATATTGGTGGGCCGGGCCATCAAGGACCGACGGGCAGAAGTGATTTTGGCGACCAAGTTCGGCAATGTGCGGGATGCGCAGGGAAAATTTATGGGCGTGAACGGCCGCCCGGAATATGTACGCGCGTCTTGTGACAGCAGTTTGCAGCGGCTGGGGGTGGAGCAGATCGACTTGTATTACCAGCACCGCGTGGACCCGGCGGTCCCAATCGAGGAAACGGTGGGGACGATGGCGGAACTGGTTCGTTCGGGCAAGGTGCGGTTCCTGGGTCTTTCAGAAGCCGCCCCGGCGACAATCCGGCGGGCGGCGAAGGTGCATCCGATCAGCGCCCTGCAGACGGAATATTCTTTGTGGTCGCGCGATGTTGAGGCCGAAATTTTAGCAACGTGCCGGGAACTGGGCATCGGCTTTGTCCCTTACAGCCCGCTGGGACGCGGATTCTTGACGGGAAAAATTCAAAAAGCGGACGATCTGCCGACAAACGATTGGCGACGGAACGGCCCGCGCTTTCAGGGAGAAAATTTAACGCAAAACCTGGCGTTGGTGCGCCGCTTGGAAGCGTTGGCGCAGAAACACAAGTGCAAGCCAGCACAACTGGCGCTGGCGTGGGTTCTGGCGCAAGGTGAAGACATCGTACCGATCCCCGGAACTAAACGGCGGACGTATCTGGAGGAAAACGCGGGGGCGGTGAAGATTGAACTCTCCCCGGCTGACCTGGCGGATTTGAATGAGGTGGCGCCGGCGGAGGGGATTGCGGGAGCGCGTTATCCGGCGGCGAGCATGGCGGCGGTGAACAGGTAGTTGATGGTTGAGAGGGGCGGCAGCCGGTAGATCTCTGCCATGCGCAGTGGGATTGGCTGATCCGAGCAATATTTTAAACGAGGAATATGCCGCCCCATACGGGGGCTGGAGATTTTAATTAAATTGGTTTCTACAAAGATGACGTACCTACGGTACTGAAGCAGGAAATTGGCCGGCAAAAATCGCGTGGCTATTCGTCAGTTTCCATCCGCCGGGCTTCCGCCTTCGCTGCGCCATGGCGCGACAGGGAGCATCCTCCTTCGCCAAAGCTACGGGAGGACAGAAGATGTCTGACGCCATTTACGGATCCTTGTTGAGTTTTTTGCGGGGAAAAATTATTGTCGCGGGGTACGAGGGCTGGCGGCGGGTGTTTCATCGCAAGTTGCATTCCGTAGATTTATTTGTGCGGCATTTTTTCACAGTCACATTTCTTTTGATCTTAGCCGGGTCGCCATTCCGGACGGAGGCGGCGACGACGTATCGCATCGGCGACGTGGCCGCAGCGGATGTGACGACACCGGTGGCGCTGGAGGTGCCGGATGCAGCGGCGACGGCGGCTTTGCGGGCGGCCAAGGCAAAAGAGGTGCCGGTGGTGTTCCGGAGTTTTCCGGTGGCGACGAACGGGTTGACGGTGGAATTTCTGGCGGTCTTCACGCGGGCACAGGCAAATTTTCTCTCGGCGATGGCGGCAAGTTTTCACTCGCAGACGGTGACGGCAGCGGTGATCGGTTCCCCGGAATTCGGGACGTTCTTCACGGCTTTCAACGAAAAAAACCCTCACTTTCCGGTGACGGTGGAATTGGCGGCGGCCTGGGCGCAGGGCGGCGATGGCGCCGAGGTGCGCGACAGACTGCTGGCGCACCTGCAGCAGGTTTCCGCAGGTTCGTTGCGACCGGATGAATTGCCCGAAGGTTTCTTGCCGGGCAAAATGGTGCGCCTGGTGCCGGTAACGACCGTGAATCAAAAGCTGTCGCTATATGAAGTGCAGCGGGGACGGTTAGTGCCGGGATCGGAATTGATGCCAGTGGCGCAGGCACAAAAGATTTTCATCGATGGTTTTCCGGCGACGGAACAGCCGTATGCGCGGGCGGTGGCCGTATTGTTGAAGCCAAATTGTTTTCCGGATGCGCCGTTCACGGAATTGGTAAGCGGGATCGCGGTGAGCCAATTGGTGGCGACGGAGCATATCGAGGCGGGTGAGACGATTTTACATCGCGGTGACCGGGTGGATGAAAAGGCCAAGGCGGCGCTGGATCTCATGGCCGCGATGCCGGCACCGGCGCCGGTCATCGCAAAAGCACCCCTATCGCCAACGCCATCAGTGAAAGCTGCCGTACCGAAGCCGGTGGTGATTCCGACAGCCTCACCGGCCACGCCAACCAGCCGGGGCCATATCGGTTGGTTGATCTTAGTTTTGGCCGGCATTTCAATCGGGGCGCTTTTATTCGCAGGGTGGCAGGCGCTGGTGGGGCGAAAACAATCAGCCACCGCACCGGCTCCAGCATCGACGGCGATGACGCTCGCCCAACCGGCAGATCAGGTGGCGAACATGGCGCAGGGCTTGCGCGATGCGATCATGCAGGAACTCGCCTGGCAACGGCGGGAATTGTTGATCTCCCAACAGGCGGCGGCGGAAGAAATCTCATCGCTGGTGCGGCGGCTGGATGACTTGCAATTGCCGATGCAGGACCGGGAAAGGACTTACGAGGCCCGCATCAAGGCACTGGAAGAAGAATTGGCGGCGCGCACGGAGGAGAACCGGGAACTGCTCAAACTGAAACTGGAAAGCGTCCGGAGGCAGTTGCAGACGGAGCGGGCGGCGAATACCAATAACTGACGGGCAGGAATGACGAATGGGAGGGTGAACGCGGCTTGAGGGACGTAAAAGCCTCATTTGAGGCAGGAGAACATGATTTTTTCATTTTCGAAAACCACTCAATTTCCAAGCAAACACGAAGTTTTTTGCCTGGTGGCGTTTTTCATCACAGCAATTATAGCCAATATCAACAAGGTGATTATGATTTTCCAGGGATTTTTTTGGTCGGACCCCCTTCCCACTCGGGTTTTTTGAAAATAAATGGCATAAATCTGCCAGTTACATTCTCCACACGAATTCAGGTTTTAAGGAGGTGTGCTATAAGGAGGGGAGCATGACATTTACGATATACGATTTTCGATTAACGCCACAGTCGGCAGGAGGGTGTGGCCCGCCGGTGAGCGAGCGTCACTTCGCCGGCGGCCCAGGAATGGCGGGAATGCCTCCGTGGAATCGTTCGGAGAACAAGGCCGTTAGCCATTATTAGCCTTTATTAGCCCAAAAATATTCCGAAGAAAGAATTGAGAATGAAGAATAGCACGTTTGGTGAAGATGGAGATCGCGATTGCACGCCATGTGCGGTGGCTGATCCCGCCCGGAGCGGGACGGGCAGCCGCGCTCCGTTCTTTGCGGGTGTCGCTGGAGGGTCCGTTGGGCCTTGTTGGGCTTTGTTGGACCAAAAAAAATCCGAAGAAACTTACGAATGGCGATTTCTGAATTTCACACAGAGGAAGCGGAAGACACAGAGGAGTGACCAGGCGAGGCGATTTCCAATGGATTCCAATCGTTTCCAATGATTTCAAACCGTTTCCAATCACTTTTTGTAAAAATTTAAAATGCGGGCAGAGCCCGATTTGCGGGAGGCACGGAATGATGTGAGACAATTTTCCGGTCTGCTCTTTGACATGTAAAATGACGAGTGATGGGTGATGGGGCGAGAAACGGTGGCGAGTGCGCTTTCGCTTCGACGAAGCGCGCTCGCGCCGTGGTCGCATGTTGCGAATGTTTAAGGCGGTTTCGATCATCGTGGATCGAGCCGGCAGAAAATCTTTTGCCCGCTGTGGCCCGGAAAGGGGGATGACTTCCCCAAGGGGCAGTTGCCGTTTGCCCACAAGCGGGGATAGGTTGTCATTGAAAATTCCATGAACCCAAACGCCACTCTTTCCGGTTCTTACGTGGAATCCTATCCACCCCAGACAGTGATGGTCGATCATCCGCGCATCCTGTGTGTGGATGATAATGCGCTGATCCGCGATGCCATCTCGCTGGGTCTCATGAGAAAAGGCTGGGATTATAAAAGTGCGGGCAGCGGAGCGGAGGCGCTGCATTGGCTGGCGGAAAGCCTTGATCCCATTGACATCATCATCACGGACCACCAAATGCCGGAGATGAACGGTTTGGAATTCGTCAGCCGCCTGCGGGCGACCGGTTTTGCCGGCCAGATCCTGGTGTATTCAACGATGTTGACCGCCCAAGAGTGCGCGGCTTATGAAGAAATGAATGTCGGCGCGATCGTGCCCAAGGATGGCAATTTTGAACGATTGGCGAGGGCGATCGTGCGTTTGCAACATCATCACTAAGCAATCAAAGGTCTGCCATGAGGCCCAAAAGATGCAACGCTTGCGAAAGACAGTGGTTCGGCAGCGGCAACGCATGCCCCGGCTGCGGTGAAGTCCGGCACAGCCGGTCCGCTGCGCGCGAACAACGCAATCCATATGTAAAAAATGTTTTGTGGGTGGCCGCCGCTTTGACCCTGCTGATCGTACTTTTAAAAATCGCCTGAGCAAGACAGGTCAAGCCAAGGAGGTGTCACGAGCGGAGCCAGGCGGACAATTTATCCGCCTTGCGCGCCCATTTTTCAAATAGCCGGTATTTGCTGCTGAGGCCACGCTGAGGCGCGCGTTTGAATGACGGCAAAGAGGATTGAAAATAAATTCCGGCAGCGCGCGATTCGGCGGCTGGATCAGACGGGGTTTCGCGCTGTTCGGCGATGGCATCCGCATAAAGCTCCACGATCCGGTCCACCGTATGATGCATGTCGGCCTCGGTGCGGATGCGCGCAGAGACGGCGGTGGCATCGGCGGCATCATATTGCGCGATCTGGCTGGCGATGAAATCGACGGTGACATCGCTGCGGCCGGTGCGGTACCCGAAATTTAACCGGCGCAACGTGTCGAAATTTTTCAAGGAAACCAACGGGCCGCAGCCCCGGCCGGTGAACGGGATGACGGCGCAGCCGACGGCCATGGATTCGAGGGCGGCGCGGCCCTTGGCAAAAATGAGATCGTAGCGAGGCAGAATCTTTTCCGGCGCGCCGACCGTGTTCGTGGCCAGATTACCGAGGATATCGAGTTCGAGGCCGGCACCGGCACAGGCCGCGCGGATGGTTTTTTCGATATCCGGATTGCCGACGCTGTAGATGAGCGCGCGGTGCGGTTTAATGGGGAGCGGCGGGCGTGGTTGAAACCTCTTCAAATCCACAAAGTTCAGCAACGTGGTAATCTTCTCTTCGGGAATGCCCTGTTCGCAGATCATCCGTTCAAAACATGCCTGGTCAACGGCGACGTAGCGCCGGATACGCGGAAATGACGGGGCATTTTCCTGCCAAGGCAGCGCGCCGTGACAAAAATAAACCGCTGGAACGCCGGGCAGGCAAAGCAGGGCGGTCATCGTTTCCAGATGATGCTGGCCATGGATGATGTCCGGCTGGAAGGGAAGCCGCGTGAGATCATCCACCACCGGGATGCCGGCGACGCGGATGGCTTCCGCCGCGACGCCGAGTTCCGAACTGTAGGCGACGGGCATGTGGCCGAGTGCTTGCAGGCGGCGGGCGACATCCAAGACATACATCTCCGTGCCGCCGCGCCAGCGAAGCGTGTTATTGGTCAAAAGAATACGCATGTGAAAAGGAATGATTTAGCGCGTGGCAAAACTCCACATCGCTTCCGCCAGCGGCAGCATGTGTTCACTGACGCGGATGACATGCTGATAATGTCCGGCGGCTTTTTGTTTTTCGCCGTGCGTTTCGTAAAACGGCTTCGCCTGCGTGGGGCTCAAGCCAGCGTCATTCGCCACCGGCCGGAGCCATTCTTGGGCAAAGATTTCTTCACCGAACTGCTTCAAGGCGGACTCGACCTCGTGTTGCAACTCCGGATAGGTCGCGGCCGCGGCAAGTTTGCGCTTGATGGCCATCTCGTCGAGTTGCAAGTGGATGGCCTGGGCGCGCACCGGTTCTGGACATTCATCCGGCCGGCCGGTGAGCAGAAAATCGTAATTTGGCAGAGGGCGGCCGGTCCGGCGGCGAACGAGTTCACAGGCGGCCCCGGTCAGGTAGCGGCAGAGTTCATGGGACGTATTGTAACCCTCGAGCGCGTCCCCCCGCGACGAGGTCGAATTGCCCGGCGACCAGCCAATCGGCCGTCTCTTGGAGAAGTTTTACCGTGACGTCGGTGTTGCCGGTGAGCATCACCTGGTAGAGTGCGGCATCGGTGAACCGGCCATAAATGGGTCCGGGCGTGGCACCGGCGTTTTGCAATACTCTCGTCGTCGAGGGCAGGCGGGATTGGTTGGTGCGGCCCGAGCCGTCGGTCAAAACCAGCACCTCCGGCCGCGCGGTTTCCAGCCAGTGATATACGCGCAATTCATGACCCGGATGCGCAATGATCATGGCCGCCCTGGCTGATTTCATCGAAGGAAATTAGACCAAGCACCCAGTCAAACAAGCAGAAACTCCCCGACGCGTGAGCTGCAAACGATACTTGCCTTGCCCGGCAATGCGCCTAGGATTTGGGGCAGCCGCAACATCATGATCCGTTCATTTGCATTCAATACCGCAGGCAAGCTGCATACGAAGGACATCGAGCCTTTCCTCATGCCGACACTGCTGGCGGACACGAATCTTTTTCTCTGGGTCGATCTCGAACAACCCACGCAAGCGGAATGGAAAGAAGTCTTGGAGATGATTTTCCATTTCCATCCGCTTTCCATCGAGGATTGCGTCCAGCCCAGTCCGTCGCCCAAGGTTGAGGAATATTCGCCCAAGGAGGGTGATCTCTTCACCCAATATCTGTTCATGGTCATTCACGCGGTGGATTACAGCCGCAAGGACGGCTGTTTTGGCACGAGCGAACTCGATTTTTTTCTCGGCAAAAATTTTCTGGTCACCTATCACGA
Source organism: Verrucomicrobiia bacterium (assembly GCA_035943555.1). Classification (GTDB taxonomy): domain Bacteria; phylum Verrucomicrobiota; class Verrucomicrobiia; order Limisphaerales; family UBA11358; genus UBA11358. Next base: position 33,038 of record DASZCA010000366.1, read on the forward strand.
AAAGCCGTTGCGCAGCGTTTCCGCGGTGGAAGAGCGCGCGGTGAACGGCACGATGGGCATCGCGCGTGCGCCCGACCGCGTGGCGCATTCGCTGCTCGATAATTTGGTGGATAATTATAAGCCCGCGCTTGATGAACTGGGGCTGGAGATCGCCGATCTTGAACAAGAGGCGTTGCAAAGCCCCACCAAGGAGACGCTCAACAAGATTTTGCAAGTCAAAAAGGAAGTGCAACACCTGCGCCGGATCATCGGGCCGCAACGCGAAGTGTTGAGCCGCTTTGCGCAAGGGGAATTCAAGCTCGTCCGGCCGCAGTTGGTGCCGTATTTCCGGGACGTGTACGATGGATTGTTCCAGATCAGCGAACTGGCGCAAAGCTACGCGGACTCGCTCACGGGCATCTTGCAGGTCTACTTGAACATGTCTTCCAACCAGACTGGCGAAGTGGTCAAAGTGCTTACGCTGATCACGGTAATCACGACCCCGCTGATGATGATCGGGACGTGGTACGGGATGAATTTCAAGGACATGCCGGAGCTGGATTATCAACACGCCTATCCGATCGCCGCTGGCGCGATGATTCTTTCCACGGCGGCCACGTATCTATATTTCAAGAAGCGGAAGTGGTTTTAAGTTTGGCGGACTGTGACGGCATCGCGGCACGGATCTTCTTCAAGGCCGGCCATTTCTTATTGGTGAAACCAATTGAATTGACTCGCGAAGACCGGCAGATCAGCCGTTATTTCACACACGAGCATGAAGCCGAGCAGAACCACCAGCAGAAAAAATTTGGTCGCCATCTGAAAGTTCAACATAAGCCGTTCCAGCCCCGCCGCGAACAGCAATAAAAACGGGATCAACATCCCCAGCATCAGCCGCCCGGAGACAAAAAAGGGATGTTCGCGTGACGGATAAAAGCAGTCTTGGAAATCATATTTTACCGACAGCAGCGCAAAAAATGCCAGCATGGCAGCACCGCAGAGAAAACCAAAAGACAGCGCACGGCGTTGCGGCGTGGTGAAGCCGGAACGGGGACGCAGCAGCGCCGCCAAGGCCGTTGCCAGCACTCCTAAAGTGAGAGCCACATAAGTAAAGCTCACCGCGGGGCTTGCCAGCGGTTGGAAATGCCACAATTGTTCGCCCTGCCAAAACGTCGCGATCGTGTTTTTCAAAAAGAACCAGAAACCATGGACCGTGAACAGCGGATGATGCAGCCATTCGCCGGGCGGCTTGTTTGTCCAGTTAAGGAATTTGATCTTCTGCGCGGTACCGGTCAGGTCGCCGAAGTTGGTTTGGCACCAAGCCATCCATGCCGCCATGGGCACGGCGGCACAAATGAACAAAGCTGCGAGCGGTGGCACGGCCGGACGTAGCCCGCCCGCCCGCCATAAATCCGCAATTTTCAGCACCAAAAAAAGACCGGCAACAGCCAGCAGCGGCAGGTTGCTGATCTTGGTCAGAAACACGGCGGCGACCGCCAAGCCCGTTGCTGCCGCCAAGCCAAGCCCGGGCTTTTCCGTTTCATAAAATTTTAGCAGGAGCAGAAATGCCATGCCAAAGACCAGCGGACAAAGCACATCATTGTTGATCGCGTAAAACAAAGATTGGGGGAAAAAGGCGGCCAGCGCCGGCATGGCCAACTGGATAAACCGGTTGCCGGGAAAAATTTTGATCGAGGTAACGCCCGCGAGCCAGACGACCGTCGCCACGATCAGCGCGTTTAGACAGCGTAACCATTGCAATAGCAGGCTGTCTCTCAGGCCCATGGTCTCGCCGAGGCGCCACCAACCGCCGGCCAATATATAATAGAGCGGCGGTTGTGAGGCTTCGTGATTTACAGCCACTTCCTGCCAAAATTGCCGGCGCGGGGCCATCCATTCCTTGATCTCTTCCGGGGCCAGTTTCCAAGGCGGGCGGAACACCCCGCCCGGTTGTGATTCCGCCGTATGCAAATATTCCGGCGTGCTGAAGCAGACGATGTAAGGCAGCGCCACCTTGCTGGTGTGGGATAATGTCCGCGGTGGCCGCCCTTCCGCATAATGCGTCACCAGATCAAAGTGCGCCTGCTCATCCACCACGCTAAAAAACGGAAATGCAGCGGAGAACACGAGCACATGGGCGGCGGCCAGCAGACAGAACAACAACAAAAATTTCCGGTCCCCGGTTTTGGATTGGTTGATGTCGATATTCAAAAGGTGCCGTCAAGTTAAACCCCGCCGTCCGGAGTTCCAAGAAATTCCCAATGCGAAAACATCGCCGCCTGCCCACAGCAAAACCCGCCTTCATCAATCAGGTTCCAAACCGTCGCTTGGGCGATACGAAAACGTCTGCCGGTTTTTGAGATGCGGATGCCGGAATAGTCGTCAATGAAACCATTGGCGGTCACCGCCGCCAGCAAGCGCGCGCGTTCCTCACGGTTGGGCGCCTCGGCTGTGAGACGCGATGGCGTGCGTGTGAGTTCATCCCAAGACATTTCCCACAGCGCCAGCGCAGTGGCGTTGCCGTAATTCAAAACAGGGTCAGTTTCCGTCCCGTGGGAAACTTGTACAAAAGGCGCGTGAAAGAGTTTTCTGGCAAACTCTTCGGGCGATCCGCCGGGAGCAAAACCCGGCAGCAGTTCGCGACCGGTCCAGTGCTTCAAACTTCGGGCGAGAGTTTGTGCGTGGGCAATCAGTGATGGATTTTTCCAAGATGGGTCCATGTTAGCATTCACAACGCCAGTCGTAATGTCGCCGCCAGTTCATCGGGTGTCAGCGCGATGGGATTTGCCTTCATGCTGCTCGCGTTCGCGGCCTTCGCGACAATGTCGGCCACGTGTTCCTCGCAGATGCCATAAGAGCCGAGCCTGGCCACCGGCAAATCTGAAACCAGCTTTTGCACCCATTCCATGCCAGCCTCGGCGGTGGCATTGGGATTGCCGGTGAGCAGCGAGGCCACGTGATAATAGCGGCGGAAAGCGGAGCTATCCGGGTTTCGCGCGCGAAGGGCGCGAAGGTTTGCCGCCATGACGTGGGGCAATAGTGCGGCGCAGACGGCTCCATGCGGCGCGGTGAACATTCCACCAATCGGCCCCGCAAATCCATGCACCGCCCCCAACCCGGCGTTGGCCAACGCCAAGCCGCCGAACAAACTTGCCAATGCCATGTCCTCGCGCGCGGCTTTGTTTTGACCGTTGAAGACGGCTTCACGCAATGACCGTGCCACGCGGCGGATGCCATCGTCGCAAAAATTGTCCGTCATGGGGTTTGCGCGGAGACAGACGTATGGCTCGATAAGTTGCGTCAAGGCATCGAGTCCGGTGGCGGCGGTCAAGGCCGGCGGCAGGTCGTAAGTTAGTTCAGGATCGATGATGGCAAGGCGCGGCAACATCGCTGCGCTGCGCAAGCTGACTTTCACCTTATGTTCCGGAGAAGCGAGAACGGCATTGCGCGTGACCTCGGCGCCGGTGCCGGCGGTGGTAGGGATGGCGACGAAGGGAGCCGGCCGTTTTGTGAGGGGCTGGCCGCGGCCGATGATTTCGAGATGGTCGAACAGCGCGCCATGGTTGGTCATCATGGCGGCGATGGCCTTGCCGGCATCAATGACGCTGCCGCCACCAAAACTGATGACGAAATCGCATGCTTCGCGTTTAGCGAAGGCGACACCGTTTTCCACGGTGGAAATTTCCGGCTCGCCGGTGACGGCGAAAGTGGTTGTGCTGATTCCTGTGGTTGAAAGGATGGCCAACAGTTTTTCAGCGCGGGCTGGGTTGGCGCCGGTCACCACCAACGCATGCCGGCCATAACCCTTCACATTTACGCCGGTGTGGCTGATGGCATCCGGACCGAAGATGATCCGCGTGGCAGTAGCGAATTCAAAGTTCATGCCGCTCCTTTCACACGCTTCTGACATCCGGAAAAATGTCCGCGTACTTTGTGCTCGTGCGCGCCACCGCCATCAGGGACGCGGCTGTGTCGCGCCAGGCAAAATAATGCGCCGTTTCCCGGTGCGCCGCTTGTGCAGCGGCATCACGATAGATTTCGACGAGCACAAACCTTGACGGGTCATCGGTCTGTTGGAGGACATCGAACCGTATTACTCCGTGTTCCTGCCTGCTGGCGCAGGCATTGAGCCGCGTTGCCACCATGAACGCTTCGAGCGCTTCCGGTTTCACCTGGATATGAACGTGGACAATGAGCATCGGTGCGTGATAGCGGAAATTTTTTGCCGGCACAAGCGCGCTGGCAAATTAATCAGCTTTTGATATGCTGCCGGCATCATGGCTGCCAAAATTGTGATCCCCGAGGAACTAAAAAAGGACCTGCCACAATCCCGTTGGGGGAAAATCTTGGGTGCGACGCCCATCGTGATGGCGGTCATCGCCACCATGCTCGCCGGTCTCGCCTCCAGCGAGATGACCAAGGCGCAGTACGACCGCTCCCTCGCCGCCCAGCTCCAGTCCAAGGCCGGCGACCAGTGGAGCTATTACCAGGCAAAAAAATTGCGCAGTTCCGTTGCCCGGAACACGATGGATCTCCTCGCCGCCACGGCCACCGGTGGAATAACCCCGCTCGATGCCGCTGTTTTGGAGAAAGCCGATGGTGTAACCATCGCCGCGCTCACCAAGGGCGAAGTTCCCGCCGCCATGCCCGCCAAGTTCGATAACAATGTCCAAGCCGCGCTGGATGCCGTGGAAAGCTCCAACCCGGAAGCCGAAATTGAAGGACTGCTGGTCAAAGTGGATGTTAAGACGCTGGCGGACTCGCTTGCGGCCGCGCAGGACGCGGCAAACAAATTTGACGACGCGACCAAATCCATCAACAAAGCTTCGGACAAGTTCGACGAGAAGTTGATGGCGGGTGACCAAGGCGTGTTCCGCGGTTTCAGCGCGGCCCGGCTGCGCTACACGGCGGCGCGTTATGATACCGAAGCCCGGTTAAACCAATCCATCGCCAGCATCTATGAGTTGCAGGTGCGCAAGGGAAACATGTCGGCCGAAAAACATCACAAGCGCAGCGGAAAGTTTTTCTTCGGAATGCTCGCGGCGCAGATGGCGGTCATCATCTCCACGTTCGCGATCGCCGCACGACAGAAGAATTTTCTGTGGTCCATCGCCGCCGCCGCCGGTGCCGCCGCCGTGTCCTTCTCGGTCTACGTCTATCTGTACGTCTGAACCAGAGTAGCGACGAAAACAGATTTTAAGCACCGACTTTATCCGCCGCTACACGGCAGGTCAGCCGAAATTTGCCCGAGGCTGTCGGCACGAGTGTGGTCATCGCTTCCCCTTTGATGGCGGTGCGTGTCTGCAACAATGTTTCCAATTGCGCCGTCACACCATTCACGGCTTGCTCCGTGGGCCCAATGGTGTCAGGAATGAAACGCAACATGCAGTCGCCGGTTTCGTTCTGTCGTAGTTCGTAGTGCGCGATGCCTTCTGCCTCCGTCAGGCACTGGTCTACCTGCCAAGTGGTCACCCGCGAGCCGTCGCCAGACGTCAGCGCATCCCGGATGCGGCCATGGACGATGAAGGTGTTGCCATTGGGACGGGTGATGCGTTCGGCGAGATCGCCGATGCGGTAGCGTAACAGCGGCATGTAGTGGTTGCTTAAAGTCGTCACAATCAAATCACCGACATTGTGTGCATCGGCATCCACCGTCTCCAAAAAGGCCGTGCCCAAACTTTGTTTCATTTCCCCGGTTTCATTTTCCATGAGCAAGTGGCCGGTTTCAGTCGAACCATACAGGTTGAACACAGGCACTCCGAACACGCGCGCCAAAATTTTCCGATGAACGACGCTCGTAAATTCATAGCTGCACAGGATGAACTTGAGCGACGGGAATTTGATCCCCTGCCGTTCGCAATAGAGGGCTAACCACACTGCGTGGACCGGATCGGTATCGAGAAAGACAGGCGACCATTCGGTAATTTCTTCTGCCATACGCGCCAAGTCTGCCTCGCTGATCAAAAAAGGAATTCGCGCCAGGTTCACAAACAGGGATTGCTTGATGACGCGTTGTTCGCGCGACATCCAAACAGTGGGGCAGGTCAAACCGTTGCAAGAAGGGGAGGTGATGGTCACGCGACGGGCCTGAGGGTTTTCATCCAGAATTTTGGCCACCACGGGATTTAGCCGTAAGGCGCGTTGTTCCTGCTCGTCCCACCATGTGCGCCCAAAAATCACCGGCAACCGGTCCGACGTGGTGCCGGAAGTATGTTCCAATTCGATCAGATTTTTTTCCTGCAACGCTTCCAGCGAGGCGTTCTCGCCGAGAAAATTGCGCGGGAAATTCTCCCGCATGGAATTTTTGCCGAGCAGCGGAATTTTTTTAAATTGGTTGGGGGTGATGATGGCGTTGCCGAACGGAGCGAGGGCCTCACGGTAAATGGGAGCGGAGCGCCAGCGCGACAACAGTTCGGCCAGATGTGCGGGTAGTCCCGTTTCAGGAATGATTTCCAGTGGTGCCAGCATGGGTGGAAATATACACGGGATTGCCGAAAATCAAATTGCCATGCCCGCTCAAATTGGGTGGAAGGCTGGCGAAATTTGCGGTGTGAAACCATTTGCTAGAATCAAAAACTAGGTTATGGTATCAGCTGCCTTACTAATCAGCCGGTAGGGGCAAAGAAATCAACAATCCTAATCACCATTTGTCATTGGTCTTAAGCGACAATGAAAAATGGAGCAGTAGTTATTATGAATGCCCTGATCGGAAATCCTTTTAGTTCACGCTGCCGCGTTTTTTTGCCACTTTTCGTGGCGGTGATGGGCATTTTTATCCCCCTCAAAACTCTGGCTACGCCGCCGCCCGGTTATTATTTGGTATGGAGCGATGAATTCAACGGCAACGGATTGGATTTCTCCAAATGGTATTACTTTAACCAAGTCTCCCAAGATACGGTAGACACCATTGATGCGATCACGGTCACCAACGGCTATCTGACCATCAATACGTACACAACGAATGGCGTCAATTATAGCGGAATCATCGGCAATGACGGTCATTACCGGTCGTTCTACGGCTATTATGAGTCCAGCATATCATTCGTTGACACCAACAGCACATGGTCGGCGTTTTGGTTGCAATCGCCTACCGAGGGCCAGCACATCGGTGATCCGTCCGCCTCGGGCGCGGAAGTGGACATGGCCGAACACCGGTATGTTGATGTGAACACAAACCTGGTCTGGGATTCCGTGCAGGAAACCCTGCATTGGGATGGATATGCCGGTGCCGAACAAACGGTCAATCCGGGCCAGGAAGGCTCGGGGTTAAATGCGGGTTTTCACACCTACAGTGTGTTATGGACGCCGGTCGATTACGAATATGGCATTGATGGGGTTACAAATCTGGTAACGACCGCCGGGCATTCGGACCGGACCGAGGTCATCATGTTCAGCGCGCAGTCGCAGACGCCATCTTGGGCGGGAAAAGCACCGCCCGGAGGCTTTGGCCCGCTGGGTGTGAGCGCTGTGAAAACGACGGTGGATTATGTGCGCTATTATGCCCCGCCCCAGATGATCATCTGGACTGGAGCGGGTTCTTCAGATTGGAGTGATACAAACAACTGGTTTGCGAACATGAAGGCCACGGCGACCAACGACGTAGTGTTCAACTGGTTGAGCACCGGTAATTTTAACATCCCGCTGGCGCAACCCACGGCCGTGAATTCATTGAACATCCAGGAAACGCCGCCGATGGACTTCAGTGGCAGCACGCTGACAATCGGCAAGGGTGGCATCAACATGCTATCAGCGCTCAACAATTCTGTCATCGAAGCGCCGTTGAACTTGGCGGCGGATCAATCTTGGAAGACCGCATCAGGAACCCAGTTGACTGTTAAAAACCAGATCACCGGCCCGGGCGTCCTGACCGTGGGTGGCTGGGGTACGGTGGAAATCGCGGGGACAAATTCATGTGTCATGGTCCCCCTGAACGGCTTGGTGTCGGTTTCGGGCAAAAACGCCAACGCCATCTACATGGGCGGCGGGACGCTGACGGGCACCGGATTGTTTACCGGTTTTATCCAGGTTAATGGTGGAACTTTGGCGGTTAATCTAGGCACGCAAGTCACCATCAGCAATGCCTTGGTCATTCAAGGATATGGCACCGCGACATTTGCGGTTGATGCCACAGCTAATGCTGCTGGTAAAATCGCCGGACTTTCTTCTGTCAACTATGGCGGCACCCTCATTCTGAACAACGTTTCTGGTCCTTTTGCAGCAACCAACACTTTTAAATTATTTGACGCCGCGGGTTACGCGGGCAGTTTTGCCAGTATCGTACCTTCCGTCCCGGGCTATCTGCTGGCTTGGGATACCAGTACGCTGACCAATGACGGCACTTTGCGGATAAAATCTGTTGTGCCCGTGGCCACCACCAATGTGGTGGAAAGCCGTTCCGGCAACAGCACCACGGGTGCAAATAATCCGGCATTTTCTTATACCGGATTTTCCAGCACGATCTCCGCGACTTTTAGCACGGCAGCCGGTTGCACGGCCACCAGCAGCCGCTTTTCCAATACCGCCCAGCCGACAACCGCCTTTTCCGTTACCCCGACGCTTTTGGTCGGGCCGACTTATAATGTCGATGTCACTTGGGGGAAAAATACAGGCACTTCCATGGAGGCAAACACCCTGACCATCGCCCCCAGCGCCAGCGGCGTTTCCGCCACCACCTTTCCCGCCTCAACACTGGCTTTTTCCAGCGGTCCGGCCAACACCACAAACAGCGTCTGGAAAAACATCGGCACCATCACCCCCACTACAACTTCGCCCACGGTCACCTTCACCTACGTCAGCGGCATGGGTACCGGTCGCTTCTATGCCACGGCTGTCCGTTTTACTTCCGTTTTGCCAACGCCGGGCACTATGTCCTTTGCCATGGCGGGCAGTACGAACATGGTCTTGAACTGGTCGGGCACTTTTACGCTGCAGAGTTCTACCAATGTGGCCGGGCCTTACGTGGACGTTCCGGGACCGGTGATCAACGGCCCTTACACAAATGCCATGAACAGCGGACAACAATTCTTCCGCTTGCATAATTGAGCGGCAACGTGGTTGCCAAGGCTGTCAGCCAGCGCGGGTCGTTCGGCAGTCAAATTGCTTTGACTAAGGAAGGCATGAATGTTTCCTTTTCGCCGGCAAACCATATCAGAACAATAATCCAATGATCAAAAAACTGCTTACCACATCCGCGGCCGTCCTCGCTCTGTTCATTCTCACGTCCACGCTATCCGCCCAGAGTGTCAAACTGGAATCCGGCGACCTTGGATTTTTGAAAGGCGGAACGACCTTAAATGTCGAATTTGTCTACGACGGTCTCACAGTCGGCAAACTGACCGAGCAAGCATACATTGATAAACGCGTTTCCGAGGCAAACGCCAAGCAGGCTGGCACCGGTGACCAGTGGCTGGTAAAATGGAAGGCCGATCGCACGGAACATTTTGAGCCGAAGTTTGCCGAACTGATGAACAAGCAGTTCACGGATCGTAAAACGACATTGAAATTAGACCGTGACCCCGCTGCGAAATATACTTTGGTGCTCAAAACCACCAATCTCGACCCGGGTTATAACATCGGCATCATGCGCGCGCCGGCTTCCGTCAGCACGACAGCTGAGTTCTATGATACTAAAGACCGTAGCAAAACGCTCGCGGTGGTTAACATCCTCAAGGCACCCGGTCGCGATGGCATGGGCTATGACTTCGACGCCGGATATCGGTTGCAGGAAGGTTACGCCAAGACCGGCAAAGAACTAGGGAACCTCATCTGTAAAAAAGTCGCGAACTGAACGGTTACAGATTCAACAAGAATAACGGCGGGGATGAAAATCCGCGCCGTTTTTATTTGCCGGCGTCCACCGGTTTCGCGGGCGCCTCTGCCTTGGCCGCCTTCTCGGCCTTTTGCTTCGCGGCGAAATCTTTCCGTGCCTGCGCCGCGTCGATGCCCTGCGTCACAAAGTATTCTTCCTCGATCTTGATTTTGTATTTCTTGAAAAACGCGGACATCTCTTTGACGTCCACGCAATCGAGCGATTCTTCTGCCGCCGCCTTCATGTTTTTTAACACCACTGCCTTTTGTTCCTCGGTCAGTTTCGGGAAGATCTGGAGGTAAACAGCGTAGGTTACCTTCACCTTGTTGATGCTATATGCCTCTTTGACCGCCTCAACCTGCTCCGGGGTTAGTAATGCCCCCAAATCCGCCACGAATTTTTCATGCTGTGGCTGAATCGCGGCATAGACGCCGGCGATTTTATCCAGCGCGGCGTTGGCAGCGGTTACATTTTTGGCAGAACGGGCCTTGTCGAATTCACTCCACAAGTCCTTGATCTGGGTATCGTTGGCCGTGTGCCATGCCTGAAGCATTTTGAACCGGCTGGCGAGAATTTCATGAACCTTCGATTCTTTGTCCGCGTCGGAAAGCTTCAGGGCCGCCAGTTCGGGTTTGATGTGTTTTTCAACCGTGGCTTGCTCTTTATCGGCCACGGCGTCCGTTCTGTTGGTTTGGGCGTGAACCAGATGCGGGGTAGCCAGCGTGACGCCGATGAGCAGCGCAATGGGGAGGATGTGTTTCATGGCTATATACAAGGTCCGCTGCTCTGCAAAGTCAATGGCAAGACCCCGGCGAAAGTGCCAAAAAACATGAAGAAACTGAATGCCAGAAGCAGAGCCGGTTCATAATTTTGGCAGTTTGCCACCGCGCGCCAGTTGCAGATTGCGGTTTAAAGTTTCCGGCGAGAGCTCCTTTTCCCAACGGCTGATAACTACAGTAGCCACGCCGTTGCCGATAAAATTGGTGAGCGCCCGGCACTCGCTCATGAACCGGTCAACTCCCACCAGCAACGCCAATGATTCGACCGGGATGCCCGGCACCGCCTGCAAAGTTGCTGCCAGCGTGATAAAGCCCGCGCCTGTGACACCGCTCGCGCCCTTGGAGGTGATCATCGCAATGACCAACAGGCTGATTTGCGCGCCCAAAGTCAGCGGCGTGTTGGTCGCTTGGGCGAGGAATACCGCGGCCATGGCCATATAGATGTTTGTGCCATCAAGATTAAAGCTGTAGCCGGTTGGCACCACCAAGCCCACGGTGGATTTGGTGCAGCCAAGCCGCTGCATCTTTTCGATCAATCCCGGCAACGCCGGTTCAGAAGAGCTGGTCCCAAGGATGAGGAATAACTCATCTTTGAGAAATGCCAGCAGTCGGAAAATGGAGAAGCCACACCACCAGGCGATGGAGCCCAACACCACGACGACAAACAATCCTGAGGTCAGGTAAATACCCGCCAATAGCAGCAGCAGTTTATTTAAAGTCCCCATGCCATGTGCGCCCACGGTGTACGCCATGGCTCCGAATGCACCGATGGGCGCCGCTTTCACGACGATATGCATTACGCCAAAAAACATCTGGGCGCCATATTCGATGCCCCGCAACACGGGTTGCCCACGTTCACCCATGCCGGCGATCGCGAATGCCACCAAAGCCGCCACCAGTAACACCTGCAAGAGATCGCCCGAAACAAACGCGCTGAAAAGCGTGTTCGGGATGATGTTCAGAACAAACTCCGTGGCGCTGGGCGCATGGGCCTTGTCGTCATAAACGTGTCCGGCATCCAAAGCAGACGGGCCGGTGTGAAATTTCTCGCCCGGCGGCGTCAGGCCCGCGCCCGGTTGCAGTACATTTACCACCACAAGTCCGATGATCAGCGCGATGGTGGAAACGGTCTCGAAATACAATAGCGTCTTCAGGCCGGTGCGCCCGAGTTTTTTCAGATCACCCACGGCCGCAACGCCGTGAACGACCGTGCAAAAAATGATCGGCCCGATGAGCATCTTCACCAGCTTGATGAAGCCATCACCGAGCGGTTTCATTGAAGTTCCGAAATCCGGAAAGAGGGAGCCGACTACAACACCCGCGCCGACGGCGAGCAGCACCTGCAAGTAGAGAATTTTATACCAGGGTTTACCGGCGGGCATGCCGATGTTTAACGACTGCCACCGGCCGGGTCAAGACCGGGTAAACTCGGGAGGGAAGATGATTCGGGGCACCGGTTACCAAGGACGGTCAAGATCGTGGCCCCGTTTGCGGGTCTTGGGCCGGTCCGGTTCTATAATTTCTTCGGGGACCGCCTGCGATTGGATGGCCGTCATCATTTCATCGATCACGCCCAGCAACTCCTGCCGCCCCTGGGCCGTGTTGGCCGAGCAGGTAAAAGTGGTTGGCGACTGGACGAACCACGATGCAATGGCCGCCATGAACGCGGCGATATTCGCCTGTGCGGCCGCCGTCGTCACCTTGTCCAGCTTGGTGAAGACGAGGACGAACGGCACTTCGTTGCGAACAAGCCACTCGATGAATTCCAAGTCGATCTCCTGCGGCGTCAGCCCGGAATCTACCAAGGCGAAGACCAGGGAAAGGTTGGCGCGATGCTTGAGATAATTCGCCACCGCCTTGTTGAATTTCTTGCTTTCCTTCTTGGCGCCTTCGGCGAAGCCATACCCCGGCAAATCCACCAGTCGCCATGTTTTGTTGATGGTGAAAATGTTGATCATCTTCGTGAATCCTGGCTTGGGCGAAACACGCGCCAGACCCTGTTCGCCTGCCAGCATGTTTAACAACGACGATTTGCCCACGTTCGAGCGGCCGATGAACGCGAACTCAGGCAACGACTCGTCCGGACATGCGTCCAGATCCGGCGCGCTGCAATGAAAAATGGCGGATGAAATTTGCACGATAAAAACCGAGCCCTGATTGTCGCACTAAATCACCCTAACGGCGACAGATAATACGCCCGATAATAGCGTCGGCTGAAAATGGCCGTATTGGTCTCAACAAACGTGAACGGCGCGGTGTTGGTCAGAAGGGAAGTCCACCTCACCATGTTCGTGGAGGCTTGCACCACATAGTGGGAGCCGATCGCGCCCGTAACGGTAAAACTGAATTGCTTGCCCGTCTTCTTCGCGGCACCCAGCGCGGACCGCAAAGTGTAGGATGCTTCGCTGGAAAACACGCTTTCATGCCCAGCGCGGTCGTAAGTTGTTGCTGCGAAATAATACGTCTGACCTTGGGCCAGTCCGGTAATGGTGATGTTGGTCGCGGTGCCGGTTACATTCGTGGTGGTGTAGTGGTGGCTCGTGGTGCCGGTATAAATTTTATAACCGGCAACATTTGTGGCTTTGCTCAGACTCCAGGTCAAAGTGACGCTTTGGGTGGCAAGAGCGGGAAGTTGAGCCAACAACATCAGTGCGGTACACATAAACAAGCCGAAGATGGTCAGCCGGCCTTGAGGGCGAACATTTTTAAACAACATGTCCGGTACAAGTCAGCAAGTTCTTCCGGCGTGCGAATTTGCTAAGACAGACAGCGGAATTGAGCAAATTTAGCGGCTGCGTTATCACGGCGATCACGATCCGGGCGGATAAAATTATTTTCATCGGGGCGGGACAATACTTGCCTCCTTTGCGGAAGAAAAGTCTTTCCATCAAAATTATCCGGCCAAAAACACGCTCTCCGCGCGGGAATTTCCGCCGCGATTTTTATGGCGACAGATAATATGTCCGGTAATAGCGCTGGCTGAAACAAGCCGCCTTCGTGTCCACAAACATGAAGGGCGCGGTGTTGGTTTGGAGAGAAACCCAGTTCACCAGGTTGGTGGAGGCCTGCACGACATATTGGGAACCGGTTGCGCCTGAAACCGAGAAACTGAACTGCGAGCCGGCCCGTGCCGGCGCGCCAAGTGCAACCGGGGGCACGGGCACGGTGTAGGACGTCTCACTGGAAAAGGCGCTTTCATTTCCGGCGCTGTCATACGTCGTCGCGGCAAAATAATACGTCCGGCCTTCCACCAAGCTGGAAATGGTCGTGTTGGTGGCGGCGCCGATGATGTTCGTAGTGGCATAGCTGTGGCTGGCCGTGCCGCTGTAGACCCTATAACCGGCGACATTCGTGGCGACACTCGGATTCCAAGTCAGCGTTACGCTTTGAGCGGCCTGAACGGGGAGCTGGGCGGACAACATCAGCGCGCCGCAAAAAAACAAACCAAAGACCGGCCACCGGCATGTCCGAACAACACTAAATTTGTTTAACATCATGCGCCCCTAACGCAGCCGGTTTGCCAACGCAGCAAGCAGCGCCAAAAAATGCGCTTCCGAAAATTTTCAAAGATTTTTTTCCGACAAAATCATGCGGGGGAAAAAGTCGTGAACAGTTGAAATGAATGCACTTGCAGAAGCTCCGGCGACCCCTCCTTTTCTCTTGCCGATTTTTATCGGTGAACCGTACCAGAAAAAGGGTAGATAATTTTCAATTTAGCACCTCAAAAAAGACGGGGGGTTTTCAGTTCACCACGGCCCAGTACCCGAAAGAAGGTAGGAAGCTTTTTTTCGCGCGCCGGACTTGTCTTGATAAAAGGCAGGAGGTGTCCCGCGAAAATAATTTTTAGATCAGCGGGGCAGGCTCTGGTTCACATTCAACCAGTAGTGGCCAATCTCGCCAACGACCGCCATGAACTCCTGCGCGTCCGCCGGTTTGATCACATAACTGTTAACGCCCAGGTTGTAGCTCTCAATCATTTCAATATCCCGTTCAGAAGAGGTGAAGACCACCACGGGGATGGTCCGCGCCCGGATGTCCGCCTTGAGCTGTCGCAACACATCAAGGCCATTGGTGGTCTTGAGCTTGAGGTCGAGCAGGATGACCTTGGGGATTTTGATTTCGTGCCAATTGGAATAGAGGCTGGCGAGGAAGATAGAATCCAGCAACTGATCTCCGTCCGACACATGAACGACCTCGCCGGGAATGTTTCGGTTCCTCAGGGCTGTCTGGGCCAGCTCTGCGTCGTTGGCGTTATCTTCCACCAATAATATGTCGGCTGAAAACTGCGGTTGCATAAAACACCCTGTTCCCCAATTTAATTTCCGGATTGACCTGTTCTGAGCAAACTCGAAAGGCTTGGCAGTCTGCGTGCCTAAATTGCCCCCAAGGCCGCCTCAAAGCGAGAACAATTTAGGGTACGAGAATATCGATAATGAGGTTCATAAATGAACCAAGGCCGACAGACATGACCAGATCCGCCGCGAATTGTAACCTTTGGCGGCTTGCTATTTTGAAGGCCTGGGTGTTTTCTCCCCCATATTCCGCAACCGGAAGCCGCCAAGGCAGCCGGCGGTAAAAAATCCCATTACAAAAGACCGGCCATGAATATCACACTGCTTTTGAACAAGGCCCGCAAAGAGCTTGGCATAGCCAAAGTCCATGCGGAGCATGACGCCAAAACGGCGAAGGCCGCACGGCAGACTGCCATCGCTGCGAAGAAAAAACTGAAACAAACCCGTAAACTGCAAAAATTCACCCGCAAGATCGCGCGCAAGGCTGAGGATCAGGCAGAAATCGCGCTGGAAAAACTGGAGCAAGCGCGGGCACGGGTGGAAAAATTAGAAAAGCGTGCCCGCAAAGAAGCGCGTCAGCAGAAGTCGCCCGCCACCGCCAAGTCCGTGCCCAAAACAAAGCCGTCGCTGCGCCCTAAAGCGCACGTCGTAAAGACCAAGATTGCGTCTGCCAAGGTCACCCGACCGTTACCTCGCAAGCCGGTCAGAAAGCCGGCACCGCCGGCCCGTCCGCTTGACGGTGCTCGACCCCATTTCCGCCCCGGATGAATTGCCAGCTGATATCTCGGCACCAGCCGCAGAATCACCCGGCACACCCGGCGACGCTGCCGCAGCATAAACATTCGCGGGGCGTTAGTTTTAGGGCCAAGATTGATTTTGCCGATATTACAATCGGATTTATCAATTAACATCCCGGCAGACATCTGCGCTATAACGGGACCATGAAAACCGCCCGCGCTTCCGCCAACGCCAGCCTTGAGTCCTATGTCCCCCGCATCATCGCCCTAGGCCTGTTGATAGTTTTTCTGTTGCTGGCCTTCACTGGTTGTCAGAACGCTTCTCCCTGATCCGGCGCAAGGAAGTGCCTGCTATTTTGGGTTGCTTTATCGCCGGTTCCGAGTTCAATAACGTCTTTCCCAGAAGGTTGTTCAAACCCGAAAATCATGCACTTGGATTCCGCCTTCATCAACCGGCTGCTCGTCGGCAACATCGAATACATCCTGCTGGTCATCTCCATGATGATGACGCGCATGGTCTGGCTGCGCGTCCTCGCCATCGCCTCCGGTGTGGCAGGTTTTATTTACAGCGCCGGATGGTTGCACGACCCAGTGGGCGTCTTTTGGGAAACCATCTTCACCTTGGTCAATGTCCATTCAGCTTGTCCTGATCAAATACCGCCACTATGCCGCCCGCTTCAATGCCAAGGATCGCAATTTTTACGACCTCGTCTTTCCCCGACTGGAACCGTGGCAAATGCGGCGTCTCCTCAAAACCGGCCAATGGCTTACCGGCCCGGCTGGGATCGCTTTAACGCACCAAGGCACGGTGGTTACGCATCTCTGCTATCTGCATTCCGGCTGTTTGGAGGTGCGGGGCAACAATTCCATCGTCGGCGTGTGCGACCCGAAAAGTTTGATCGGCGAAATCAGCATCGCCAGCAGATAACCGGCCACTGTGACCGTTGTCGCCCGGGATGAGATCCGTTATCTTGCCTTGGAACGCGAGGCCCTGCACAAGCTGATTAAGGCCGATGCCGAGATAGCCCACGCCGTCGAAAGCAGCCTCCGGCGCAACCTTGAAACCACGCTCATCATGCGTACCAAGCCGGCCACTAGCGGTATTTAAAAACATATGAAGACAAAAACGATCCGTGAAACCGCGCTGTTATGCGCGGCATTGAGTTTGTTGGCGGGCGTAAATGCGGCTTGGGCCCAAACCACCTTTGCCACGAACTTGTCGGTCATCCGTCCGGCGCGCCCCGCGCCACCCACGCGCGATCCCCATACGCCCGGCTATGTTACTGCCCAGGAGCTGCCAGATGGAACCATGCCATCGGTGACAGCAGAGGGTGATTTTATCATTGGCCCCACGCATGACCGGGCGCCGGAGATGACGGCGCAGACCAATGTACCGGCGGGCAAAGTTTATGAACTCACGATGAGTTCGGCAGACAGCAAAATCTTTCCTGGTATTGCCCGCGAGCCAAAAACTTTCGGCACGTCTGATCCCGCCGATCCGACCAAACTTATCGTGACGACCAGCCATCCGGCGCCCTACACGCGGCATGTGGCGGTGTATGTGCCCGCGCAATATGTTCCCGGCACGGCAGCCCCGTTCATCGTCGGGGCGGATGGGCCCGACCGAAACCTGTTCACCGCGCTGGATAATTTGATTGCGCAACATCGCGTCCCCGCGATGGTTGCCATCTCCATCGGCAACGGCAGCGGTGATGCCCAAGGCAGCGAACGCGGGCTGGAATATGACACCATGTCCGGCGCGTACGCTGAGTTTGTCGAGAGCGAAGTGCTGCCGCTCGTTGAAAAACAATGCGGTGTAAAATTGACCAAGGATCCCGAGGGTCGCGCGACCATGGGCGGGAGTTCCGGCGGTTCCTGCGCGCTCATCATGGCGTGGTATCATCCTGAACTGTACCATCGCGTTCTGACATATTCCGGCACCTATGTGAACCAGCAATGGCCGCATTCAGACGTCACGCCGCATGGCGCCTGGGAATTTCACGAGCACCTCATCCCGGAAAATCCGGCCAAACCGTTGCGCTTGTGGCTGGAGGTCGGTGATCGCGACCTTTACAACCCCAACAGCATGCACGACAACATGCATGATTGGGTCGTGGCAAACGAAAACATGGCAAGGGTTCTGGCGGCAAAAGGCTATCATTACCAGTTTGTCTTCGCCCGCAACGCCGGACATACGGACGGCAAAGTGAAGCAACAGACTTTGCCCGAGGCTTTAGAGTGGCTGTGGCAGGGATATCATCCGGCGATAAAGTAACTGTCGCGCCGCCTACTCGCCGCCCTCCATGTGGAAATACATCGTTTGTAGCGCCACCTTGCCTGGTCCCGTGAACCGGTTCCAAACGAGCTGGCCCGCGCTGGCAAACAGCCCCGTCGAGAGCCGTTGAAACATCGTCTGCATTTGTACCGTGCGTTCCTTGTAAATCCAGCCGCCGGGCTCGATATCGATCTGTTCGCCCGGAGCCAGCGTCACTTCGAACACGTTGCCGAAGCCGTGCAGCCACAGGATGCCTTCACGTGACGGGGCCGAAAAGGTGTCGATGAAAAATCCCGTGCCGCCCAGCAACATGTTGGCCGCACCGCGCACACGCGTGAACGTATATTCAACATTATCCGTGGCCGCCAGCCATTGATGTTCCCGCACATCCACGCTCTCGCCCGGATTGAGGTGCAAACCGAACACATGGCCCGCACCATCGCGGCTGAAAGCGATGCGGCCCGGCCCGTTCGCGCCGGTCAGCAAAAACGGCATGCCCGCCAGCATCCGCTTGAACGCCCCTTTCATTGGTCGCAACGCGATCTGCACCGCCGGATCTTTCCAGAGCAAAATGTGATGTTCGAAATAAATACCCGTGTTGCTCAGTTCCAGATGCAAGGCTGGCACCAGTTCGCCCTCGATGTGATACGTCACGCCGCCGAAGGTTTCGTTCTGCACATTGGTGGTCAATTGGACAGGTACGGCCATAATTATGATTGGGTTGGGTTGAAGATGACGTTCGCACGAATGTGAACCTCATCCCGCCGTGCCGTCAAGCACATCCCAGCCCGGCAAACAAACACTGCGGTCTAGGGCGACTCAAGACCATTTGTCGGTCCGGAGAATTCGGATGATTTGACGAACGCATCGAGCACTTGCAGATAACCATCGATCGAATCATCGGCATCCGGGCCGAGATCGCGTTTGAGGGCGCGTAATTGGACCACATCCGCCTGTGCCTCCCGGCGCACATCGTCCACGTTTAGACTGCCGCTCAAGAGACCGCTCACCATCTGGTCATATTTAGCCGCCGCCGCCGGGCTCCCCGCCAACATCTGCTCTCGGATCTGGTTGACGACATTGGTACCTGCGCCGACGGGATGAATCGTAGCGGAGGGGTTCGGGCTGTTGTGTCCGGGCGTACCCAGGCCGGTCAGGTTGGAAAAATTTGTTGGGCCGGCGGCAGGTGTGTTCCGGACCGTGTTCTGAACTGCCATCACCACGGCATTGGTGCCAAATGCCAGGGCTGACACGTTCTTGCGCGGCACGTTCAACTTGCCCAGTATATCGCTCTGCAATACCACCGTATCACCGGATACCGACAACACCTTGCCGATATATCGGTCCCCATTTTGCATGTCCACTTCGTCAGCCCGTACCGTCAAGGCTGCGGCCAGCAGAAAAATGATGCGGATCCGGATTCGCATGGCCAGACACTAGCCCATCACTTGACTCGATGCAAATGAGCGCGCTTTTGCCGGCCGGCCGGCCGGTTGGATCACTGCTTGACCGCGATCGGGCGAATCTTGATGTTCCGGAAAGAAACACTTCCGTGATCGCCTTGCAGGCCGATATTCCCAACGTCAGATTTCGCAAAATTAGGCATCTTGCCGAATTTGCTCGCCGCGACCCGCGCATTGAAATCGTCACTGTGCAGCACGTATTCGAAATATTTGACGCCATTGACCTCATGCACGCATTTTTCCGGCGTGACCAGCAGGCGGATATGATTCCATTGCCCCACCGGCTTGGTGGCGTCCAGCGTCATGCCCGTGGCCGGATTGGTGGGCGGCTGGTAAAGTGCATAAAGCCAGCCGCAACGGATCTTGTCCGCCGCTTTTTCATTATCCTCAAGCTGGAACTCCGGGCCGGTCGCCCACATGGCGCCGCCGTCATCGGTCACGTGATACATGATGCCGCTGTTGCCCGCTTCCGAGATGTTGTAGTCCAATTGCAATTCAAACCAGTCAAACCGGTTGCTGGTCACGATATCTCCCGCGTTGTGGGGATCCACGCACACCAACGCGCCGTCCTGAACCTGCCAGCCCGGACGCACGCCGTCTTTCTTGAAGTTATGCCATCCGGCGAAATCGGTGCCGTCAAACAGCAGTTGCCAGCCGGCGGCTTTTTCAGCCTTGGTCAATGTGTTGGCCTTGATTTCACAGTGCGAGCAATGGGTGGCGCAACCGGTGAAACTTAAGGCGGCGGCGGTAAAAGTGATGAGCAACAGGTGTTTCATGATTGGGTTAAATTAACTGACATTGGCGCGGCGGCAATTGTAAAAAGCGGGTACTCGGGGCGTCATTTTAAAAGTTTATCCGCCCGCAATTGACCGCAACCGGCGGCGACATCGATGCCTCGCCGTTGCCGGACCGTGCTCGGTATGCCTGCCACCTGTAATGCCTGCTGAAACGCCTTCGCCCCGTCAGAGCGCGTGGCAGTTCCGGCAAAACCGCCGGTGGGATTGAGCGGAATCAGGTTTACGTGGGCGTCCAGTCCGGCCAGCAGTGTGGCGAGCCGGCCAGCTTGCTCAGGTGAATCATTCGCCCCGGCGATTAGCGTCCATTCGAAAAAGATGCGCCGGCCCGTTTGATCAAAATAAGTACGGCAAGCCGACATTAATTCCGCCAAAGGCCAGCGGCGGCTGGCAGGAACGAGCGCCGAACGCTCGGCTTCGGTAGCGCCATGCAGACTGACGGCCAGATGATATGGCCGCTGTTCGGCTGCCAATCGCAATATGCCCGGCACTACGCCGACCGTACTGATGGTGATCCTGCCCGGGCCGATGTTAAATCCTCGTCGATCGGTAATGATTTCCAGCGCCGTCATCACCGCGTCATAATTATGCAACGGTTCGCCCATCCCCATGAGCACCAAGTTACGCAGTCCGTCTTGGTTGGCCACTCGTGCCGCCAATTCCGCCTGTCGCACTTGGGCGACGATCTCCCCGGGCCGCAGATGCCGCACGAAACCCATTTGGCCCGTCGCGCAAAAAACACAACCCATCGCACAGCCGGCTTGGGTGCTGAGGCAGGCGGTATGGCGACCTTTGAAACCCATCAAAACGGTTTCGATCGTCTGGCCATCGGCGAGGCGGAGCAGAAATTTACGCGTCAATCCGTCCGTGCTGGCAATGTCAGC
>DASZCA010000367.1:0-6295 GCA_035943555.1 Verrucomicrobiia bacterium
CTCAATTATCACGTGATCTCCGCCGGCGATTCTTACAATGACACCGGGATGTTGCTCGAAGCGGACAACGGTTTCCTCATCCACGCGCCGGAGAAAGTGAAGCAGGAGTTTCCACAGTTCAAAGCCGTGGAATCGCACGCGGAACTGCTCAAGCTTATCAAAGCGGCAATGCAGTGACGGTGCGGCGGGTCTTCAGCGTCGCGGCCGCTGGCTGACGAGGACATTGCTGAACCAGGTGGAAAGCATGATGCAGACGGCGAAAAGCGAGAGCAACGTCCTGGCAGTGTCCAAGGAACCGCTTGGCCGCAGGCATTCTGCCAGCGCGGCCAGCCCCAGCAGAACCATGGCGATGGTGAAGATGGCCATGAGATTGCGCGGCCAGCCTTGGGCGCATTTGAACACGGTGGCCACCGGCAGCAGCAGGAGCCCAAAGACGATGAGCATGATGAACCAGATGCTGTCAAATCCCTGATACAAACTTCCGCCCAGGCCGATGAGCGCCAGCAGCAGGCAGAGGCCGAACCAGTTGGTGGCGACGGTCTGTTCGCGTGAAAGCACCAGCCGGCCAAATTTGTTCAGGCGTAACAGCAGGTTGAAAAGCGGGTACGCCAGCCACGTCATCAGGGCGAACACGATGTAGAGAATTCGCAGCGGCAGAATCCATGGCGCCAGCGCGGGGTTTTCATGGGCGATGACGCCGAGCAGTCGGTTGCCAAAATATCCGGCGAGCAGGATGCCCCATTGGCCGCGCTGGCTGAATTTGGCCATCCACAAAAAGTACTTTAACATCACGGCATAGATGATGTTCCGCGCCTTCAGCGCTTCGATGATTCCTTGGCGCGCCCAGTCGTTTTGCGGGTCCAGACGCAGGGCTTCGCGGAAGTGTTCGGCCGCCTTTTTGGCATCACCTTTCTCGAGGAGCGTCCAGCCTTGGTTGGCATGGGTGAGGGAATTGTCCGGATTTTTGGAAAGGGCGGTGTCGATTGTTCGCCCGGCGCCCTGTTTGTCTCCGAGCTTGACCATGGCCATCGCGCGGAGGTTGGTGCAGCCGATATGTTCGGGATCGAACTGCAGGCCTTGCTCGGCGGCGTTGAGGGCATCGCGCCAGCGGCTTTCTTGCAGATGGATGTTCGCCAACACGGCATGATAATCGGCATCGTCCGGGTCGAGGCGGATGGCTTCGTTGATGGCCATGAGCGCCTCGCCGAAGCGGTTGCGCTTGAACAGCACTTGGGCATGCGCGTAGTGGGCAAAGGAAAAGTCCGGCCCGAGATGGATGGCCTGGCGCGCCTCGTTGGCGGCTTCCTCATATTTCCCGGCATGCACAAGGCACAAAGCCAGCAAGGCGTGCGCATAGGCGTCATTCGGGTCAACGGCCAGCACCTGGCGGAGTTCCGACGCCGCCAGGTCATGGCGGGATTGCTGGAACAGGAGCAAGGCGCGTTCGAGGTTTGGGTTCATCGGATAAAATTAATCGGCGGCGGAATCAGGCTGCTTTTTGTGAAGATATTTTGCAATGTCATCGGAGAATCCTGAGATCACGACGGAGAGAATCGGCAGATAGATCAGGGAGAGTTTTATCAGCCAGACCGTATGAATCTTAAACCGGAAAAGCAGAACGGCGGTAATGACAAAGAGGATATAGCTGGCCGGAATCAGCAGGGCGGCGAAAACGGTCAGCCACGTCAGCCGGATACGGACCCAAGCAGATGCGGTTTCAAAAATATAAGTGACAGGCAGGGCAAGCATCATCGTATCCAGGGCCAGGGTGCGTATCAGGGAGCCGCCTTTCATGGCTGACCACAATCCCAGCGCCAAGGCCGCCAGCAGGCAGGCGACATGCCAGTTGGATGCCTGAATCCGCGCAGGTGACAATGCTCGCCGTCCATCGGGGTCAAGCCGGAGCAAAATACCGAACAGCGGCTGGGCCACCACGAGGATGATCATCAGGGTGAAAGCGGCCGACTTGATCAAAACCAAAGGGATCACCAAGCCGGGATGAGACAAAGCCAGCCGGTCCAACTGATGCAGCCCAAAAAAGAAGACGAAGGCGGCAACCCAGAGCGACCAGGTGCGAAAACGGTCCAGATAAAGAAGCAGTCGGAGGGCGAGACCGAAAATGAAGTGCCGGGCTTTGAGCGCATTCACCAGCCCGGAGCGGGCGTCATCGTTATCCGGATCCAACCGCAATGATTCCAGAAAATGATGTCTGGCTTCGTCGGCATTGCCCTGTTCAAGCAGCGTCCAGCCGCGAGCCATGTGAGTGTAGGTATCATTGGGATCGGCGGCCAGCAAGGCTGCCTGGTCTTTTTCCGCTTCCGCCATGCGGCCCAGTTTGACAAGGGCGAGCGAGCGAAAATGCAGGCAGACATCCTCCGTGGCGTCCAAAGCCAGGCCGGCATCGGCGGCTTTGACTGCCGCGTCCCAATGGTCGAGGCAATATTCGATCTGCGCCAGCATGCCCTGTGTATTCGCCTCTTCCGGGTCGATTTGGATGGCCTGACGGACCGCTTCGCGGGCTTCGGCATAACGACCGCGATCCGCGTAGACGCGCGCCAGTACGGAATGTCCGTAGGACGAGTCGGGAGCGATCTCGATGGACCGTTTGGCAGATTCGAGCGCGGCTTGATGCCGTTCAAGCCGGCTTAAACACAGGGCCAGCAATCCGTGACAATGTGGATCATTTTCATTCTCCGCGATGGCCGTCTGCAATTCGCCCACGGCTTCTTCATGTCGCTTACGGTTGAAAAGCAATAACGCGCGATGGTAATGCTCGTTCATCGTCACATTTTGAGGTGCTGCAAAATGTCGTCGTAGATGCCGCCTTGGTTGGAGTAGAGCGCGTAATTGCGGGCGGTGGCGAACCACTCCTTGGTCGTCGGCTTTAATGTGCTGGCGGCGGCGGCAAGGTCCTTGGTCGTGAGCGGCTTGGGGATGCCGGTTTTTAAAGCGTCTTGTAACTTGCGTTCGATGGCCACGTCCACCACAGCTTTCAGATCCGCACCGGAAAAATTATCAGTCTTTTTTCCGAGATGGTCGAAATCGACTTCTTCCATCGGCTTGCCTTTGCATTGCAAACGCAGCACCGAAGCGCGCGCGGCGGCGTCCGGCGGAGGTACAAACAGCACGCGGTCAAACCGTCCGGGGCGGCGAAAGGCGGAATCCAGGTGCCACGGGGCATTGGTGGCGGCAAGGATGAGGACGCCTTCATTGGAGTATTTGTCGCCATCCATTTCGGAGAGGAATTGGTTGATGAGCTGCCGGCCGGCGTGCTGGCGCATGTCGCCGCGGCTGGCTCCGAGCGCATCCACTTCGTCGAAAAAGAGCACGCAGGGCTTGTTTTGCCGTGCCTGCTCGAACAACGAGTGGAGGTTGCGTTCGCTGTTGCCGATCCACATGTCGAGCACGTCATTGATGCCGACGGAAATGAAGGCGGCTTTGATCTCGCCGGCGGTGGCGCGGGCGAGGTAGGTTTTGCCGCAACCGGGCGGGCCATACATAAGGATGCCGCCGCCGATGGCTTTGCCATAGGCTTGATAGAGGTCGGCGTGGGTGAGGGGATGGATGATCTTGAGGCGGATCTCCTCCTTCACTTTTTCCATGCCGCCGACATCGCTGAAATTGATCTTGGGCCGCTCGATTTCGCGCGCGGGTTTGGTCTCCTCTTCTTCTCCCCAGGCCGCACGGACCTTGCCATCCACCACTTCGCTTTCTTCCTCCGTCGCCCCGATGCCGAGGCGGGTGGCGAATTCCTTGTCCGCCAGCGAGTGGTCCAATTCGATGGCCCGCTTGTATTCCGCGACGGCCTGCTGGATTTCGCCGATGCCGGCAAGGATTTTGGCGTGCAGCAAAAAGGCGCGCGGCGGGGCCTGGGGATCTTTGACGAGGTCCTCCAGGATGACGAGCGCGTGGCTATGCTTGCCCTGCTGAAAAAAAGCGCGGGCGAGGCCCAGTTTCATCGGCAGGCTGTTGGGGGCGAGAGCGAGGCCATCGCGAAATTCTTTTTCCGCCGCTTCACCGTGACCGCGGCTGAGCAAGGCATCGGCCAGCAGGAGGCGGAGCGCAATGTTGTTTGGCGAAGCCCGGAGTGCTTCGCGCAAGCCCTGAATGGCGTCGTCGCCGGAAGAATGGGTGTCACTCATGAGCAAATATGAAACCAGAACTTTTCGATTGGGCAAGTTCTCCGCAACACCGCCCGTTGCAGCCGGGGCGTCAATCCTCGGCCTTGGATTCCCGGGCGGTCAAATCTTGCAGGGCTTTGGCCGGATGTTTGCCTTCATAGAGCGCGGCATGGATCTCATCGATGATCGGTGTCTCGATCTTCAGCTTGCGCGCCAGAGCTTGGGCGGATTTGGTCGTGGGATATCCTTCGGCGATGGATACCGCGCTGGCGAGGACGGCTGCCACCTTTTCACCGCGCCCAAGGCGTTCGCCAAAACCGCGATTGCGGCTCAGTTTGGAAAAGCAGGTCACCATGAGATCGCCAAGGCCGCTGAGGCCGGGAAAGGTGTCCGGTTGCGCACCGCAGGCCACGCCGAGCCGGCGGATCTCCGCCAAACCACGGGTGACGAGCGCGGCCTTCGAATTATCGCCAAAACCGAGGCCATCGCACACACCGGCGGCGATGGCGATGACATTTTTTAAGGCGCCGCCAAGTTCCACACCGGTCAGGTCGCCGCTGGTATAAACACGAAAAGTGGGGCGATGAAACAGTTTTTGCACGGCAACGGCGGTCGCGGCATCCTCGCTCGCGGCGACAATGGCAGTCGGGACGCCGCGGGCCATCTCCAATGCGAGCGACGGGCCGGAGAGGGCGGCGTGACGGGCTGCAGGCGCGTTTTGTTTCAGGATGCCACACATCGTCAAGCCGGTGGCGTGCTCGATGCCCTTGGTGACGCTGACCGTGATGCCGGAAAAATGGGCGAGTGATTGGGTGACCGCGCGAAATGCCTTGGACGGCACGGCGACGACGATGCACTCCGCGTGAGCAACAGACTTGGGCAAATCAGTTTCAAGCTTCAGCTCAGGTGGCAATGCGATGCCGGGCAGGTAGCGTTCATTGCGGTTGGTTTTGCGCAGGTCTTCCAGATGCGCCGCGTCATGGCCCCAGAGAGTGACGCTGTTTTTACCATCGCACAAAAGGCGCGCCAAGGCAGTGCCCCAAGCGCCAGCGCCGAGAACGGTGACATTCACTGGGCACCTCCATGGGGCGCGGATTTTTTCCCAAGCCGGTTTTCCGTGCCTGCCATGAGACGTTGGATGTTGGATTTATGTTTGTAAATCGCGAGCGCGCCGAGCGCGGTCGTTACGATGCACAGCAAAAGATTGTGCGGTGTCATGATCCAGACAGTGATCGGCAACGCGACGGCGGCTGAGATGGAGCCGACCGAGACGTATTTGGTCAGTAACAGGGCGAGGATGAAGACGATCAGCGCCACAAGCACAGCCCACGGCGCGAGCGCGAGATAGACGCCGGCGGTGGTGGCGATGCCCTTGCCGCCTTTGAACTTCAACCAGCAGGTATAGTTATGGCCCAGCACCGCGCAGATGCCCGCGAGGACGGTGATACGCGTCTGCAATTCCAGCGGCTCATTTTGAAAGAAGGCAGACGGCCCATAATAATGCGGGGCCAGGAGATTGAAGATCAGCGGCGGCAGGACGGCGCAGGCGAGATAGCCTTTGAGCGCGTCCATGAACAGCACGAAAATCCCGGCGGGTTTGCCGAGCACGCGCATGGCATTCGTCGCGCCGATGTTCCCGCTGCCCACGCTGCGGATGTCGATGCCCTTGGCCTTGGCCACGAGAAAACCGAAGGGAACCGAACCGAACAGGTAGGCGCCGACGGCGATGGCGATGTAAACAATAACTGGCACGGCGTTAATCTAGCGGTTGAAGGTTACCTGTTGAAAGTTGAAAGTTAGCGACCCGTTCAAGGAATTTTGATTTTCCGGCGGGTAATTCACTGGCAAACTGGGGCCATGAACAAAGTCAAAGTTGCCGTCCTCGGCACAGGGTCGCTTGGTCGCCATCACGCCCGGATTTATGCTGAACTTCATGCCGCCGGCCTCGTCGAGATGACTGGTGTATTTGATGCCAATACCGCCAATGCCCGGGCGGTGGCCGAAAAAAACAATCTTCACGTCTTCAATACGCTCGAGGAAGCCGCGGCTGCCAGTGACGCGTTAAATATCGTCACGCCCACCACTCTGCATTTTGAGATCGCCAAAAAATTGATGGAGCAGGGGAAGCATGTACTGGTGGAAAAACCCATCACGGACAATTCCGCGCAGGCTGG
>DASZCA010000368.1:0-3267 GCA_035943555.1 Verrucomicrobiia bacterium
ATTCGTGTGGGGAATGTAACTGGCAGATTTATGCCATTTATTTTCATTTTGCGGGAGTGGGAAGGGGGTCCGACCAAAAAAATTCCGAAAAAATCATAATCATACTGTTAACATTGGCTAAAAATGGTGCGTTGAAAAACCTGCCTCGGTCAAAAAACACATATTTGCTGGGGTTTTTACGGATTTTTGAAAAATGAAAATTGACCTCTTTTCGGCCGGCTGGCTGCCACGACTGGGCCCAACCGCCAGCCGCCTCCATCCACCGCCCGAAACTTACAAGGTATGCGCATGCGGCACGGTGCTTTATTCGTACACGATTGGTCGGGTGCGTGATTATTTTTATACCGGCTGTGCACCACTCCCAGCCCCGGCAGGGTCGACATCTGGGTAGTCCCGAGCAACAAAGCGCAATATTGGCCACCCGGGGTTGAATCCCTAAAATAACTCTTCTCTTTTGCCTGCCACCCGCCGGCTCGTCTCGCCGAAGCCTTCGGCGAAGGCGGAAGGGTGGCAGGCAAACGAGAAGGATTTGTTCCAGCCTAGACATCTCCTTATCTCAAATCTATTTTTCTACACAGATTGTGACTATCTTTTGGGAAGAATTGTTGTTGATGAGCCGTCTGCCTGATTTGCGGAATCCTTACCCATGAACAAATCCACCACCGATCAGATCCGCGAACGCTTCGATAAAGACGTCGAACGCTTTTCCAACCTCGAAACCGGCCAGTCCGCCACGATCGACGCCCCGCTTTCGCTGGCTTTGATCGCGGACGCGGCCACCCGCGTGACGTCCCACGCCACCGCGCTGCTCGATGTCGGCTGCGGTGCCGGTAACTATTCCCTCAAGCTGTTGGAACGCCTGCCCAACCTGGATGTGACACTGGTCGACCTCAGCCGCCCCATGCTCGACCGCGCCGTCGAACGCGTCAGCCAGGCGACCACCGGCAAGGTCACCGCGCTGCAAGGCGACGTCCGGGAACTCGACCTCGGCAAATCGCGGTTTGACATCATCTGCGCCGCCGCCGTCCTGCATCACCTGCGGGAGACGGAGGAGTGGCATCGCGTGTTTTCCAAATTCCATACCACGCTCAAGCCCGGTGGCTCCCTGTGGATTTCCGATCTCATCGAACATTCTGACGCGCGGGTGCAGTTCCTCATGTGGGAACGCTACGGTGCCTATCTTTCGGAGTTTAAAGATGAAGCCTATCGCGACCACGTTTTTGAATACATCGCGCAGGAAGATTCCCCGCGCCCCTTGATGTTTCAATTGGATCTGCTCCGCCAGGTCGGATTTAGCGACGTCGAAGTCTTGCACAAAAACAGTTGTTTCGCTGCGTTTGGCGGGATCAAAGGAACTTGAACCTCGATCCGGATTGATCATGCCATGTCCCTCCCGCAAATAATTGTGATTGTGCGTGCGCTGGCGATCTGGCCGTTTACCGCCATCATCTTTGCCGGCCTAGTTTTTGCCGGCTATGTTCACGGACCATGGAACGGCTGCTGGTTTTTTGCGATGGGTTGTTGGTTTGTCCTCGATACCTTTTGGGTGCTGGCGGCGCAAACGACCAAACCGATTGTTCCTGCCCGGCAATATCGCCGGGCGGCGCTGACTTCGGCAGTGGTTCACTTGCTGTACTGCCTGCCGCTAAGTTCGGTTCCGGTGTTGGGGCTGCAAATTTTGCCGCGTTCTATTTTACCGGAAGCCGCCGGGGCGGCCCTGTGTGTGGTCGGGGTCGGTTTTGCGATCTGGTCAAGATACGTCCTTGCCGGAAATTGGAACGCCGCGGTGCCGCTGCAGCAGCGCCATCAATTGGTGCGATCCGGTCCTTACGCGATCGTCCGCCATCCGATATACCTGGGTTTCTTTTTAGTGGTATGCGGCATGATTCTCGCCCTCGGCGAGGTCAGGGCGCTGGTTTGTGCTATCCACGCCACCCAGTTCTTCCACAAGATGAAGCTCGAGGAAAATATTCTCCGTGAAACGTATCCCGGTGAATATCCGGAGTATGAACGCAAAGTTAAAAGGCTGTTGCCCTGCATTTGGTAGTTTCACCCCAAGCCAGATGACACCGGACGCCAATGCATCATTGCCCGCGCATACAGGCAATTGGTTCAGCGCGCGTTGCAGCCCCATCGGTGCGACATATGGGTAGCCCCGGGCAACAGAGTGCAGCATCGGCAGCACGGGGTGCGCCCCAAAAAATGATTTCCCTCTCTTTTGCCGGCCACCACCGGCGGTGGCCGGCAAAAGAGAGACATCCAATCTAGACATCGTCGCCCCCCAAACCTATTCTCGCTTCGTAAATTTCTATGTTATCCGAAAAAAAGGCCAACACGAACATCGGCATCGGCGTCGGCATTGTGCTCCAAATCGTAAGGCTGGTTCTCGTCGGCCAAGGCATCGTTTCACCGCACTGGGGTTTGGTGCTGTATGCCGTCGGCACCTTGTTTTTCATTTGGGGCTGTATGAATTACGCCGAAGGCAAGGGCCACTCCAAATGGTTCGGATTGTTCGGCCTGTTAAGCATCATCGGACTGGTGGTCTTGATTTGCCTGCCCGATAAATATAAACAGCCGCAATGACGCCGCTGCTGAACCTGTGCCGGCTCTGCCGATGAATCCAACCCCAGACATCACCCTCGATAATCTGACTCGCATCGTCCAAGTCATAAAACATGACCGGAAACTGCGCCATTGGTTCGATTCATTTAGCAAACAGACGGTCAGCGAGCGAAAAAACGCAATTGCCACCATGGCTCATCAAATGACCGCCCAAGGCGAAGACCCCGGATTTATCACCTCTTTCCAACTGCTGGCCGATACCAACGTCTTCGAAGCCGCTTGCTTGGCATTACAGGAATAGTCGCGAGGCAAGCTCATGGCCTTCCGCGCAAATTTTGGAATTTGAACATTGAAGCTTGTTTGGAGTGCCGCTCTGCGGGATTGGAAGCTTGGAGCTTTCCGCTTGGATGTACTCTGTAGAAACCTTTCTAAAACCTGACGTCTCTGGCTCCCTCTCCGCCATGGAATGGGGGAGAGGGCTGGGGAGAGGTGGTGCTTTCCCTCTGAAATCATTCGCAAGGTTCTTTTCGGAACATAAAAAGGCCGGCCCGTTGCTTTGTTAAAAAGGTTTCTACAGAGCAGCTTGGATGTTGAAAGTTGAATGTTTTCCTGCCCCTCTCATCCCTCCCGTTTCATCAGCCAATGGCTCGCCACCATGATTCCAACGCAGGTCACCGACATCCACAGCGCGCTGGACATGAAACA
>DASZCA010000369.1:0-23480 GCA_035943555.1 Verrucomicrobiia bacterium
TTTTTCCCGGGTGGAAAGGGGGTCCGACCTGGAAAATCCCCAATAAATTATAAACCTATTGTCACCATTGCATAAAACCCAGGCTACCTCTTCAGAAAAAATCAACCTTTAACGAAAAACATTGGGCTTTTTGAGACGGCCGATTTACACCGGTTTCTTAATTCTTCATTCTGCCTTCTTCCTTTACCCTTGTGGGAACACCCACTCACTCAAAAAACGAAAAACACTTTCACTAACGCTTGCTTAAAAACGTTTTACAACTTCCAACCCGCACCCAAATGAGCCCAAACTTTCAAAAACATTGGCCTTTTTGAAAAATTTGAAATTGCCTGTCACAAGTGTCTGGATACACTTCGCCGTTGGAGGCGGTTTGGTTGAGTTGCAACTCAATGACAAAATATAGCACCAGAAGAACACTGCCAGCGGCGTGCCTTGCGCCTCCATTGTATCGGCTCGCCCGCGCCGTCAATGTAGTGCGCCCTTTTGCCCCTGCGCCTCCACATTGACCGCGCGTGCTTCGCCGAGAGAAGGCGCTTTTAGGAAGGCACGCTCGGAATCTGCATAGCTGGATTTGGATTCTCGGGCAAGCATTCAATCTTTGAACCAGTGTTCAAGGGGTATTTTCAGTAGCCTGCCGCGTCGGCGAGACGAAATTCTTGATCCAACACGGCTTTTCTTTGGCGCTCGTCGTAACGCACTGTCATCCACTGCACACCACCTTGCAAACTCAGAATCAATATGCGTCCGTAAATGGGATGCTCTGCGTAAGTTTTAGGCTGCTCTTGCGTAATCTCAAAGGCAAACTTCGGATCCCGCACAACTGGCTACAATACGCTCCCTGTGCGGGAGAAAACCGATGGCGGATTGGAAAAATGACTGGCAAACTTATGAAGCGGAAAAAATAGCGCTTGCGCCGGTCACAGACTAGAATTTCTATGAGAATTATAGTTTATGAAGGACCCACGTAAACTCGAACGCTTGCCCCCAGAAATGGCCATGAGCCAACTGGCGGCGATAGTTGAATCTTCGGACGACGCCATCATCGGCAAAGATCTGAATAGCATCGTTACCAGTTGGAACCAGGGAGCGGAAAAGATATTTGGCTATACCGCCGAGGAGATGGTAGGTACTTCCATCTTACGGCTGTTTCCCGCTGACCGGCAAGACGAGGAGAATTTTATTTTGGGAAAGATCAAATCCGGCGAGAAGGTGGAACATTTTGAAACACTGCGACAAACCAAGGACGGCCGGCTCATCCATGTGTCGGTCACAGCATCACCGATCAAGGATAATAATGGCAACATCATTGGCGCGTCGAAAATTGCGCGCGACATTACCGCCCAAAAGCAGCAGGAGCGGGAATTTGCCCGTCTGACGCGGCTCTACGCGGCCTTGAGTCAGGTCAATCAGGCCATCGTCTGGATGCCAACGCAGGATGAATTGTTCCAGAAAGTTTGTCGGGTTCTGATTGAGCACGGCGGTTTTCATATGGCGTGGATCGGCTGGCACAATCTCGTGACCCGGCAGATTATGCCCGTTGCCGTTTGTGGCGATGAGCAAGATTACATTCGCAGCATTAAAATTTATGCCGACGACCGACCGGAAGGCCGTGGCCCGACCGGGCTGGCATTCCGCTCGGGGCGTCCGTATATCTGCAACGACATGCTGAACGATCCGGTCACCGTGCCGTGGCGGCCGGAACTGGTGCGGCGGGGCTTTAATGCCTCCGCTGTCTTCCCAATCCGGTCGCAAAATAAAGTCTGCGCCACACTCACGGTCTATTCGGATGAACCGTGGTTTTTTCAGGACAAGGAAATCGCGCTCCTCACGGAAGCCGCCGGTGACATTTCCTTCGCGCTCGATAATTTCGCGGAGAAAGCAGCGCGGCAGCAGGCCGGGAAAATTGCGGAGAGCGAACGGCTGTTTTCCGCGACGATGATCGAGAGCATGCCGGGCATCGTTTATTTCTACGACGCGCAGGGCAAATTTCTGCGCTGGAATAAAAACTTTGAAACTACCTCCGGTTATTCCGCCGGGGAAATCGCGCGGATGCACCCGCTGGATTTTTTCCCCGCCGGGGAGAAGGAGCGGTTGCAGCAGCGGATCGCGGAAGTGTTCGAGCGCGGGGAATCTTTCATTGAAGCCGTGTTTGTCTCCAAGGATGGCCGCACCACGCCCTATTTTTTTACCGGCAAGCGCGTCCTGTTCGACGGCCAGACTTGTCTGGTCGGCATGGGCGTGGATATTTCCGAACGCAAGCGGGCGGAGGAATTGTTGCGCGCAAGCGAGGGGCGTTATCGCACGCTGTTTGA
This sequence comes from Verrucomicrobiia bacterium, assembly GCA_035943555.1. Lineage (GTDB taxonomy): Bacteria > Verrucomicrobiota > Verrucomicrobiia > Limisphaerales > UBA11358 > UBA11358. Next base: position 2,313 of record DASZCA010000369.1, read on the forward strand.
ACGGGCACCGGATGGCATCGTCATCGCCAACACGCAAGGCCGTTATTTGGATGGTAACTCCAGCATTTGCCGGATGCTGGGTTATGCGCGCGAAGAACTGATCGGGCTGCACTCCTCGGACATTGTTGTCCCGGAGCAAATCCAGCACGTCACACCCGCGCTGGAAGCGATCCAATCCCAGTCCGACTACCATCGCGAGTGGCAGTTCCGGCGGAAGGATGGTTCGATTTTTCCGGCGGAAGTGATCGCGACCATGATGCCCGACGGCAACATCATGGCGATGATCCGCGACATCACGGAACGCAAGCGCGCCGAGCAGGCGTTGCGCGTGTTGAACCAGACGCTGGAACTTGAAGTGGCCGCGCGCACGAGCGATTTACAGGCGGCGCTCGTCCGTGCCGAGGCGGCGGATCGCATCAAGTCGGCCTTCCTCGCCACGATGTCGCATGAACTGCGCACGCCGCTCAACTCCATCATCGGTTTCACCGGGATTGTGCTGCAAGGCCTGGCCGGGCCGCTGAACGCGGAGCAGACCAAGCAACTGGGCATGGTGCGGAACAGCTCGCGCCATTTGTTGGAACTGATCAACGATGTGCTCGACCTTTCAAAAATCGAAGCCGGCCAGCTTGAAATCCGCGCCGAGCCTTTTACTTTGCGGGATTCGCTGGAACGCGTGATTGCCTTGGTCAAACCGCTGGCGGATAAAAAGTCACTCAAGCTGTCCATCGTCGCGCTGCCCGGGCTGGGGGAAATTTTCAGTGACCGGCGGCGCGTCGAACAGTTGCTGATCAACCTGGTCAACAACGCCATCAAGTTCACCGAACGCGGCGACGTGACGGTGACGGCGGAGAAAATCGCCGCTTACCAATCATCGGCTGATGCGCCTCCGCAACCAGCCATCCGCCTGCGGGTCACCGACACGGGCATGGGCATCAAGCCGGAAGATTTGGCGACTTTGTTCCAACCGTTCCGTCAGATTGATTCGGGCATGAACCGCCAGCATGAAGGCACGGGACTTGGGCTGGTGATTTGCCGCCGGCTCGCGACGCTGCTTGGTGGAGAAATTTCCGCCCGGAGTGAATGGTCGAAAGGCAGCGAGTTCACCGTCACCCTGCCGGTGCAAAAACCGGCGACGCCATGAAGCAAAACACCATTCTGTTGATCGAAGACAACGAGCAGAACCGCTACCTCGCGACGTTTCTGCTGGAACAACAGGGTTATCAGGTGGTATCGGCGCCGGATGGCCCGCTCGGGATTGAAATAGCAAAAAAAATTGTGCCCGATCTGGTGCTGCTGGACATCCAATTGCCGAAAATGGATGGCTATGCTGTGGCGCAGGCTTTGCGAGCAATCCAGTTTTTGAGTGCGATCCCCATCATCGCAGTCACTTCGTATGCGATGGTGGGTGACCGTGAGAAATGTTTGGCCGCCGGCTGCAAGGGCTACATCGAAAAGCCCATCAACCCGGAAACTTTTGTGGCGGAGATCAAAAGTTTTTTAACCTGGACACCGCAACCTTAGCAACCCCATGACCCCAATGACCCGTATCCTGATCGTTGATGATAAAGAGGAAAATATTTACTACCTGCGGGCGCTGCTCACGGGCCACGGTTGCGCGGTGGAGTCCGCGCGGCACGGTGCCGAGGCGCTGGTCAAGGCACGGCAGTCTCCGCCCGATGTCATCATCTCCGATTTGCTGATGCCGGTGATGGATGGTTTTACGCTCCTGCGACTTTGGAAGGCGGATGACCGGCTGAAGGTAATCCCATTCATTGTTTATACTGCAACTTATACCGAGCCGGAGGATGAACATCTGGCCTTGAGTCTGGGCGCGGATGCCTTCATTCTCAAGCCGGCCGAGCCGGAAGTATTCCTTGCGCGGCTCCATGAAGTGCAAGCCAACGCGGCGGCCTCCCGGCCAAACCCGCCCAGATTTGCCACCGGTGATGAGAAGGAACTGCTGAAGGTTTATAGCGAGACGCTCATCCGCAAACTGGAGGAAAAAACCTTGCAACTGGAGGAAACTAACCGCGCCTTGCAGCGGGACATCGTCGAGCGTAAAAAAGCCGAAGAGACGCTGCGACTGCTGAATTCCGCCGTGCTGCAAGCCAAGGAGTCCATACTGATCAGTGACGCCCAGCTTGAATTACCGGGGCCAAAAATTATCTTCGTCAATCCAGCCTTTACCCAAATGACCGGCTACACGCGGGAGGAAGCCGTCGGCCAAACCCCCCGCATTTTACAAGGGCCGCGCACGGACAAAACCGTGTTGCGCCGGCTCCGGCAGAACCTTGAGCACGGTGAAGTGTTTGACGGGGAAGCCATCCAATATCGCAAGGACGGGACGGAGTATTTTCAAGAATGGCGGGTCACGCCGCTGCACGATGACAACGGGAAGATCACGCATTATGTGGCGATCCAGCGCGACATCACCGAGCGCAAACGGTCGGAGGAAGAGTTGCGTTGGAAAACGGCCTTCCTCGAAGCGCAGGTGGATTCCTCGCTCGACGGAATTCTGGTGGTGGACAATCATGGGAAAAAACTGCTCCAGAACAAGCGCATGAATGAGCTGTGGAAAATTCCCCCGCACATCATTGAAAACAAATCGGATGCCGTGCAGCTTGAGTTTGTCACCAGCCGGACGAAGAATCCCCTGCAATTCGCCGCCAAGATCGCCCATCTTAATTCCCATCCGGACGAGGTCAGCCAGGATGAGATCGAACTCGTGGATGGCACGATTTTGGAACGCTACTCGTCGCCAGTTCGGGGCAAGGCCGGGACATATTACGGACGCATCTGGACCTTTCGCGACATGACCGCACAGCGCAAACTGGAAATGCAATTCCGTCAGTCGCAGAAGATGGAGGCGTTCGGCCAATTAGCCGGCGGCGTGGCGCACGATTTCAACAACATTCTGGCGGTGATCCAATTGCAGGCGGCCATGCTGAAATCGGAACCAAACCTTACATTGCAACAACTTGAATTTGCGGGTGACATAGAGAAGGCAGCCGACCGCGCCGCCAATCTCACCCGCCAACTGCTGGTTTTTAGCCGCAAGCAGACGATGCAACTGCGCAATCTCAAGTTGAAGGACGTGGTGGACAACATGGCCAAGATGCTTCAGCGTACGCTGGGGGAGCAAATCAATCTCAATTTCAAATTTACCGAGGAACCGCTGGCCATCCATGCCGACCCGGGCATGATTGATCAAATCCTTCTGAATCTGGTGGTGAATGCGCGGGACGCCATGCCCAAAGGCGGACAGATTGTCATCGAAACTTCTGCCGCAGAATTTGACGGGGTCGCGGCGACACGGACCAGCCAGGCCCGGCCGGGTTTGTTTGTGTGCTTGAGCGTCAGCGATACGGGCTGCGGGATTTCGCCGGAAATTCTGCCGCGGATTTTCGAACCTTTCTTTACCACCAAGGAAGTGGGCAAAGGCACCGGCCTGGGACTGGCCACTGTTTTCGGGATCGTCCAGCAGCATCAAGGCTGGATCAACGTGGAGAGCGAGGTCGGGTGCGGTACCACCTTCCGGGTTTATCTGCCGCGCCAGACCAAAGCTACCGACACTGAATTCTTCTGGTCGTCGTCCGATTCCCCGCAGGGCGGCGGTGAAACCATACTGCTGGTGGAAGATGAACTCGCCGTGCGCTCGTCCGTGCGGATTAACCTGAAACGTCTCGGCTATCACGTGCTGGAAGCCGACGACGGCGAGGAGGCTTTGATTGTCTGGCAACAACACCGCGCCGAAATCCGGCTCTTGCTGACCGACCTCGTGATGCCGGGCAAAATAAATGGAAAGGAACTGGCCGCCCAGTTTTTACAGCAGAATCCCAAATTGAAAGTCATCTACGCCAGCGGTTACAGCGCGGAAGTCGCCGGCAATGATCTCCAGTTGGACGTAGGCCTGAATTTTCTGGCCAAGCCTTTTACAATCCAAAAACTGGCTCGCGCCATCAGAAATCAGCTGGATCAAAACTGACAGCGTAGCCGACGCGGGATGGTCCGCTTAAAACAAGTGAACGGGTGAAACTACGGATTGCACATAAAGGCACGGCGACGCGACCAAGCTTGGATGTATTTTTTGACAAGACGCACTCGCTGTCAGTTAATCTATTTGCGTGTTGGTAAATGGATCGGAAAACCACTAGGGGAAGCGCTGAATAAAACCAAGTTTTCAAATTTCAATTTTTGGGGCGGGAAGCTGATCCCCAAACGGCGGAAAATGGGGTTGGGCCGATGGAGTTGGCGGGGGTTGGCCGCCATTTTTCACCGTTTCAAGTGGTTTTATGCACGGTTTTTCATGCCGTGGCCGCGCGTGGGCCGATGACCACGTTGGCCAGGCCGAACATGCAAGTGTCAGTCCTCACTTTTGACACAAACCGCATAATGGGCTTTCCCCATTATTTAACAAAACCCTGACTGTTCTCTGCGTCCCTCCGTGCCCTCCGCGCCTCTGCGTTTATCAGCCAGTGAAAGGGTCAGTCCTGTAAAAATGATACAAGTTCATAAATCAGAGAAAACATCGGCATTTTTAAAAAACTTGAATTATCGTCCTCATACAAATTATTCAGCGTCCTCCCCTCAAATCGCCAACAGCAACCGTTTGATCTCCTTCAGCCGCGCCTTCGGTTCTTTCTTGGTCAGGCGCGGAAATTTGCCGCCGAGCGTGATGAAATCGCCGGCGCGGACGATTTTTAGCTTATCCTCTTCCACCTCGATGGTGGTGACGTTCTTTTCGCTGGCGAGAATTTTCAGTTCACCGATGGCGAGCAGGAGTTCCACCGGCGGCGGGAGCGGACCGAAACGGTCACGCAGCTCTTTCTGTAGCCCGTCGAGCAGCGATTTTTCATTCGCCTGGGCGAGCTTGCGGTAGATCTCGATGCGGTGATGCGGTTCGGTGACGTAGTTTTCCGGCAATCCCCCACCCTCGCCCAAGAAATCCAATGCGACGCGGACTTCCACGCGGGGTTTTACTTTCTCGCCTTTCAACGCGCCCACACTTTGCTTGAGCAACTGGCAGTAGAGTTCGAAACCGACGGCGGTGATATGGCCGCTCTGTTCCGCGCCGAGCAGGTTGCCCGCGCCACGGATTTCAAGATCGCGCATGGCGATCTTAAAACCGCTGCCAAGCGAGGCATATTGTTTCATGGCGCTGATGCGCTTGCGGACATCGGTCAGCAGGCGTGCGTGGCGCGGCAGCAGCAGGTACGCGTAGGCTTGATGTTTGTACCGCCCGACACGGCCGCGCAACTGATAAAGTTCGCTGAGGCCGAAACGATCGGCGCGGTCGATGATGATGGTGTTGGCGTTCGGGATATCGAGGCCGCTCTCGATGATGGTGGTGGAAAGGAGGACATCCGCCTCACCGTTGACGAACTTCGCCATCACCTCTTCCAGATCGTCCGCATCCATCTGGCCGTGACCAACGACAATGCGCGCATCCGGCAACAACGTCTGCAACTTGGCCTGCATCGCGTAGATGGTCGTGACGCGGTTGTGCAGGAAGAAGGTCTGGCCGCCGCGCTGGATTTCCCGCTGGATGGCATCGCGGATGAGGCGCTCGTCGTATTCGACAGCGGTGGTCTCGACGGGCAGCCGGTCATGCGGCGGCGTCTGGATGGTGCTCATGTCGCGCGCGCCGGTGAGCGCGAGATAGAGCGTGCGCGGAATGGGCGTGGCGCTCAGGGTCAGCACATCCACCATGGTGCGGAGGCGCTTGAACTTCTCCTTGTGCATCACGCCAAAGCGCTGTTCTTCATCGATGACGACCAAGCCAAGGTCTTTGAACGCGATGTCGTCCTGCACGATGCGGTGGGTGCCGATGACGATGTCCACCGCGCCGGTGGCCAGGTCTTTGACGACCTCGTTCTGCTCGCGCTTGGTGCGAAAGCGGGAAAGCAGTTCGACGCGGATGGGATAATCCGCCATGCGCTCGCGAAAATTATTGAAGTGCTGCTGCGCGAGTACCGTGGTCGGCACGAGGATAGCCACTTGCTTGCCGTCCATCACGCACTTGAACGCGGCGCGGATGGCGACCTCCGTTTTGCCGAAGCCGACGTCACCGCAAATAAGGCGGTCCATGGGCTTGGCGCGTTCCTGATCCGCCTTGGTCTCGGCGATGGCGGAAAGCTGGTCGCGCGTTTCCTCGTAGATGAAGGCGCTTTCGAATTCCCGCTGCCACTGGGTATCCGGCTTGCACGGATGGCCGGGCTGGGTCTCGCGCACGGCCTGGATGCGGAGCAGTTCGGCGGCGACATCGCGCACGGCTTTCTCGGTCTGTTCCTTGGCCTTGGCCCAGCGCGTGCCGCCGAGCTGGTTCAACGGCGGATTCGCCTTTCCCGCGCCGACATATTTGCTGACGAGATGCGCCTCGCTGACGGGGACGTAGAGTTTGGGCCGCTCCTCGCCAGCGTTCGCGGGCGCGTATTCGATGACGAGGCATTCGGTATCGGTCGATGACTGGGAAGCGGGACCGTGGCGGCCACCGGCACCGGCAGGCAGATTTTTCAGGCCGCGATAACGGCCGATGCCGTGCTGAAGATGGACGACAAGGTCGCCATCTTCCAAATCGGCAAAATCGATCTCCATCGCCGAGCGGACCGCGCTGGCGTGCGGCGATTTGAGGCGGCGCGGGCGGAGAACTTTGTAGCGGCCAAAAATTTCGGCATCGGTGACGACGACGAGCTTCAGTTCATCGCAGATGAAACCACGGGCGAGCGAACCGATCCGGATGTGCGGGCGGTTGTCGTCTTCGAGGTTAAGTTCCTTCCAGACTTCCTCGAAGCGCTGGCGTTCACCGTCGTTGTTGCAAAAGACGTGAACACGATATTCCTGCCGGAGCCAGCGGTGCAGCTGGCGGAAGAATTCGCGGCGCTGCATCTCGGCGATCTGCGGTTCGGGAGCGCGCTCGGCAAGCGGGCGGAAGGCATCCAGCGTGTCGAAGCCGGGGATGACTTCATCGGCCGCGCGTTCCTCGGTCAATTCGATGGACATGAGGCCACGACGGTTTAATTCGACGAGAAAATCCGGCCACGAGATGAACAACAGATCCTTCGCAGGGATTTGTTGTGCGTAAGTCTCGGCGTGGACGGCGAGTGCGTCCGGCTCGCAGAAAAGAAAAATGGTTTCGCGCGGCAAATGATCGAGGAGCGTAGCGGGTAAGCCGCCCGCGCTCTTTGCTTTCAGGATGCCAAGTTCGCCGGCAGGCGAGAGCGTGATGGCAGTGATTTCTTCGCGGGAGATCTGCGTAAGCGGGTCGAAATAACGGAGCGATTCCAGGTCGTCGCCAAAAAACTCGAGGCGCACGGGCCACGGACTCGTGGGCGGATAAATGTCTACGATGCCGCCGCGCAGGGCGATTTCGCCGCGTTGCGTCACCTGCGCTTCAGGTTCGTAACCTTGGGTCTCGAGCCATTCGATCAGATCCAGCGGGACAATCTTGTCCCCGCGATTGAGATGGCGGATGCGAGATTGGAGATCGGCCGGCGCAAAAGTTTTTTGTTGGAGCGCGGAGACGGAGGTGACGACAATCGATGATGATGCGTGATCCGTGTTGCGTGAGGAGGACAGAGCCACCAAGGTTTGCAGGCGGTCGCTGATGACGTCGGCGTGAGGAAGTTTATCTTCGTGCGCTAAAATCTCCCACGCCGGATAAAAGAGCGGTGATCTCTCAAGCCAGGTTTCCACGTCTTGCTGAAAACTTTCCTGGGCTTTCAGATTTTCGGTGACGGCGACGAGCGGGCGGTTGGGAAAAAGATGCTGCAACAGGGCGACGATGAACGGGTGGGCGGACGCCGCGAGGCCGGAAAAAGACAGCGCTCCGCCATGCTCCAGGCGCTTGACCAAGGCCGTCACAGCGGGAGCTTTCAGGATGTCAGCAAACAGTTTGCCTGTCGCTGACGAGGAGTCTTTCGGCGGCAAGCGGATAGAAAATCGCAGCGAAACAGGGCCACGTCAAGGGGTTGATGAAGGCTCTAATTTTTAATCCAGAAAATACATGGCACGTGCATTCAAGTTGCTCAGTCTTTAAATAGTACGGCTTGATTTAGTCGCAAAACATAGATACTGAGAACTCGGCCTGAATGGATCAGGCCCTTAAACTAGGCATTCCTAGGCATTCACCATGAAAAAGCATCACTTGGGAGTCACCTGCATCGGTATCACCGCCCTCGCTTTGGCCGTAATGGTTGCCTCCACCTTCATGGCCGGCCATGACGCGCTGCTTCATAAAAAAATCACCTTGGTGACCGCCTTGATCAGCATTTCTGCCGTCGTCTTGGCCGCGATCGCCTATGTCCGGGAGAAGGATGCCCCTATTTTCCTGACCGCTGTCGTTTTGGGCTTGGTCACCATCATTTGGCAATATCTGGTGATAGGAATAATTGTGGCCATCTTGGTCATCGCCTTGATTGTCTATCTATTGGATATCGACTGGCCTTGGTCTGCCTAGCGAAATGCTTTCCCCAGACGTGCTGGTTGGGACATTTTAAAAACAGGCTATCCGAAAACATTCAACACCCAACAATCAACACTCAAGTCACAAGGGTGCTTAGTTCACGCTTTTCTTCGATGTTGGGCGTTGAATGTTGAGCGTTAAATGTTGTTCGAAACAAAACCCCAAACCTCATTCCCGCCACCCTTCGGCCATATAGAGGCGAAGGTCTTCTTGAAAATTATGAATGCTATCGTCTGGCAACGGCACAGGTGCAAAGTGGTTGCCATGTTTTGCCAGCAGATAGGACGTGCGCCAAACCCATGAACCCATGTACGGAAGATCCGACCAGCCGTAGCCGGGAAGCGGTGCGGCCGGTAAAACCGGCGGCACTTCGGAGACATCCGGCGGCCACTCTAAAAGCCCGATAACCCAGACGCGATGTCCGGAACGCAGCGTCGTGGTGATCTTGTCCAGAATGGGCGTGAGGGAATTGGTGTCTTTCATCGCCTCCAGAAAAAGGTCGTAGCGGTGCAACGTGTGGTCGGCGAGCGGCGGCAGCGTATCCCACGGCGTCGGGCCATGATAATAGCGGGAGAAAGTGATGCCCGAATACCACGGCGTGACCACGATAAAATCCTGCGTCGCGGCCTCGGCGGTGACGCGGGCGGCGATCCGGTCGGCATTGGTAAGCTGGCCGTGCAGCGCGGAGGCAAGCATCGGGAGGGCAGTCAGCGCAGTACCGATCAGGAGAGCGAAAACAGTGACCCGGACAAGCCGGGGAATCCGTGTGAGCGGGATGCCAAAATCAAAACACGCGGCGGCGAGCGCGAGCGGCGGCATGAAATACCACGGACGCGCCCCGGCGGCGGCGAACCAAAGGAAGGCCAGGAACAATGCGATCACCGAAGCGAGTGTCACCCCGGCGAACAAGGACAGATCAACGATGGCATCCGGCGCCGCATCAGCGCTCGCAGGCTTTTTTGAAAACAGCGACCAAAGCATGAAGCCGAAAACAAGAACGGCGAGAATTTTCCACACCGCAGTAAAAGCATCGGAAGGAAACTCGGTGGCGGATTCAAAATTGATGTTGGTGACTAACAACGAAAAGCCGCGACGCAGTTCGATCGCCGACTGCGGCAATGCAACGAGGCTGGCATGGTAGGGCACCAGCGACAGTGCAGAGACGACACCGGCGCACAGCACTTTTATAGCCGCGCCCAAGTCTTTGCGGCGCGCACACACAGCGAACGCCCCGATGCAGACGGCGAGGACGAGGACGGCATTTTGGAAGAGCGTCTGAACACCAAGCACGGCCGTGAGCGCGATGAGCGCGGCACGCGACCAGTCCGGCCTTTGCAGGAACGACCACGTGGCCGCGAGCATGAACACCATGAACGCGGAGCCGGGACCGTAGGCGCGCAAGGCATCGCCACAATAGATCATGAGCAGGTTCAGGCCAAAGATGACGAGGCTGAACAGCGGCGGGCGCCGCGTGGCGCGGGCGACCGACCAAAAGGCGGCGATGATGGCCAGCCCGCCAAACATCCCAAGTACGCGCAGCCACAAATCCGAGCGGCCCAGCGTAGACCAGCCTTTGAGCAGCAGCGGTTGCAAGACCGGAAAAGTATCGTGTGTCAGCGCGGCGTAGGACGGAGATTGCGCGATGTTCACACTGTTCACTTCATCCCGCCAGAGCGCACCAGCGTGCCGCCAGAATTCCACGTGCAAACAGAGGATGACTGCCGTGATGAGCGCGGCGGCCAGCCATTCGTTGCGAAGTTCGCTTCCGGGTTTCATCGGCGTTGATAGATCTCCAGGGAACTACCGTAAGTTTTGGGGTAATGCGGAGCGTAGTCCGCGCCGAGGGCGACGATGGTGTTCGTGGCGGACACGATATCGGTCACGCCGACGCGGGTGTAATTGGTCTGATAACTGTCCCACCAACGGTACAACGTGAGGTCGGAATCCGGCTGGATGCCGGTGGACATGCCGTTCTTGACGAAGACGATGAATGCGGGGCGGTTCGTCTCCAGATCGCCGATCATCTGGTGCTGCATCTGGAGCGCGAAGGGCTGCGGTTCCATGAGGGCGTAGGTGTAAACGAAACCGGAGGCGGAATGGCGGCGGGCGAGAAAATAAATCTCGGGCTCGGAACCGAGGACGGCGATGCGGGCATCCGGAGCGGAATTTTCGCGGATATATTGCGCAACAATCTCCGCCTCAGGCAACGGGTCGGGGCCATAGAGCCCATGATTCACCGCGCTGGTGCCACGGATGACTTCAGCCATCGGCTTCACAAACCAGACGCCCGACAAGGTGACCATGGTGATGATGGCGATCACGGTATAGGCAATGACGGGGCATTGCTCGCTCCACATTTTTCGCAGACCGCTGATGGCCGCGCCGACCAGCAATACCATCGCGGGCAACAGAATGAGGAAGTAGTGTTTCCGGAAATAAAAATCCGGGCAAACCGCGAGCGCGGAGGTGCAGCAGAAACCAAAAATCCAAGCACGCGAACCTTGCCAGCGCGGATCACGCAAAACGACCACCAACCCGATGAGGGTGAGGAGCGGGAACAGAAAAACTTTGCCCATGGACCAATGAACGCCTTGCGCGAAGGTGTTAGGCGCGTAGGACAACGGCACCGCGGAGGCATATTCACGGGCGTAATCAAACGTCCAGAACTTGAACGTGGCAAACACCCCGGCGTGCCATAACCACAGGCAGCATAGCGCCAGCGGCAAGAGCATCATCACGGCGCAGAATGTGACGGAAAGGAGATTTCTGGCGACAGGATTTTTTCGGTCGAGAAATTTTCCATATGCAAAGGCCAGCCCGGCCCAGGCGGCGATGAGCGCGGCGTGTTGTTTCATCAGCACGGCGGTGCCGAAGCACAAGGCGAAGGCGGCGATGCGCGGCCAGGTTTCTTTTTGCCGCGCCAACCAGAAAAAACAAAGGCCGGCAGTCAGGAAAAAAGCGCAGAAGTGGGTGGCGTGACCGGCGAGGCCGAGCATCGTCGGGCTGGCGGCAAGGATGGCGTAACTCCCGGCGGCGACGGCACCGGCGGTCTCATCGAGCATTTTTTTACCGAGCCAGAACAACATCAGCGCGGTTGCCGTGGTCATGACCAGCAGACCGAGGTGGATGCCCGCCGGGGTCTGACCAAACACAGCCATGATGGCGGCGTAGGCCAGATAGGTGCCGGGAAATTTCATGTTGTACGCCAGTTCGTAGGGCGGGATGCCCTGCAACAGCAACTGGCCGGCGTAGGCGTATTCGCCTTCGTCGCGCTCCAGGGGAAAAGCGAGCAGACGCAGGCGGGCGGCGGCCACGATGGCGAGGATGATCAGCATGAACCACCACAGCCAGGGGCGCTGGAATGAGAGGGAACGGGGCGGCGTCATGCGCGGGCATGAGACAAAATCAGCGGGCTGAATTCAATTCAATTTGCCGGGGTCGCCGGTTTGCGGCGGTAGATTTCCAGGCCGACATTCTTCAACGGACCGTGATGGGCTGCGTCTTCGTTCCACAAATAAGTGGTTTCGAGGAGCGAGTTGAGTTCGGCGATGCCGACGAGTTCGTAGCCGGTTTTGTAATTGGCCCACCAGTTGAAAATCGTGGGGTCAGAATCCGCGCGGCGTTGCCAGGAAGAATCGACGTTGGAATAAATGATGTATTCGGGTTGGTTGGTCTGGATTTCGGCCATCATTTCGTGCTGCATCTTCAGGGCGAAGGGCTGCGGTTCCATCAAACCATAGATGTAGATGTAGCCGGTGGCGGAATGGCGGCGGGAGTAGAAATAGATCTGCGGCTCGGAACCCAGCACGGCGATGCGCGCATCGGGTTTGGAGTTGGCGCGGATGAAAGCCGCCACGGCTTGCGATTCCGGGACGGGTTCCATGCCGTACAAGGCGTGTCCGCCAAAACGGGTCAACACAGAGGCGACACCGGTGTAAGTGTAGAGCGTAAATATCAGCAGCAAGGCGAAGATGACTGCGGGTATCTTCGCAAACTTGGCCGCGCGCGGACGTTGCCGCAACCAATGGGCGCCGCCGCTGATGGCGCAACCGGCCAGCAACGCGGCGGCGGGCAGCAGGAGCAGAAAATAATGGGTGCGAAAATAAAAGCCCGGCGCGGTGGTCAGCGCAGAGGCAAGGCAAAGTCCTAAAAAACCGATCCGCAGGGAACGCAGTCGCGAATCAAACCAGATCACAACCAAACCGAGAACGGCCAGCCACCACAGATAACAATCGGAGACAATGGCCCGCAGGCTCCAGTTCAGATGCCCTAGCGCCTCGCCAGGTTGGGTCAAGGAAACGTAAGCTTGGCCATACTGGATCGTCCAAAACCAGAATTTTTCAAACACACCGGCGTGCCATAACCACAGGCAGCACAGACCGAACGGCAGGATGACCGAGACCGCAAACCCGGCAACCGCAGCCAGGCGGCGGGCGCGGGAAGTTTCGTTCTTGATGAAGGCAGTGACCGTCAAAACAATTCCCGCCCAGAGCGCGAGCAACGCGGCGTGTTGTTTCATCAAGATGGCGAGGCCGAAGCAAAAGCCGGCCGCCGCGAGGATGGATAATTTCTTATGCGACCAGCCGGACCAAAGGCAGCACAGGCCGAGGGTCGCGAAGAACGCGCAAAAATGGGTGGCATGGGCGGAATACCCCAGCATCCCCGTGCTGATGGCAAGCGTGGCATAGCTGGTGGCGGCGACGACTCCGGCAGTTTCATCGAGCATTTTTTTGCCGAGCCAGAAGACCATCAATGCGGTGGCCGTGGTCAGCAGCAACAATCCAAAGTGAATCCCGGCCGGGGTCTCGCCAAAAGGCGCCATGATGGCGGCGTAGGCGAGATAGGTGCCGGGAAATTTCATGTTGTAGGCCAGTTCGTAGGGCGGGATGCCTTGGAGCAGCAACTGGCCGGCATAGGCGTATTCGCCCTCGTCGCGTTCCAAGGGGAAATTCATCATCTGCAGGCGCAAGGCGGCGACAAAAACCAACACGGCGAGCATGACCCAACGCGGCCAGTGGCGCTGGAAGGAAGAGGATCGGGGCGGCGGCGTCATGCGCGGGCATGAGACGAAATCAGCGGGGCGAATTCAATTTAATTTGGAAACCCGATCATGAGCGGGCGGAACTAAAGATAGGCCGCATTCAACGGCACCGCTAATCACCATTTGCAAACTGCCGGTTGATTTCGCGCCGGCAATTTTGCAAAGCCTGCAGGATTGGCCCCCGCCAGACCACCCAGACCAGCGTGGCGATGAGAAAATAAATCGCGATGTCGTCGAAACGGCCCGGAATGCCGGTTATCAACTTGGGCTCGGTGCCATAGACCGCGATATGGAGGGCAGCGAACCCCATAAAGCACAGTGAGAACAGATTCATCCTGGCACAGGCCAGCGCCATGGGGATGGCAAAGTAATAGCAGAAAAGACTGGGAGAAAACGCCACCATCACCCCCGTGTAGATCAGCAATGAATCAAAGCCGCTTTTGGCACGGCAGAAAAAAGCGAACCAGACCAGCAGCACGAACCACCAAAATTGCGCCCCGGCCATCGACCGCAAGATTTCCGGCAGAATCTCGTTGTAAAAAAACTGGTTGTACCACCGGCCCAATGTGTCATTCAGCGCCCGATATTCAAAAACATTGGCGACGATGCCGGCGTGACCGGCCGGCCAATACGGCGCGAAACTGGCAAGAAAAATCACCGTGGGGATGGCCATGATCAGAAACTTCGCCACCAGCCCGCGCTGCTTGACCGCCAGCCAGAACGGGAAGACGAACAACACATGCTTGGTCATCAGCGACAGCCCCAAGATGGCGAGGGCGGCATATTTGCGCCGGTCCAGGGGTTTTTCAAATTCGTCACCGAACACCACCACCGCCCAAAGGCCGAGCAGGATGGCAACATTGTCAAACTGGTTGAAGATGCTGGAAGCCATCATCGAAACCGGGTTCAGGAAAAAAAGGGCGCCGGCCAGCGGCCCGAACCTTCGCCATAAAAGAAAGGCGATCCCCAGGTCCGCCGCACTCAAAAATCCGATGAGCAACTGGCGAAAAACGGCGGGGTTGTGGCCGGACAACAGGTCGAGCAAGTGAAGGATGTTGAACCAGACCGGACCGTAGTTATAACGGATGGTGCTGGCGTAGACATTTTTCCCCTGTTCGCAAAGGTCGGTGACAATGCGCCAGGAATCATAATCAAAGCCATGCCTCAGCGAGCCGAACCAAAAGCGCCCGGCCATACCGGCGATAAATACGGCGATCAGGCCGGCCAGGGTCCACCTGTTTATTTTTTGTTGCGAACTCATTCAAAACGCATGCCCGCCAGGATGATTTTCAATCACTGAGGCCAGGATAGAACTTCTGTCGCCCAAGGAGACTAAACACAGGATCTGCCAGACGTTGGGACGGGATTGAAACGGATGGCGACCGCTCCGCAAACTGCCTCGTACCAATATTTTCTACACATCCATCCCGGACGCGGGCACGATAAATGTCTTTCCCTAAAAGGCCAGCCTTTTTGAAAATCCTGGATCCATTTTTGAAGCCAGACACCCCGTTTTTAATTTGCCGGATTCAATTGACCATTCCCGATGCGTCCATAAAAATGTTAAACGATAATGGATGCACCGCCCATTTTAATCCTGCCTTTCGCCTTGTTGCTCGGCGCAATGGCGCTGTTGCCCGTGTTCGCGCCGCATTGGTGGGAGAAGCATTACCCCAAGCTGGCTCTGGGACTGGGGGCGATCACGGCGGGATATTACTTGCTGGTGCTGCGGGATGCCACGAGCCTGGGGCGGGCGGCGCATGAGTATTTCAGCTTCATTGCGCTGGTGGGCTCGCTGTTTGTGGTGTCAGGGGGAATCCACATCGGGGTCAAGGGCGAAGCGACGCCGCTGGTGAACGTGGTTTTCCTTTTCATCGGCGCGGTGGCAGCGAATGTCCTGGGCACGACGGGCGCGGCAATGTTGCTGATCCGTCCGTGGATCCGGATGAACCGCGGCCGGGTGACGGCGCATCATATTGTTTTTTTCATCTTCATCGTGGCGAACATCGGTGGCTGCCTTACACCGATCGGCGATCCCCCGCTCTTCTTGGGCTATCTGCAGGGCGTGCCGTTCTGGTGGGTGGCGCAGCATTGCTGGCCGATATGGGCGGTGGCAGTCGGCGCGCTGCTGGCGATTTTTTATGTGCTGGATAAAATTAATTTTGCCCGGGCCGCGCGCGTCGTGCGGGAACCAGAAACGGCACCGGAAACTTGGAAATTCGAGGGCTTGCCCAACCTGCTTTTTCTCGCGCTGATCCTTGGCGCGGTGTTTGTGGAAAAACCGCTGTTCCTGCGCGAGGGCCTGATGCTGGCGGCGGCGGCGGGCTCCTATTTTACAACGAAGAAATCGGTGCACGCGGCGAACTCCTTCAATTTTCATCCGGCCATCGAGGTGGCGGTGCTGTTCGCCGGTATTTTCACGACGATGATTCCGGCGCTGGCTTGGTTGCATCATCAGGCGGGGTCGTTGCTGGGGCAAAACCCGGTGCCGGGGGTGTTTTACTTTGGCACGGGCGCGCTCTCCGCCGTGTTGGACAATGCGCCGACGTATCTCGGTTTCCTGAGCGCCCTGGCGGGAGTGACGGGCGCACCGGACACGGCGGCGTTGCTGGCCGGCTATGCCGGGCATATCGTGGCGATCAGCGTGGGGGCGGTATTTTTTGGCGCGACGACGTATATCGGCAACGGGCCAAACTTCATGGTGAAGGCGATGGCGGAGCAGAACGGGGTGCGGGTGCCTTCGTTTATGGAGTTCGTGTGGAAATTTTCGCTGCCGTTCCTGCTGCCGGTGCTGGTGCTGGTGTGGCTGATTTTTTTCAGGTAGGGCGCAACCCTGCATCGCCGCCTAAATTTGACCGCATTAATGTGCATCCGCAGTTGAAAAGTTGTCACAATTGTGAAACATTCTGGGCGCCCGGGCGTCCTACTTCTTGAGTCCTGCTTGAGATTATCATGAGGCACTAACTGGGGTTTTATTTTGCGTACATTTTACAACATCTTGTTTCTCGTCTTTTTCGCGCTGTCATCGCCTTATTATTTCTGGCGGTTGCGGCGGCGCGGAAACTGGACGGCAGGTTTCGGCCAGCGTTTTGCGAGTTATGACCCGTCGATCAAGCAGGCGCTGACGAACCGGCATGTGATCTGGATCCATGCGGTGAGCGTGGGCGAGGTCAATCTTTGCACCCAGATCATCCATGCGCTCGAACCGCGCGTGCCGAACGCGAAGCTGGTGGTCTCCTGCACAACGACGACAGGGATGGCGGAATTGCGCCGCCGGGTGCCGGCGCACGTGACCAAAATTTATTATCCGGTGGACCGCCGGAAGTATGTGCGGCATGCACTGGCGACGATCAATCCGCAGGCCATCATCCTGGTGGAGGCAGAAATCTGGCCAAACTTTCTGTGGCGCGCAAGCGACCTGAAGATCCCGGTGTTCCTCGCGAATGCACGGCTCTCCGACCGTTCGTTTCCGGGCTATAAGCGGTTCGACTGGCTGTTCGGCCCGCTGTTCAGGTCGTTTGCGGGGGTAGGTTGCCAGAACGAGCAAGATGCGGAACGGTTGAAAGCGGTGGGTTGCCGGCCCGAGGCGGTGCGGGTGGTGGGCAACTTGAAATTCGACGCGGCAAAGCTCAACGAGCCGCGCAAGCTGGATGTGAACGCTTTGTTGCGGCAGATCGGCGTGGCGGAGGATGCGCAGATCTTGGTGGCCGGCAGCACGCATGATGGCGAGGAGATGTTGTTGGTGGAGATGGCGGCGCGCCTGCGCCAAAAGTTTCCGAAATTATTTTTGGTGCTGGTGCCGCGTCATTTTGAACGGTGCAAGGACCTGGGGCAAAAATTCCGCGCGCGCGGTGTGAAATTTGCGTATCGCAACGAAATCTTTCCGGCGCTGCAACTGCGGCCGGGCGAGATCGATTGCTTGCTGGTGAACACGACGGGTGAACTGCGGTTTTTCTATGAGCCGGCGACGGTGGTGTTCGTGGGCAAAAGCCTGACCTCGGTCGGCGGGCAGAACCCCATCGAGCCGGGCGCGCTGGGCAAGGCCATCGTTTTCGGGCCCAACATGCAGAATTTCACGGACATCACGCGCAGTTTCCTGCTGAAAGACGCGGCGGTGCAGGTGAAAAATCCGGAGGAGCTGGAACAGGCGGTGGCGGCGTTGTTGGAAAGCGCGTCGCGTCGCGCGGAACTGGGCAAACATGCGCTGGAAGTGGTGGCGGACAATCTCGGGGCCATCGCGCGGACGGTGGACATGATCCTGCCGCATCTGGAGCAAAAGCAGTTCAAGATCGCGCGGAAATAGGATGCACGGGGCTTGGGGCTTCCTTCCCCGCCCTGACCTTCCCCGTTGGAAGAAGAAACAGCGGCTGGTGAAGCTGGTGATAGCCGTTGTTTTAGCAGAAAAAACCTTCCTTCCTTTCATATCCAATGATGACGGGCATTGAACCCGCCCAAATGCCGCGCTCCATTTCAAATGCATTGCCGCCAGCCGGTCCGTGCGGATTTTTGGGCGCGGAAAAAAACATTTCGCCGCTTGACGTGGAGGCGGCGAATTTTCATATTCGCCCCGCTCCTGTTGTACACTCAGTAGCGCGACCTGAAATATGTCAAAGGTGAAGTCTCCCCCGACCGAGCCGGCGTTGATCGCCGGGCCCGAAGCTCCCACCCAGCCGGCTGCGCCCGGCATCGACCTCGCCGAGAAAATCAAAGAACTGGTGCGGCTCTCCAAGGAACAGGGCCAGCTCACGTTCGAGGACGTGAATGAAATCCTGACGGAGGAACATGCCACGCCCCCCAACCTCGACCATATTTTTGCGAAGCTGCGCGAACTGGAGATCGAAGTCGTCGATTCGGCGGAAGTGGACCGGGTAAAGCCGG
Organism: Verrucomicrobiia bacterium; assembly: GCA_035943555.1. Classification (GTDB taxonomy): domain Bacteria; phylum Verrucomicrobiota; class Verrucomicrobiia; order Limisphaerales; family UBA11358; genus UBA11358. The sequence continues at coordinate 20,693 of DASZCA010000369.1, forward strand.
TGGACAAGGAAGAGGAAGAAGAAGAGCCGCGGATGGATTCGCTGGATGATCCGGTGCGGATGTACCTGAAGCAGATGGGCGCGGTGCCGTTGCTGACGCGCGAGCAGGAAGTGGAGATCTCCAAACGCATCGAGGTGGCGGAGAACGAACTGCGCCGCATCGTGTACGGCCTGGGGTTCACGGGCAAGGAACACCTGGCGCTGGCGGAGAAACTTTTGGCCGACCCGCCCCGCGAACGTTTTGACCGGGTGATCTTGGACAAGAAGGTGGACAGCCGCGACGCACATCTGCAGGCCTTGCGCCGGCTGACGAAGCGGACGCGCGAGCTGGACGCGGAGGTGGACCGCCATTTCAACCTGTGGCGCGATGCGCACCAGCAAGCGAAGCGCACGCGGGAGCACGACGAGTTCGTGAAGCTCGACATCAAATTGCAGGCGACGTTCCCCCGCTATTATTTCAAGCACAAGGTGGTGGAAGAAATGACGCAGGTGGCGGAGAACATCCACGAGAAGGTCCAATACAGCCTGCGGGCGCTGGAAGACGCGCAGGCGCAACGGGAATCGACCGCGCAGAAACACCTGGTGGAAGCGGAGCAGCAGACCTTGCGGGCGCTGGAGGAATTTGTGCGGATGCCGCACCAGGATTTTCTGATCGCGTTCGACCGGTTGCGCGACGCGGCGGCGCAATCCTTGCAGGCGAAGACGGAAATGGTGGAGGCGAACCTGCGGCTGGTCATCTCGATCGCAAAAAAATATACAAATCGCGGACTGTCGTTCCTGGACCTGATCCAGGAAGGCAACATGGGGTTGATGAAGGCGGTGGAGAAATTTGAATACCGGCGCGGTTATAAATTTTCGACGTACGCGACGTGGTGGATCCGGCAGGCGATCACGCGCTCGATCGCGGACCAGGCGCGGACCATCCGCATCCCGGTGCACATGATCGAGATCATCAACAAGCTGATGCGGGCGCAGAAGAAATTGTTGCAGGAACTCGGGCGCGAAGCGACGCCGGATGAGATCGCGGACGAGATGCAACTGCCGGCCTCGCGCGTGTCCGCCATCTTGAAGATGGCGCAGCAGCCGGTTTCCCTGCAATCGCCGGTGGGTGACGGGGACGAGGCAAGCTTCGGCGATTTCATCGAGGACAAGGCGGCGGAAAACCCGCTGGACCTGACCAGTTTCAGTTTGCTGAAAGACCGGCTGGGCGATGTGTTGTGCAGTTTGAACGAACGCGAACGGCAGGTGTTGGAGATGCGTTTCGGCATCGGTGATGGCAACGCCCGCACGCTGGAAGAAGTGGGCCAGCAGTTCCGCGTGACGCGCGAACGTATCCGGCAAATCGAGGCAAAGGCGCTGCGAAAGATGCGGCATCCGACGCGGCTGAAGCAGTTGCACGGGTTCTTGGAAGTGGAAAATCCGGATTGAGCGAAAAGCGGGCAGATTGCGGGTTTGGTCATCGGCGGCAAAATGGCCACCTGTAGGAAATATTCCTACATAAATTCAGTTCAAACAGCTGCAACCAAGCGAGTTGTACACTTCACAGCGTTTAAAAAAATCTCATCAAACCCCAGTTTTTGCTTTTTCCAAAGATGAATAAACTGTAATTAAACTTCGGTTGACAAAATTGGGCTCACCCAAACAAGCGAGAAACAAAATTATGGCGACTTCGTTGATGCACGGAAACTATTCTGCCTATTTAAGCGGGAATAAAAAAGAAGTCCGGCCGGCGGCCGCGCCCCGGCAGTTGATAGGCGTGCTGGAGGGAACGGGCGTGGGCCCGTCCGTCATCGAATCGGCTTTGAGAGTTTTGAAGGCGGTTGAATCGGTCTCCGAACTAAAATTTGAAACCCGTTTTGGCGGATTGATCGGCGAGGATGCGATCAAGGAACACGGCCAATGGCTGCCGGACGACGCGGTGGAATTCTGCGCGGACATCTTCAACCGGGGCGGCGTGATCCTCAACGGACCTGGCGGCGGACGTTATGTTTATGACCTGCGGAAGCGTTTTGACCTGTTCTGTAAATTCGTCCCGGTCGTACCGTTTGCCGAACTGGCCAAGGCGGGAAAAATTGCCCCGCAATTTCTGAAAGACGTGGACATGCTCGTGGTGCGGGACAACACAGGCGGCGTGTACCAGGGGCGCTGGGGTGATCACGCGACAGCGAAAGGCCGCGTGGCCGAGCATTCGTTCGAATACAGCGATGGCGAAGTTCACCGCCTGATCGAGGTGGCCGCGCGCGCGGCAGCCGACCGCAAAGGAAAGCTTCACGTGATCGTCAAGGACGGCGGCGTGCCGACGATAACGGCGCTCTGGCGGGATGTGGGCACCACGGTCGCGCGCAAGCACGGCCTGGAAGTGCAATTCATGAACATCGACCTGGTCGCGTACGAGTTAATCCAGAATCCGACGCGTTTCGACGTGATCGTGGCGCCGAATCTGTTCGGCGACATCATCGCGGACATCTGCGGGGTGCTGGTCTCGTCGCGCGGGGTGACGTTCTCCGGCAATTACACGCCGCAAGGCCATGGGGTTTACCAAACCAACCACGGGTGCGCCCATGATCTGGCCGGTACCGATGTGGCCAACCCGGCCGGGCAGATCCTGTCGCTGGCGATGTTGCTGCGGGAGAGCTTTGGCCTCCATGAAGCGGCGGACCTGATCGAAAAATCGCTGGCGAAAACGTGGAGTTCGGGCTGGCGCACGGCGGACATCCAGGAACCCGGCTGCACGGTGTTGGGAACCAAGGCGATGACGGACAAAGTCGTGGAGCAAGTCCTGCGTTCGG
>DASZCA010000370.1:0-35758 GCA_035943555.1 Verrucomicrobiia bacterium
ATCGCCATAGGCACCGCCGTTGATGCCGATGCCCAAGTCCGTGTAAGGAAAAAGAAACTGCTTGAACCCGATTTCGCTGTCGATATAAGCCGGGGCAAAGGCCACCCGCAAGGCGATGTTGGTACGGAAAAAATCAGGAGTATTATAGTAATAATAGGCGTAGATGGCCTGCGGACCTTGGCCCGCCAGGGGTTGATCATAGCCAAGTTCTACCAGGTTCCGGTGTTCTGGATCGACCTGCGCCTGGCAGGCGATGCCAGCCATCACTGCGGCGGCGGCGATTAGTGAGGAGGGGCGGAGAACTTGTTTTAAAAAACGCATTAGAAATTTCATGTCCGTGAAATCATTTCAAATGCGATTTGACCGCCCCCCAAATGGCGGCGCCGGTTTTTAAACCATTGAACAAGGTGGAGAACCATGATGATTTTTCTTTTTCCCCCGAATCGCGGCGGGTGAAGGCGCCGCCGATTTCGGAAAAAGCGGTCGCCAGCTGGGTGGCCGATGTGGCCAGGGAACCGATGGCGTGAAACTGGTTCCGCAGGTGATGGATTTCACCTTTTAAATCGCGGAGTTCGTTGACCAATTGGACGCGATTCAATTCGCTCTCGATGAGCAAGAGCTGCTTGCGAGTTTCCAACGGCGTCAGTTGAAGGTTTTTTCCAGACATTCGCGGTCTTTCTTAAGTTGTTCCAAGGTTCCTGAGAGGGTCTGCCAGCCGGATTGCAACTGTACCAGCCGGGCAAAGAAAAATACGGCGGCAAGGGTGTAAAGCGCGGTCAGGACGAGCAAGGCGATGACAGGAGAATGATCCCACAGCGCCACCACAATCACCAGGGTGACTGCAATGCCCGCCAATAATCCGAACGCGACCGCACCCAATGCCAGGCAGATGGAACGCAAGACCCGCTCGCGTTCCTCCTGCGCCTCCACCAAAAACAGCTGCAGGCGGTTTTCCGCGATGATGCCGATCCGCTGCGCAATCCTGCCGGTGGCGCTGCCGATGTGCGATCCGCTGTCTGATGGTGTTTCCATGACGTTTAAATTAGTCGCGGCGGCGGAGCAGGTAGCCGATCAGGGCGCCGACACCAAAAGCGACTGCGAGGGACTTGTAAGGATTTTCACGGATGACTTGATCCGTGGCCTTGGCGCCGGCAACGGCCTTTTCCTGCACGGTGTTCCAGGCTTCGCGTCCTTTTTCAATGGCAGACGTTAACCGTTTACGGGCATCGATGACCTTTTCCTCGGCGACATGGGCCGTGGCGGCAAGCAGCGCTTGGGCGTCTTCCATGAGATGTTCACCCGGTTCTTCGTGTGTCTTGTGAGATGTGTGTTTCATGATGATGTAATGTTTGAGTTTTTAGTTTGATTGACGGAATTGTCAGACTCTTTTTCCTTGAATGAGCTGCACCAAAATCAGGACGACGGCCACGACCAAAAGAATGTGGATGAATCCTCCCATGGTGTAGGAGGACACAAATCCCAGCAACCAGGCGATGATCAAGATGAGCGCGAAAGTATACAACATATGCTCTTTAAATCGTGGATTAGTTACTACAGATGGGGCGCGAAAACAGGCTGCCCACAAACACGGTCGAGATAGATACGGTTTCCTTGCGCCCGGGCAGGGAAAATGAATTCCAAGATTTGTTCATGATACGGGTTTGTTTAGGAGCGTCGGGGTGAGAGGTTGGGGATCAGCCATGATTGCCCCAGAGCCTCTCACCCGACAGTTTCGTTTTAGCTCGTGGTATGCCATGGGGCGAAAAGATGCTTTTCATTGCCAAATCGCGTGAATTGCACGATGTCCGCATAAATGGAGTTGCAAAAAAGAATGCAGGTTGCAATCGAGAGACTTGGCGCTATTGCAATTTGCAATGGCAAAAGGGGCAAAGTTTATTGGTTGGCCAACTCTAGGAATCTGATGATGCGCAAATATTTGGATTTGCCAGAAATTTACCCAACACAGGTCTTCGGCACGTTACTTGCAAAGGAAACTCAGGCGGTGCTTGAGAAGCCGCCTAAGATTCAAAATAAATAAAACAAATATGAGTACTCTTACTGCCAAAGGAAATTGGAACATTGCCAAGGGCAAATTGAAGCAGAAATTTGCGCAACTTACTGATGATGATCTCCAATATACGGAGGGCAAGGAAGACGAACTGTTGGGTAGAATTCAGAAGCGAACCGGCGAAACCAAAGAAAAAATCGAGTCGGCCGTGCAAGAATGCTGCGGCTGCAAGCACTGATCTAAAAACTCCAATACTTGTACTCACTACCATGAAACAAGCACGACGCGTCACCCGGGCGGATAAAAATGCCAACACCTCAACCGCTGAACTCAAGCCGGGTGAATTTCATCTGGAAGCGCCCTTCGCCCAATCAGTGAAGCTGGCTGCCGGTTTTACCGAATGGGAAAAGAACCCCTTGGATCTCACCAAATCTGAAAATGGTGACTGGGTTTTAGTTCTGCCCTTGCCGCCGGGAAGCCATCCCTACCGTTTTATTGTGGATGGCCAGTGGTGGGATGATCCGAAGGCCGCCCAACGGGCGACCAATCCGTTTGGCACCCAGAATTCCATAAAAGTGGTCGCTTGAAAATCGTTTGTTGCTTTTTTGCCTGACGAAAAAATTTGAAACGCGGTTAACCCTTAAATAGAAAGAAAATTATGAACAAAGGAATTGGAATAGCATTGTTGGTTGTCGGTGTCATCCTCGTAGGCTACGGTTTCAACGCGTCGGACTCCGCCAGTTCGAGCGTCTCACGGGCTTTTACCGGCGCACCCACCAATAAGACTTTGTGGCTGCTGCTGGGCGGTGCCGCCAGCGCGATTGTGGGAGCGGTGATGACGTTCCGCCCTTCTGGCAAGTCTTGAACTGTCACTGGAGCCATGACCAGCACAGCCATGAAAACAAACTCGCGCTTCAACAAAGTGTTGTCCGGTCAAAGCTTCGGCTTTCTCGCGATCATCGCCCTGTGCTGGCTGAATTCATTGTTCGGCCTGCCCTCCTTGATAATGGACGGGCGGGTCGGCGTTTCCGATTTTCAAGGCCCCATGTTGCAGATGCTTCTGGTTTTGACGGTCTGGCTGCTGGTCAGTTTTTCGACCCGCCGGACCTTGGAACGGTTGAAGCACTTGGAGAGTTTCATGCGCGTCTGCGCCTGGTGCCACAAGATCAATCATCAGGGCCAATGGAAAACGCCGGAACGTTATCTGGCGGAGGGTTTTGACACCTCGGCTACGCACGGCATCTGTGTGGAATGTTTGGCGCACCAAACCGAGCTGGTTGAGCAGAGAAAACGTTTGCAAAAAACCAAGCCGGCGGCGCTTCCGTCATTCGGAGTGACCCAAGAAAATCTGCCCGCTTGTTAGTTTTCCACTTCTTTTCCAAAGCTGTCTTGCATGCAGTTTGCAGTCCTTTTTCGGGCGACAGTGCGATTTGCACATGGTATACCTTTGGCCTGATCATCATCGTTGCAACTTCTTCGCAATCAACGCTCACCTTTCGCGTATCCGTATCCGCAGCATGTGCTGTGGCACACAGACTGCAATAAGGAACTGACATGCACACGTTGATGCTTTGGTTGAAAAAGCAAATGGAATGGCGGGAGGCCATGGATTCGCGCACCGATGACCAGCCGCTGCGCGGTGAATTGTTAAGCACAGACCTGTTAAAGCAATTCGCGCATACTTTGGCGCAAAATCGTCGCGTCGAAAATCGTCAGGATGGCCCGAACCTGCTTTTGCCGCGACTCACTGAGAATGGGAAGATTCTTCACGACTATAATCAGAAAACCCTGCAGGCGGAGAAAACGCGCCGGATAACGCCGGCGGCGGAATGGTTGCTGGATAATTATCATCTGATCGAGGAGCAGATCCGCATGGCCAGGCGGCATCTGCCAGTCGGCTTCAACCGGGAACTGCCACAACTCACCAATGGTACGCGCGCCGGATTTCCCCGGGTATATGAGATCGCGGTAGAACTGGTTTCCCACACGGATGGCCGGATCGATGCCGCGCACTTGGCCAGCTTCGTGGCCGGCTATCAGGAGGTGGCGCCTTTAAAAATGGGCGAATTGTGGGCGGTGCCCATTATGCTCCGGCTGGCGTTGATTGAAAATTTGCGCCGGGTAGCGGTGCTGCTGGGCGCGGCGCGGCAGGAGCGTGATGAAGCGGACCGCTGGGCGGACCAAATTTTGGAAGTGGCCGAAACTAATCCGCCGAACGTGATCGTCGTCGTTGGGGAAATGGCGAAACATCACCCGGCTTTGACCCGTGCCTTTGTCACGGAATTTCTACGGCGGATGCAGGAGAAATCGCCGCCGGTGAAACTGGCGACCAGCTGGGTGGAAGAGCGGCTCGCCGCCGATGGGCAGGTGGTCGCGCAATTGGTCCAAAGCGAAAGCCAGCATCAGGCCACGACTCAGGTGTCCGTCGGCAACTGCATCGGCAGCCTGCGTTTTCTCGACTCGATGGACTGGCAGGAATTTGTCGAGGAGCAAAGTGTCGTGGAGCAGAAATTGCGGACCGATCCGGCGGGCGTTTATGTCAAAATGGATTTTGCGACACGCGATCTCTACCGGCATACCGTGGAGCGTATCGCCCGCCGCAGCAAGATGTCCGAACTGGAGGTGGCGGCTTGCGCCGTTGAACTGGCCCAAAAAGATGACGGCCGGGGCGGCAAAGGTCCGGTTCATGTCGGTTTTTATCTGGCTGGCAGCAAAGGCGTGAAAATTTTGGAACGCGCCGCCAGCATGAAGCTTTCATTGTGGCAATTCCCCCGGCGTGTGGCGGCAAATCATCCGTTGTTTTTTTACCTTGGCGGAATTGTGGCGGTGACCGCCGCCGTCCTGCTGTTCTTATGGCGCTGGCTGCCCGTTCAGCAAGTTTCACCATGGGTTTGGTGGGCGATGATGGTGCTGGCCGCCGTGTGTGCGAGTCAATTGGCAGTATCGGTCATCAATTGGCTGGCCATGCTTTTGGTCGGCCCATCCCAGCTTCCGCGATTGGATTTCTCGGAGGGCATCCCGGTGACCTATGCCACGTTGGTGGCCGTGCCCACGATGTTGACCAATGAAGAGACCATCGAAGGCCTGCTCGAATCCCTTGAAGTCCGCTATCTCGCCAATTGCGATCAAAATGTTTATTTCGCGCTGTTGACTGACTTTCGGGATGCGGCCCAGGAACATCAGGCCGGCGACGATGACTTGCTGCAGCGGGCGGCGGACGGCATCCTGTCCCTGAACAAGAAATATCAAACTGACCGCCCGTCAATTTTTTACCTGTTCCACCGGCCACGGCGATGGAACGGGCAGGAAAAAATTTGGATGGGATACGAGCGCAAGCGCGGCAAGCTGTCCGACCTGAACCGCTTTTTGCGTGACGGTGATGCCAAGTATTTTTCGAAAATTGTCGGCGATGTGGCGCGGTTGCCGCATATCAAATATGTCATCACCTTGGACAGCGACACGCAACTGCCGCGCGAAGCAGCACGGCAACTCGCGGCCACCATGGCGCATCCGCTCAATTGCCCTGTCTATGACGAGCAACGCGGACTGATCGTGGAAGGCTACAGCATTTTGCAACCGCGCGTGGCCGTCAGCCTGCCGAGTGCGAGCAAATCGCATTTCGTAAAATTATTTTCCGGTGATCCCGGGCTTGATCCCTATACGCGGACGGTTTCCGACGTGTTTCAAGATGTTTTCCAAGAAGGCTCGTTTATCGGCAAGGGCATCTATGATGTGGACGCCTTTTCACAGTCTGTAGAAGGAAAATTTCCGGAGAACCGGATCTTGAGTCATGATTTGCTGGAAGGCTGTTACGCCCGCTCGGGGTTGGTCAGCGATGTCCAGTTATTTGAAGAATTTCCAGCCCGTTATCATTCGGATACCCGCCGCCGCCACCGGTGGATGCGGGGTGATTGGCAGATCATGGCATGGCTGCTGCCGCGTCTGCCGGGCGTGGATATAAGGCGGGTGCGGAATCCGCTCACCGGATTGTCCCGCTGGAAAATTTTCGACAACCTGCGGCGTACATTGGTGCCCTTGGCGCTGGTGTTTTTGCTCGTCACGGGCTGGGTCTTTTTTCCGGACAAGGCGGTTGCCTGGAGCCTGTTCGTGACCGCATTGGTGGGCCTGCCTTTCGTTCTCGCGGTGGGCACCGAATTCATACGGCAGCCGAAAGAACGGACGTTCTCATCGCATCTGGCGATCGTCGGCAGCACGGCGTTAAGGCAATTATGCCAAGTTTTATTGACGCTTGTTTTTCTCCCGTACGATGTCGTGGTAAGTCTCGACGCTGTTATGCGAACGCTGTGGCGCCTTTCTTTTACGCGTCGCAACCTGTTGGAATGGCAGACGTCCAGCGAGGTGGAACAACGTGATGGTGGTGGCCTGAAGCAATTCTTTGCGACCATGTGGTGCGCACCGATGCTGGCAGTGGCTGTCGGTGTGGCGCTCTTTATTTTTGATAAACCGGCCGGGCCGGTCAGCGTGCCATTCTTGATGTTCTGGTTTTTATCACCCGCGGTGGCATGGTGGATCAGTCTGCCGTTAAAAGAAAAGCGTCTTGAGATTTCCGCCGGGCAGACCGCCCAGCTTCACAAGCTCGCGCGTAAAACCTGGGCCTATTTTGAAACTTTCATGGGGCCGGACGATCACTGGCTGCCGCCGGATAATTTTCAAGAGTATCCACACGCCGTCTTGGCCACGCGGACTTCGCCTACCAACATCGGCCTCGCCATGCTGGGCGCCTTGTCGGCTTATGATTTCGGCTACCTCTCCATGCGCGAACTGGTTGAGCGTCTTGCGCGCACTTTGGATACACTTGAAAAAGTCGAGCGATATCAGGGGCATCTTTACAACTGGTATGACACGCGAACGCTAAAGCCGTTGCTGCCGCTCTATATCTCCACGGTGGATAACGGGAATTTTTCCGGGTTGCTTCTGACGCTGCATTCCGGGTTGTTGGATGTGGTCGATCAAGATTGGTCCATGAAACGGCCAGTGATGGGATTGCGCGCCACACTGGGTGTCATGCAAGAGCTGCCGGCCAATTCCCGTCAAACTGCGGTCATGGGCGAGATGCATAAACTGTTACACCCGATCCCGTCCAAACTGTCCGATTTTGTCAATCTGCTCGACCGGTTGATCGTTTTGGCGACGGAACTGACCGAATCAAAAAGTGAATTTGAAAACTGGCGCCGAATTTTTGAAAAAAACTGCCGGGAACATCGGGATGAGATCACAAAAAACTACCCTTGGATACTCTTGCAAGCGGAGCTTGGGCGGCATGCGCCATCCGATGCGACTGGTCATTTGGAACGCTTGCTGACAGCACTGGATCGGCCACCGAGTTTGCGTGAAATAGCGGAACAATCGGAGTCATGGCTGGCTAAGATTGAAAAATTACAGGAAGCCGCGCGCGGAAAACCCGGCCAGGCTGAAGTGGCTGGCCATCTTGCAAAAATGGAGGCGGCCTTGGTGGTCGCCGGCCAAAACGCGCAAGCCAGGCTAAATGAAATGGAAGAGGTGGGGCGGCGCTGTGATGCGCTGGCGCGCATGGATTTTAAATTGTTGTACGATCCGGCACGGGAACTTTTCTCCATCGGCTATAACGTGAACCTGCACCGGCTCGACGCCAGTTACTATGACCTGCTGGCCTCGGAAGCGCGGCTGGGAAGTTTTGTCGCTATCGCCTTGGGGCAGGTGTCGCAAAGCCACTGGTTTCGGCTCGGGCGCTTGCTGACAACGGCGGGCGGCAAGCCTGCCCTGATCTCATGGAGCGGTTCGATGTTCGAGTACCTCATGCCGATGCTGGTGATGCCAAGTTACGACAAAACGTTGCTGGACCTCACCTGCAAATCAGCCGTCGCCCGGCAGATCGAATATGGCAAACAAACCCGCCTGCCGTGGGGCATTTCTGAATCCGGCTACAACGTGCGCGACACGAATGCAAATTATCAATATCGTGCCTTTGGGGTGCCCGGCCTGGGATTCAAGCGCGGGCTGGCGGAAGACCTGGTGATTGCGCCTTATGCCTCGGTGATGGCACTGATGGTGGCACCGGAAGAATGTTGCAAGAACTTTGAACTGCTGAACCGGGAAAACGCCGCCGGCAAATATGGTTTTTACGAAGCGCTGGATTATACGCCATCGCGGGTGCCAAACGGCCAGACACATGCGGTCGTCCGCTCATTCATGGCGCATCATCAAGGCATGAGTTTGCTGGCGCTGGCCAGCCTGCTCCTGGACCGCCAGATGCAGCGACGCTTCAACGCGAACCCTATTTTTCAGGCCGCCGATCTGCTGTTGCACGAACGGGTGCCGAAAGAAACTCCCTTGCTTTATCCGCATGAAAATGAAGCGGAGCAGGGACGTGAAAGCATCACCACCGAATCTAATCTGCGGGTCTTCACCGATCCGAATGCGGGACCGCCAGAAGTTCATCTGCTTTCCAACGGTCATTACCACGTGATGATCACCAGCGCCGGTGGCGGCTACAGCCGCTGGAACAATTTTGCCATCACGCGCTGGCGCGAAGATCCAACGCGCGATTGCTGGGGAACATTTTTTTATTTGCGGGACACCGGCACCGGCAAGCTCTGGTCGACAGGACATCAGCCGACATTGCAAGCCGCGCCCGGTTACGAGGCCATCTTCAGCCAGGGTCGCGCAGAATTCCGGTCGCGCGTGGAAGATATTGATGCGCACACGGAAATCAGCGTCTCGCCGGAAAATGATGTGGAAGTTCGTCGCGTCACGCTGACCAATCATTCTGACGAGGTGCGTACCATCGAGGTGACCAGTTACGCGGAAGTCATTTTGAACACGGCGGCGGCGGATTTGGCGCATCCGGCGTTCAGCAACTTGTTTGTGCAAACGCAAATTTTACAGCCGCAACGCGCCATCGTCTGCTCGCGGCGGGCGCGCACGGCGCATGAAGCGATGCCGTGGATGTGCCATTTGATGCTCGTGCGCGGGACGGAGAGCGGGACGATTTCGTTTGAGACCGATCGGGCGCAATTCATCGGACGTGGCGGCAGCCTTAATTTACCGGCGGCCGTGAACGGCACGCCGAATCTGTCTAACAGCCAAGGTTCGGTGATTGATCCGATTGTGGCCATCCGCCGGACGGTGCGGTTGGAACCCAAAGAAAGCGCCTCAGTCACCTTGGTTTGCGGCATCGCCCCGACCCAGGTGGAGATCATGGGGCTGGTTGAAAAATATCAGGACCAGTCCATTGCCGACCGCTGCTTTGAACTGGCCTGGACGCATGGCTTGATCGTGTTGCGCCATTTGAACACGACCGAATCGGAAGCGCAGCTTTATGGGCGGCTCACAAGTGCATTGCTTTACAGTTCGCTCACCCGGCGCGCCAATTCCAGCGTGTTGTTGCGAAATCAGCGTGGCCAGCGGAGTCTTTGGACCTTTGGCGTTTCCGGAGATATTCCGATCGTCTTGATCTACAGTTCCAACGTTCAACACATCGACCTGGTGCGCCAGATGGTCCAGGCGCATGCATACTGGCGGCTCAAGGGGCTCGCGGTGGATTTGGTGATCCTGAATGAAGACGATTCAGTCTACCGGGCTGCGTTACACGATCAGATCATCAATGTGATCGCTGCCAATAACGAGACGCAACTCATCGACAAACCGGGCGGAATCTTCGTCCGGCGCAAAGACCAGCTAACACCTGAAGACCGGACGTTGTTTGAAACTGTCGCGCGCATCGTCCTGAACGACGATCAGGGGACTCTGGTGGAGCAGTTGCAACGGCGGACGCGCCCGGAATTGACACCGGCACCATTGCGAATCCGCGTCCGGCCGGCCGTCGAACAGCCGATTGTTTTGCCAGAGCGTGAATTGGTTTTTGCCAATGGCACCGGTGGCTTCACACCCGACGGGCGCGAGTACGTTATCACCTTGCAACCCGGGGAGACCACGCCCATGCCGTGGGTGAATGTGCTGGCCAATCCGAATTTTGGCACACTCGTGTCCGAAAGCGGCGGGTCCTATACGTGGAGTGAAAATTCGCATGAGTTCCGTCTGACGCCATGGCACAACGACCCCGTCGGCGATACCAGCGGTGAAGCGTTTTACATCCGCGATGAGTTAAGCGGAAAATTTTGGTCGCCCACGCCTTTGCCCGCGCGGGGAGAAACCGCGTACGTTTCACGCCATGGGTTTGGCTACAGCGTCTTTGAGCATGTCGAAAATGGCATTGAATCGGAAGTGAGCATTTACGTGGCCACGGCTGATCCGGTAAAACTGATTGTGTTCAAACTGTACAATCGCTCGGAGCGCAGCCGGCGGCTGTCACTGACCGGATACTGGGAATTGGTGATGGGTGAATTGCGGGCGAAGAATGCGCCCCAGATCGCTACGGAGATCGATTCCCAAACCGGGGCGTTGGTGGCGCGCAATTCTTACAACACGGACTTCGAGGGGCGTATCGTGTTTGTGACCAGCAGTGAATTGATCCAGTCCTTCACGGCCGATCGCACGGAATTTTTAGGACGGAACGGATTGCTCGGCAATCCGGCGGCGCTGCAACGCGTCCGTCTCTCCGGCAAAACCGGCATTGGCCTGGATCCTTGCGCTGTTTTGCAGGCGCCGATAGAACTTGAACCCGGGCAAGAGCGGGAAATTGTGTTTGTGCTGGGAGCGGGACAAAATCTGGAAGCCGCGCGAAACCTGGCCCGAAAGTTTCAAAATCTCCAAACCTGCCGGGAAGAATTGCAGCGCGTCTGGGATTTCTGGAAGCAGACATTGGGAGCGGTCCAAGTGGAAACACCGGATGCCTCTTTGAACATGCTGGCCAACGGCTGGCTGCTGTACCAGACAATTTCCTGCCGGTTGTGGGCGCGCACGGGTTTTTACCAATCCGGCGGCGCTTTTGGTTTTCGTGACCAGTTGCAGGATGCTATGACCCTGGTGCATACGCGGCGGGAACTGTTACGGGAGCAACTGCTGCGCGCGGCGGCGCGGCAGTTCCGCGAGGGCGATGTACAACACTGGTGGCATCCGCCGCAAGGTCGCGGGGTGCGCACACATTTTTCCGACGATTATCTATGGCTCCCTTACGCGGCGTGTCGCTACGTCGCGTGCGTGGGCGATACCGGCGTGCTGGACAGCGAGGTGCCGTTTTTGGAAAGCCGCCTTTTGCGTCCGGAAGAGGAAGCGAATTATGATCTGCCACAGCAGTCGTCGGAATCCGCCACGTTGTATGAACACTGTGTGCGCGCTGTCAAATATGGCCTGAAATTTGGCGAGCATGGGTTGCCGCTCATGGGCTGTGGCGATTGGAACGACGGCATGAATCTCGTCGGGGAAAAAGGAAAGGGCGAAAGCGTCTGGCTGGCCTTTTTCCTTTATGACGTGCTGAAACAATTTGCGATCCTGGCCAATCTGCACGGGGACAAAACCTTCGCCCAGGAATGTGAAGCGCAGGCCAAGACTTTGGCTGAAAACATCGAGAAAAATGCATGGGACGGTCAATGGTATCGGCGTGCCTATTTTGACAATGGCGAGCCGCTCGGCTCGGCCACAAATCCCGAATGCCAGATCGATTCGATCCCGCAGAGTTGGGCCGTGCTCTCGGGGGCCGGCAGTCCGGAGCGGATCCGCACCGCCATGGATGCGGTAGCGCATCGCTTGGTGCGGCGGGAAGCGGGACTCATTCAGTTATTTGATCCGCCGTTCGACAAATCACATTTGGAGCCAGGTTACATCAAAGGATATGTGCCGGGCGTGCGCGAAAATGGTGGGCAATATACCCATGCCGCCATATGGACCGTCATGGCCTTTGCGCGGGCAGGGGAGACGACGCGGGCATGGGAGTTGTTTGCGCTGATCAATCCGATCTTGCACGCCCGCACGCCGGAGGAAGTATCTCGTTATAAAACCGAACCGTATGTCGTGGCTGCAGACGTGTATAGCGTGGCGCCGCACACCGGCCGGGGTGGCTGGACGTGGTACACCGGTTCGGCCGGCTGGATGTACCGGCTGATCACGGAGACCCTGCTGGGACTGAGCATTGAAGTGGACACATTGCGATTCACGCCGCGTGTGCCTGCGGACTGGAAATCATTCAAGCTGCATTACCGATATCGGCGGACGGCATATCACATCAACTGCGTGAACGCTTCAGGAACATGGAAGGGATCACCCAAAATATCGATTGATGGCACGGAACAAACCGGAGACGTCCTCAAGCTGACCGATGACCAGCGGGAACATGCGGTGGTGGTAAATTTTTAAATGGAGACGGTTTTATCACACTGATTGTCCAGGTAGCAGAAAGTCTATGAAAAGTGGTGCCGGTGGTGGGATTCGAACCCACACGACTTTTTAAGGTCCCAGGATTTTAAGTCCTGTGCGTCTGCCATTTCGCCACACCGGCGGATTTTGACACTTCGATTTACACACCTAGTATAGGTAGCTTCAGGGCAGGTGCAAACCGATTCGCGGCAGATGGAGGTCATAATAAATTCGCGGCAGCGGCATTGATGCGGACTTGGTCGGGATTTTTGCAGCCGGGGATCAGCGTGGTGACGACAGGATTGCGCAGGCACCAAGCCATGGCCCATTGCGCCATCGGCACACCGGGCGGAACTTCCTCTTTTTGCAGGCGGGCAACTTCGGTGAGGTCGCTTTGTAATTTCAGGGCATCGTATTTGGCGCGGACGTCATTTCCAGTAAAGGTGGCGCCGGGCTGGTATTTGCCGGAGAGCAGACCGCTGGCGAGCGGAACGCGCACAAGGATGCCGAGATTGTTTTTCCCGGCGTGCGGGAAATAGATTTCCTCCGGGCGGCGGTCGAGACGGTTGTAATAGACCTGTAATGCTTCGACGCCAAATTGGGCGCAGTCACGCGCTTGAAGTTCGCTGCCTTTCTGAAGGATGGAGACGCCGAGGTGGCGAATCTTGCCGAGACTTTTTTGGGTGGCGAGAAAACTCCAGAGTTCCTGATTTTGAAATACGGCGTCGGAGCCGGAATGAAATTGGTAGAGGTCGATGACATCCACGCGGAGGGCTTTGAGCGAGGCATCGAGCTGTTTTTGGATGCCGGCGAGGGAGAAATCGTCGTCGCGGTTCAGGAAGCTGTTATAATGATGGCCGAACTTGGTCGCGACAATCCAGCGGGAGCGGTCACGGCGGGCGAGGTAGTCACCGATAAATTTTTCAGAGAGGTGGTCGCCGTAACATTCGGCGGTGTCGATGAGGTTGATGCCACATTCGGCGGCAGTATCGAGAATGGCATCGACTTGCGGCTGCGTGAAGTCCATGCCCCATTCGCCGCCGAACTGCCAGGTGCCAAGGCCGATGACGGATGTGCGGAGGCCGGTGCGGCCGAGGGTTCGGTAATGCATGTTCATCTGTAAACGGCATTGTTTCGGATATTTGGGCGCGAACGCAAGGGAGATGGTGGAAATGACTAAAAGTATTCAGACCTTGGGCGATTCGGTGTTTAAGCTGGCTAAAGCTCGCGCGCCGGTAAAAAAGTGCGCGGGCTTGCGGGTAATGGACGAACCGGGCATATAATGGTCTACTAATGGTTGATTACGCGTTGAAACTTTTGTCGCACGGCTTTGTTTGCGTCCCGCTGAGCCGAAATGGCCGGCACCTTGATCTCGAAACCATGGGGTATGCTCCGTTGCACTTGCAAACCCGCCAAAAAAGACTCAAGGAACTGTGTTTCGCCAGTGTCGCCTTTCAACTCGCGCAACAGCCGCCATCGGCTGAAATGGTTCAACGTTGGTTTGGCGGTTTCGAGGGAAATGTTGGAATCATCGGCGGATATGGGAACCTGATGGTTTTGGATTTTGACAGCGCATCCGCCTATCAAAGTTGGCAGGCAGAAAATCGCAAATTGATCGCGGCAACGCCGGTGGCCAAAAGTCCGAACGGTTTTCACGTGTATTTTAAGACCACGCAGCCGACGATATCTTCCAGCCTCCACTTTGGCTTCCGACGCGTAGGCCATATCAAGGCGCTGGGCGGTTATGTGCTGAGCCCGCCTTCAAAATTTGAAGATGGGAACAGCTATCGATGGCTTCCGGGACAAAAATGGTCCCGCAAACGATTGCAAGCTTGCAGAGCCTTTCCCTGCGTCCGGTTTCCGCGCTTAAGGCATTTTATGACCGGCTCCTGAACCGGGGCGGGTTTGAACCTAACTAATTTGCTTTCGTGTCCACCAATTCTACGCCGGAACTGGCACCCATGATTTCCGTGGTCATTCCGGCGCGAGATGCGGCGAGTTCAGTCGCTTTCGTGTTGCGCAGCCTGATTCCTGATTGCGGTCTGATCCGGGAAATATTGTTGGTGGATGATGGATCAAGGGATGCGACGGCAGAAATCGCAAATGATGCCGCGCAGCGGCATGGCCTGCCACTCCGCGTGCTGCCGGTAACTTTTGGAAATGCGGGTGCGGCCCGGAATCACGGAATGGCGGAAGCGCGCGGACGTTTTTTATTTTTTATCGACGTGGATGATGAACTGGTTCCCGGCGCATTGACGGTTTTGGCGGCGAAGCTTGAGGGTAATCCCGAAGCAGGGCTGGCCGTCGGTTCGTGCATCCGCCAAACGGCAAATCGGCCGGATAAAATCAAGGTCCCGCAAGGCTACACGAAAGATTGTCGGCAAAACGCAATCCGTTATCTGGCCAATGAACTTTGGCCGATCGCAATGGGGAGTGCCATGCTGGTCGCAGCTCAAACGGCAGACATCCGATTCCCTGAGGCAATAGATCTGGATGAAGATACCTGCTTTTGGGCGGCGTTGCTTGCGCGGGTGCAAGTAGTGACTACGACAGCCCCCGTGCTTTTTTACAAACTGGACGAGGACCGGATGGCGCGACGTTACGCCACGATGCCGTGTAAAACGTTGCTCAAGATATCTCGCGCATTTAGAGCTTTGGCGAAGCATGGCGTGCCAGAAACCGCCTTGCGACAGCGCGTCGCCTGGGTGGCGTTACGGATCGCACGACAATTGATCATAAACCGGCGGTATGCAGAAGCCGGGCGCATTTTGCGACTGACACGGGCCCATCCGCGATATCGGCTGGCTTGGGATGTTTTTCGGTATGATTGCCGCATCGAAATAGGGAGTTTTTGTCAACGTCATGGCTTATGCCTGCCGCTGGTCGTCCGGCACAAGCCAGATGATCTTAAAGAGCGGCGGCGCATTCTCATCGTCACAGTCGATGATGCTTCGTTGCCGGTTTCTGGTGCCGATCTGAGAAATCATCAAAATACTCTTTCGGCTGCGAAGGCCGGGTTGGTAAGAGCCGTTTCGATACGCCCAAGCGAGAGGGAAATGTCGGGCCACCAGCTGGAAACAGAATTTACTTCTGTGGGCGTGTCGGGAGATCGATCCAAGGCTTTGTCATCCTGGCGTTGCAGCGTTGAGGCGAGGATTTCGTACGCATGCCTGGCACGACTGTTAAAAATAATCGGAGATTTTTGCCCGGACACGATCATCGTCGAAGGAATCCCGCTGGTGGCGCTGTTTAAACACCTGAGGCCATTGGCGGGGCTACTCATTCTGGACATGCACAATATTGAATCCAATCTGGCTGTGCAAAAGCGGGCGCGGCCGGCCGGGGAATTTCGATTTGCGGATTTTTTTAACAATGATGCTGCGCGCATCCGAGGGCTTGAGCGGAGGGCTTTGAAATTTGTGGATCAAGTCTGGGTTTGCTCGGAGCAAGACCGAAAACGGCTTTTGGAACTTCATCGGCCAGCCGTGCCGGTGCAAGTTGTTCCAAACAGCATTCCCAGGTTCGAGCTTTTGCAGAATGAGCGGCGGTCGGAAATACGTGAAGGTGAAAGGGAGCCGGTTCTGCTTTTTGTAGGACATCTTGGTTATTGGCCCAACGTGGTGGCGGCAGAAAGGCTGGTACGCGGTGTTTTGCCCATAGTCAGGGAAGCGTTTCCGGGCGCCAGAGTGATATTGGCCGGGCGTTATCCGCAACCGGCGGTTGAATCTTTGAGCGTTTTGGCGGGAGTTGAACTGCACGCAAATCCGGAAAGCCTGGCGGAGTTTTATCAGCGCGCTGACATGGCCGTGGTTCCGCTGGCGGAAGGCGGGGGCACCCGCATCAAGATTTTGGAAGCGATGGCGGCAGGATTGCCCGTAGTGGCTACTTCGGTGGCCGTCGAAGGACTGGGATTGATCGAAAGCGAGGAGGTTTTGGTGGCGGATTCAGACGAAGGCTTGGCTTGTCATATCATCGATCTTTGGCGGAATCCGGAAGCAAAGTTGAGGCAAAGCCGGTTTGCAGAAAGGACGGCAAAACTTCGCTTCAGCCCGGAGGCGGTAGATTGGGCGGTGAAGAAAAGCATTTCGGGTGATTGAGAGGGGGTGGCAAACGGCCGGAACCCTCCAGTTCAAATGAAAGCCCGCTTATATCTTTGAATGTTCCGGCGACTCGCAGACCCGCTATCCGAACGTCAATTTCTACCACGGCACATGCAGGACTTCGACGCGCGGCAAGCCAATGGGTGTGATGCCCAAATCCTTCGCCATCCGCCCAAATCCCTCAGTTTCGATCAAGTGGTCGTAGGGAATTTCTGGAAAGCGCAGGCCGCCCCGGTGCAAGGTGGCATCCACAAGCAACATCGTTCCGCCGACTCCATCGAGCGGCACCTGATCGCTATGGCGCAGGTCGCTCATCTTCAACCTGAAGGGGGAGACCATTGGCGGTTGAAAAATTCCGTCTTTTACCAGGCGGAAGTAGCGGTGATCCCGCTCTGCCGGCGTCGTGACGAAGCTGTTATGATCGAAACATTGGCCGCCGGGTTTGAGGACACAATGAGGCGCCACAATCCGCGCCTTGACGGCGAAGAGCTGGGTCAGGATGTCAGCCGGAAAACTCCAGACATCGACATCGATCCACAGGGCCCAGTCGTCCGTGGCGTCCACACCGTGATCGATGAGATAGTTGCGCACGCGGGCGATACCGGCGCGCCGGGCCCGTTGAACCGCCGGGAGCCAGCGCTTGGAATGGTCCAGACCGGTTCCCGCATTCTTGCGCAGTAAAATGATGTCGCGATAAAGCGGCTTTAGCGGAGCCGTCAACCGCACGAGTTGGTCATAGGTATCGTCCCGGCTGTCGCCTTCGCAGAAGACGAGCTTGAGGCGTTCTTTCGGGATATCCAGTTTGTCAATTGCGGCAAGAAAGCCGGCAAGGTGCTGGCTGGCATCGCGAACCGGAACGAGGATGGTGATGTTTTTGCCTTTGGGCAGCGGTGCGGCAATCGCCTCCGGGGAAATCGCCGCGCGGGCGGCGACGGGATCGAGCCGTTCGCCACCAAGAAAATGGGCGCGGAGACGGAAGAGTCTTTTGGTGAAGGGATAGATTTTTCGCCGCCACCAGACCGCTTCATATTTTGACCACCATGTGCCGGACCAGTGATGGAGCGAGTAGCCCTTGGCGCCGTTGTGTTCAGGGGACTTATATCCGGTACGGTCGACCGGGTTGAAAAAGTTCGCATCCTCAATCCGGAGAGTTTCCTTGGCCGGAAAAGAAAGCATCGCGCCCGTGAGCAAATAGGGGCCGGTGGAATCCAATACATCGGTCGCATGACGCGAATCAACCATCCGCTGCAGCAAATGGGGCCAGAAGGCATGCTTGGCCGGGCTGACCATGACACCGTTAAAAAGCACCGTATTGAACCCGCGGCAACCGGCGACGCCTGACCAGTGTGTTTTCGGTTCTTCACTGATGATGATCCGGTTCTCTGAGGCCAGAGGTTCGAGTGACTGGAGGCATTCGGTATCCATATCCGCATAAATGCCACCAAAATGATGGAGCAGCATGTAGCGGCCGGCATCCGCCCGCTGGACGCCCTGGCGGTAGCTGCAAAAGAGTTCCAGATAATCCGGATAGTGGGTGGCAACAAACTCAAGCAGTTCACGATCAGTCCATATCCGGTGAGTCCAACCGGGATTGAGATTCCGCCAAGTGGCGGAATAGGCCCGGAAATTTTCAGGCAGGTCAGCCGTCTTCCAGGTCTGATGGATGATGCGCGGAATCATAAATTTGTCAGAAGGTCAACTTGCCTGGTATTTTTGGATGATGCAGCACTACTGCCGTGAGCGGTGCCAGCGATTGTACAAGCCCCAATCCTTCCATCACGGAAGCATAGGTTTGCAGTGTAAAAATGTCGAGCGGGGAATGGGCCCCCAACCGCTGACAATGTTTCCAAGTGCCTGCTGCGCAGGTGAACAACGTCGCAAGGCGACCTTGTCACCCTCGATTCACGTTCCACCCATCAGGCTTTGTGCCCGAGATTGTGGCGGTTGGACCAAAGTTCTTTTGGTTTGAAGATGCCGACGGGGGTGATGATGCCGGTGATGAGGTCGGCGGGAGTGACATCAAAGCCGGGGTTGCGGGCGCCGCTGGCGGGATTGGCGACGCGGATGTATTCGCGTTTGCCGGATTTGGTGATGCCCCATGCGCCGAGGACTTCGGATTCGTGGCGTTCTTCAATGGGGATATCGAAACCGCGTTTCAGATTCCAATCGATGGTGGACAGGGGGATGGCGACGTAGAACGGAATCTTGTGGCGTGCGGCGAGGACGGCTTTGGTGTAGGTGCCGATCTTGTTGGTGACTTCGCCGGTGCGGCCGAGGGTGCGGTCGCTGCCGACGATGACGAGGTCGATCTCGCCGCGTTGCATGAGGTGGCCGGCGGCATTATCGGCGATGATCTGGTGCGAGATTTTTTGCTGGGCGAGTTCCCACGCGGTGAGGGTGGCGCCTTGGGAACGTGGGCGGGTCTCATCGCAATAGACGTGAAATTTTTTGCCCTGGGCCTGCGCGGCGTACATCGGCGCGGTGGCGCTGCCGACATCGACAAAGGCGAGCCAGCCGGCGTTACAATGGGTGAGAACGCGCATGCCGCTACGGATGAGCTTCGCGCCGTGCTCGCCGATCTCGGCGCAGTGCCGGGCGTCTTCGTTGGCGAATTCTTCGGCGGCGGCGAGGGCGAGGGACTGTTGTTCGGCGACGGTTTCGCCCCGGTTCATGTGACGGCGGACATCCAGCATGGCGTTGACAGGGTCAACAGCCGTGGGGCGCGCATCGGCGAGCGTCTTAAAAACGATGTCGACGTGCTTGGTAAATTTTTTGAGGTCGGTGCCGCGAAAAGCGTGCGCACCTTGGGCGAGCCCGTAGGCGGCGGTAGCCCCGATGGCACCGGCACCGCGCACGATCATATCGGTGATGGCGGCGGCGGTGGCGCGATAATCCTTGGTGCCGATAATCTTGAACTCGTGCGGGAGGAGACGTTGCTCGATGAGGCGGACGGAGTTGTTCGTGGAATCAAAAGCGACGGTGCGAAAGTGTTCAGTGCGTCCGTGAAGGGTGACGTTCATAGGCAAGGGCGGCGTCCGTAAAACGGCATCAAAGGTTCAGCGTGACTTCTTTTTGAGTTCGGCGATTTTTTCACGAAGTTCGCGGTAAGCGGGCTGGGCGCGAAGTTTTTTCAGGTCGGGATCCTTGGCGAGCCAGGAAAAATCGCGATAGCCGAGGAGCAGGGCTTTTTCGAGGGCGAGCAGGGCGCGTTCGAACTGGTCGGTGAGCGAGTAGCTACATGCGAGATTGTAGAATACAAGCGGATTTTGCGGCTCAAGGCGGGCGAGGCGTTCATCGACCTTCAAGCCTTCATTGAAGAGACCCCGCTGGGTGTAATGGTCGCCGAGGAGCTGGAGGGCATCGACGTAATCGGGATCGCGCCGGACGATACCGGCCATGAATTCGATCTTGGTATCAAGCTCGCGCTGGCTGGTACGGCTGGGTTTTTTCTTGGGGCTGCTTTTTTCCGACATACAACGTTGCTATTTTTTCCAAGCGGAGGAGGCAAGTCAAGCTGCGGCGGGTTAAAAATTTTTGTGGCACAGCGCGCGGGATTGGCGCACAGTTTAAGGCGATTTCGCGTATGAAATGCTTTGTCACCGGCGCGTCCGGCTTTGTTGGCTCGAATCTCGTGCACGAACTGGTGGCACGCGGTCACCGGGTGCGGGCATTGCTGCGTCCGGGATCGGATGAGCGCGGATTGCTAGGCCTGAAATATGACCGGGTGGAAGGCGATGTTCTGGACCGTAAAGTCTTGGAACAAGGGCTGGACGGGTGCGACTGGTGTTTCCATGTGGCGGCGACTTACGCGCTGTGGATGCGCAAGTATGCGCCGATGTATGAGACGAATGTGGAAGGCACACGCAATGTGCTGGAGGCGGCGGGGAAGGCGGGATGTAAAAAAATCGTTTATACGAGCACGGTGGGCTGCATCGGCCTGCCGAAGGCGGTGAACGGAAAATATACGCCGAGCACCGAGATCGAGGTGGTCGATCCACACAACCTCAGCAACGATTACAAAAAATCCAAATTTCAGGCGGAGGCGGTGGCCTTTGAACTGTTCCGCAAAAAGGCGCTGCCGATCATCATCGTGAATCCGTCTGCGCCGGTGGGGCCGGGGGATGTGAAACCCACGCCGACGGGGCAGGTGATCGTAGATTTTCTTAACCAGCGCATGCCTGCCTACTTGGAAACGGGGTTGAACTGGGTGCATGTGCGCGATGTGGCCATCGGGCACATTCTCGCGGCGGAGCGCGGGCGCTATGGGGAGCGATACATTTTGGGCAACGCGGACGGCAATTGGACGATGGCGCAAACATTCGCCGTTTTGCAGGAGCTGACGGGCATCACGGGGCCGAAATGGAAGATTCCGCACTGGTTCGCCATGAAGGTGGCGGAAGCGAACGAGATGGTTTCTTACGTGACCGGAAAACCGCCGCGCGCGCCGGTGGGCGGGGTGAAGATGGCCAAGCACAAAATGTGGTTCAACCCGGCGAAGGCGACAATGATGCTGGGCCTGCCGCAGACGCCGCCGAAACAGGCGTTCGCAGATGCGATCGCGTGGTTCCGGGCGAACGGGTATGTAAAAAAGTGAGGGCAGGGCGGCGGAGGCAGGACCTGATTTCTTGGCGGTTAATGACAATTTTTCCCGCATCCTAAACCTCCCCCTGTGGAAAAGGAAACAGCCATTGAGCCATTGCGATACATAACTCGTGGAACTGAAGTCTGTCGCGGGCAACCAAAACCAAGCAGAGCTATTTTGTTTTGGCTTGGTTGAACAACAAGGTGGCGACTTTATTGGCAAGGTTGCCGGCGAAGACTCCTTCGTCGGTGTTCGACAAGATGATGATGGTGAGGTGGTCGTCCGGGAACATTTCGTTGGCGGCGGAGAAGCCACTCGTAATGCCGCTATGGCCGATGTTCTGATGGCCGCTCACGGTGTTCAGGAACCACGCGAAACCGTAGGAGCCGGGGCCGCCGTGACGGTCGATGCTGACGGGCTTGCCGTTGTTTAATTTTGCCGATGTCCACCACAGTTGCTTGGAAGATTCATTGAGCAGACCGTTGCCGGCAAGCGCGGCGTCCCACTTGGCGAGGTCGGGAACGGTGGAGATGATCGAGCCGGCGGCGAAGAGATCGGTGAGGTCGTAGTCGCGATTAACGTAGGTGCCGTTGGTGGCAACGTACGCATAACCGGCGGCGCGGTGCGGGATCACGAACCAAGGTTCGCGATGGGCGGTGCTGGTCATCTGCAAGGGCGTGAAGATGCGGTCGCGCAGGAAATTCCAGTAATTTTGGCCGCTCACATTTTCGACGATGTAGCCAAGGAGATTGTAACCGGAATTGCTATAGGCCCAGCTTTCGCCGGGTTGAAAGCTCAATGGCTGTTCGCCGATCCGGTGGATGAACTGGGCCTGCGTGAGATGCTGGCGCAGTTCAAAGCCGTCTAGGCCATCGTAGTTCTTGATGCCGGAAGTATGCGAGAGCAGGTGGCGGATCTTGATGTTCGCCCAGCTTGGAGGAGTGTTGGTGAGATATTTGCTGATGTTGTCTTCGACGGACAGTTTGCCTTCTTGTGCGAGCAACAGGATGCTGGCAGCAGCGAATTGTTTGGAGACGGAGCCGATTTCGAAGACTGTGTTCGCGTCAACGGGCGTTTGCCATTCAAGGTTGGCGACGCCGGCGTAGAACTTGGTGACGGGTTTGTTGTCCTTCAGAATGAGGCAGGCCACACCGGGGACGTGATGCTTCTGCATCTCGTCGTGTAACAGCTTTTTGACGTCATCGGCCCGGGCATTGGCAGCCAAGGCAAACAGGAGCAACAGGGCGCAGATTTGAAATCGCTTCATCACGCGAATTTCAATCACCAAGGCAGGTTCCCACGTGGCGCGCGGTTTCGAGCCATTGGTGATCGAGCGGGACGGCCTTGCGTTTACCGGCGACTTTTTCCAAGGGTACGGGTTCGGTGCCGTCGCCGCGGGAGGCGACCATGACGCCGTAGACACCTTCCTGAATCAGATTGCCGCAGGCGCTGCCGAGGCGTGTGGCGAGCAGGCGATCGGCGGGCGATGGCGTGCCGCCGCGCTGGACGTAGCCGAGAATGGTCATGCGTGATTCGAGATGCGTGAGTTCTTCCAGTTGTTTCGCCAGGCGGAGGGTATTGCCCTGATGGCGAACTTCGAGGCCGGCGAGTTCCAATTTGGCTTCTTTTTTATCGTGAAGATTTTTGGCGCGTTCGAGTTTTTTCTCGGCGGCACCCATCACCCGGGCGTCGTCACGGCTCATGGCGCCCTCGGCGACGGCGACGATGCTGAAATTGGTGCCGTGTTTGCTGCGAAGCTTGATGGCTTCGGCGACCCGTTCGACATCGTAGGGTATTTCGGGGATCAAGATCGCGTCGGCACCGCCGGCGATGCCGGCACCAAGCGTGAGCCAGCCGGCGCGGTGGCCCATGATCTCGGCCACGATGATGCGGTGATGGCTGTGGGCGGTGCTGTGAAGGCGATCGATGGTTTCGGTGGCGATGTCCATGGCGGTGGCAAAGCCGAACGTGGCATCGGTCATGGCGACGTCGTTATCGATGGTCTTCGGCAACGTGATGACGTTCAGGCCAGCCTGGTGGAGGCGCAAGGCGTTTTTCTGCGTGCCGCCGCCGCCGAGGCAGACGACGCAATCCAGGCCCCATTTGTCGTAATTCTCCACGATGGTCTCGGTCATGTCGCGGGTGCGGCCATCGATCATCATGCGATGAGGCTTGTCGCGGCTGGTGCCGAGGATGGTGCCGCCGATGGTGAGGATGCCGGCGAGGGTGGAGCGATCGAGCTTGAGCCGGCGATTTTCGACGAGGCCGCGGAAGCCATCGCGGAAACCGATGATCTCCATGCCGTAGTGATTGAGGCAGGTTTTGCCGACGCCGCGGATGGCGGCGTTGAGGCCGGGGCTGTCGCCGCCGGCGGTGAGAATACCGATACGTTTGGTTTTATTGGTTTTCGCCATGCCGGAAATGATTTGAAACCGCGCTGGAAAAATTGTCGAGCAGAAGTTTTAAAAATTCTTAGGCGCGGCGGCGCCAGAACAGGATGGCGGCGAGGCTCATGATCCAGCCAATGCCGGAAATGACCGCGCCGAGTTGAAATGCGCTGTCATGGTAAAAGAGATGAACCGTGTGTTTGCCAGCCGGCACTTGCACGGCTTGGAAGGCGAAATTGGCGCGCAGAAGGCGGGCGGGCTGGCCGTCGATAATGACGTTCCAATCGTGGTAATAGGTCTGGGCGATCATGACAAGAGAAGGTTCGGCGGCGTCTAGGTCCGCATCCGCGGTGCGGTCAGTGAATTTGGAGGAAAGAATTTTGGCGGCGGTTTGGTTGGTGACGGTGACGAAATCTTTCTCTGATGGCGGCAGGAACACCATGCTGGCGCCATCAAAGTTATTTTGACCGAGGGCGCGGAGCGTGTTGGTATCATCCAAGAAAACGGGGCGCTGGCCGGCGGTGATGAGCGGTTGGAAGCTTGTACGCGGTTGCCAATCCAGTAATTTACCCGGCGCGATGGTTTGGGAAGCACCGAGAAAATCTTCCAAATGCGACCAGTTGCCGCCGTTATCGCCGTACATGAGCGAGATCAAAACATCAAAGTCATGAGGGGCAAGGGAGAAAAAGCCGTCCACCTTGGGAATGCTGTCGAGGAGATTGACGTTAGCACAGAGGCCGGCGCGTTTGGCGAGAAAGTTGTTTTGGGCGTCTTTAGCGGCAAATTGGGTGAGTTCAAGAGCTGCAGCCGGAGAGAGCATGGCGCGCGAGCCGCCCAGTTCGGGCTGGGGACTCATCGCCAGCTTGGTGCGGGCAAGGTTTTGCTCGTAGACGCCGGACGGCACGGTGGGGTTTTGCCGGGGCTCGTGCGTGTAGACATCGAACCAGGCAATCAAGATCAACCCCAAAGGAGCGAAGCGGAGCAGCGGGGATTTTTTGGTTCGCGTCAGGAAATAGAATGCCGCACCGGTCAAAAGCAGAAAGACGGCGCGGGTGATTCCGTTGTGCAAAGCAGCGGGAGCGTCATTGCCTGGCTGAGGCGCGTGTTGAGTCCAAAACAGGATGCCGATGATGAAAGCGAAGAGAATTGCGCCGATCGGGTAAATTTTCTTAGGGAACTTTTCAATGTTTGCCAGTGCGAAAGCGGCGAGCAAGGGGGCGGCGAAAACGGCAACCATGATGTATTTCACCGGATAGGTGATGAAGCTCAACTGCGGTATGAGGTGGCGGAGCAGGGGATAGACCGGCGTATTTTCGCCAAAGGCGCACAAGAGTGAAATGACTGTCGCACCGCCTAGCAACCAGACGCGACGTTCCCGGACGCAAAGGGCTGCCAGCAACATCAACCACAGCGCCCCAAGGCCGAGATAATAAGATGATGTCCAGGCCTGTCCGTTTTGGAAGAAAATGCCTTCGGTCACGGTGCTGCCGAAGGCCATCGGTACAAGAAAATTGGCGAGACCGGAGCCGGGCATGGACCAGCGCAGGTCGGTGTAGCCGGCTTCGCGTTGGGCGTGACTGACGAGGTCGAGAAAGGGAAGCAGTTGTGCCGCACTCAGGGCAAACACGAACAGGGGAACCAGCAGGAAACGGGCGATCAAAGTGGCGCGCGGAATTTCGGCGCGGATGAGATGTTGAAGCCATAATGCGGTCACGATCAGCCACGTTAAGAGAATTGTTTCCGGACCACCGGCGAGCATCTGGAAAGCACCGACGATGCCGGCGAGGAAGATTTTGCGACCGCCCTTCAGCCAGGCGCATTCGGTGGCCATGATGACCCAGGGGAGCCAGCTAAAGGTGGCGATATGGCTGGGCCACATGAGCAGGTTGAGCGTGAAACCGTTGAAAGAGAATGCGGTTCCAGCAAAGGCGGCGGCAAAATTATTGCCCGTCCAGCGGCGGGCGAGCAGATACATGCCGAAGCCCGCCCACCACAGATGCAGCAGGCTGAACATGCCGAGTGACCACGTCAATGGCAATGCCAGGTAAAACAATGCCGGCGGATAGAGCGGCATGGTGTTCCATTGGGCGAGGAACGGTACGCCGCAGTTATTGTAGGGATTCCAGAACGGCAGTTCACCATGGCGGAAGCAGTCTTGCTGAAAATGCGCCAGCGGGTAGGCGAAGAAGCCGTAGTCACGGGCCACGAAGGTTTCCAGCCCAAGGATGACTTGCGGGAAGGCGGCGAAAACCAGCAAGGCCAGCAGCAGGCCAAAACGCGCGGGGGTGAACGCGGCGGGGCGGTTTTCAGACGGTTCGCTCATGAATGACGCGCAACATGGTATTCATGAAGTGAAACCGGCAGCAAGGCTGGAGAAGGGCGGATGGTTTGCCAACATCGCTCGATAAGTTTTGGAAAGCAAAGGTAAATGTGTCGCCCGTGCCAGTGACCAAATTTACCGCCGCGATACTCTAAAAATGGCCGGAAGAGCTATTTAAAATGAAGCGATATCGCGGGGCGAAGGAAGTCGAAGCGGCGTAACGCCACGCTCCGGCGGCAGGTGATCCGCATCCGCCGCAGGGTTTTGCGCAGATTTTAAAAGAAAATTTTCCACCTCACTACAATTGGTTTAATATGGTGGAACGAATGCGGAATATCCGGAACATTCTGATGATCGACGACGAGGTCAGGCTGACCAAGGCGTTGGAACAGTTGCTGGCCAAGAATGGTTACGCGGTCCAAGTCTTTCAAGACGGACGGCGGGCTTTGGAATGTCTGACCCGGCAAAGTTCGACGCAGAACAGCGTGGATCTCGTCATCACGGATATTTACATGGATCACATGGACGGCCTTGAGATCATCCGGGCGCTGAAAGAATCTTTTCCGACGGTCAAAATCATCGTGATGTCCGGTGGCTCGGAACTGGTGGAGCTGGACTGCCTGTCCATGGCCAAGCTGATCGGGGCGGACCGGGCCTTGGCGAAACCGGTCCAGATCGACGTGCTATTAAAGGCTATCAACGAACTGGAGGCGGAACTGACGGTGCAACGACCACTGCAAGAGCGGTTGAAATCCATCGCTGCGTTGAAGAATTCGCTGCGCTGACCGCCAGTCGGCAGGTTGAATTGGTTTTGGAAGGGCTGTAAGCCGAATTTTGTCTGCGCCGCTTGCGCGACGGAGAGAATCATTTGTCTGAGCGACCTATACCCGAAACCTGTCTCGCTTTCACGGGACGCGGAGCGGGCAGCTCCTCGGTTTCCAATTTGGCCTTGCACCCGATGGGGTTTTCCATGCCGTGTCGCTTGCGCTTCACGCGGTGCGCTCTTACCGCACCTTTTCACCATCACCGCCGTCCCGCTTGCGCGGGACGGTTGGCTGTCTGTTTTCTGTGGCACTGTCCGTCAACCCGTCTTGAAACGGGCTGCCTGCGTGTATCTCAATCGATACGGACTTGAGTTACGCAGCATCGCGCCCAATGGAGTTCGGACTTTCCTCCCCGGACTTGCGTCTGGAGCGATTCTCCGCCCTTCCAAAACCGGGGTAAGAATAGCGCAAAAAATGATTTTAACAAGGCTGGTCGGCTGTTCTTTGCGTTTCAAACCGGTTTCACGACTGTGGGGCAGGATCGATCTTGCGGCCGCCCATGGTCCAATCGATTACTTGTTTGTTCCGGTATCAGTCGGCGGCAGGTTGTTGGTTTCAGCAGCCTGCCCCGGGAACCGAAATGAATCTGATTGGTTGAGAAGCTTTTTCACGTTTTGGGCCGCCTGATCCATTTCGCTGTCACTATCAGGCATTTGCGATGCGTGGGTGAAAGCCGTCGAGGCCTCGGCAAATTTGCCCGCCTTCTCATAGGCGATGCCAAGGTTGTACCAAGCCCGGGCCGGGGCATGGCGCATCGTGGTGGCGGTCGTCAACAGTTTTACCGCCGGCGTGATTTTACCCTGGTCCAAGGCATCCAATGCGGCCCGTTCGACTTCTGGCTCGGCATGCCCGCTCAGATTGATGTACGGCCAGAAGATCGTTGCTCCCGCCAAGATGAAAACCAGCAAGGCTGCCAATCCCGCCCGGCTCGTTTGCTTCACCGAGCCTTTGCCGCTTATCGCCAATCCCAGTAGGGCGCCCATAACCGCCCCCACGCCATGTGCGATATTTGCAACCGGCATCACATTAATCACGGTCAGCACGATGCATAGAACGAACCAGCCGATAAACATCCGGGAGGTCTGCTCGTCCACGGCATCGTGGAACCGGGCATCACGCTTTTCCAGCACCCATAGCATGCCCCACAACCCGTAGCCAACCCCGGATAAGCCGACACCGCCAGATGACAACGCGAACTCGGCGAGCATGGAACCCAGAGCGAGAAGCACGATGAGGCCGGCGAATCTAAAATGTCCAAACACCCTTTCCATCAATGTCCCAAAAATCCAGAACCAATAGAGATTGAAAGCTAGGTGGAAAAAATTGACATGAGGGAGAGTGCTGGACAGGGCGCGCCATAATTCCCATTTCGCCCAGACCTGGCCATCCATGAAAAAGGCGTCAACGTTTTGGCCGGTCCACCACATGATGGTCACGGCGATCGCGGCTACCGAAACTGATGCCGTCACCGGATAGTGCGGTATCTCTTTCAGTGAGGTGGGTCTTAACATGAATGATACTTGCCGATAAAACCTTGGTGCGGGGCCGGATTTATCTGTCCGGCAACGGCATGTGCTAATCCCCCGGCGTCAAATCCATGTCGCTTTTGAAATAGAGGATGCGACCGCAGCTTGGGCAGGTGACGATTTCGCCTTGGGCGCGGCAACTGACCAAGATTTGCGCCTGCAATTTCATGTGGCAGCCGCCGCAGGAACTGTGTTCGATGCCGACGACCACGTTCTCGCCCTTGCTCTTGAACAGGCGTTCGTAGCGGGTGCGGGTGGAATCATCGATGGCTCCGGCCAGTTGCACGCGACCGGTGGTGAGGTCGGCCAGTTCTTTCTTCAGATTGACTTCACGTTGATTGAGCACGCCGATCTCATCTTCGACGCGTTTCTTGGCGGCTGCTGCTTCCGTGGTGGCCGAGGCGACTTCTTTTTGAGCCACTTCCGCTTTCTCCATCAAAACAATCTCAGCATCCTCAATCTTGAAGATGGCTTCCTTGGCCATTTCGATCTCGTGCGTGAGGGCTTTATATTCCTCGTTCTTGCGCGTCTGCAACTGCTGGTTGAGATATTTTTCGATCTGCGTTTTTTTGGAATCGATCTCAAGGTCGCGTTGTTTGCGCTCGGCCTCGATCTGTTTCACACGCAATTTCGCGGCTTCAAGGGAGCCTTGGGTGGCCTTGGCTTTGGCGTGCAAGCCATCGCGTTCGGGACTGATATAGGCAAGTTCTTGGGTGATCCGGACAATCTTCCGGTCGCGGTCCTGCAAAATGAGAAGGTTCTCGATGATTTCCTGCATTCGGGTTTCAGGCTAGCGTTCGGAAGAAGGCAAGTCAATGCAAGGGAGCGCTCCAAATTTCAACATTCAAGCTCCAGAGAAAAATTTAAACACCAAATGCCGGGGAAATTTAACCGAATCAGGTGCGCGTGCGGCGATTTTTACGGCGGGAATTTCCTTTTGCAGTTTCGGGTTTGCCCGCTAACTTACCGGCATGCGTTTCATCGGCAATGTCATAGAAAAATTGCAGCGTCATCCCAAGCGCGTCGTGTTTCCGGAAGGCGACGAGCCGCGCATCTTGCAGGCGGCGCGGCAGTTTCATGCCCTGCGCCTGGGCGTGCCGATCTTGCTGGGCGATTATCTGAAAGTACAGGGGATGGCCAAGGATCTGAACATTTCCTTGGAAGGCATCCGCGTGATCAATCCGGCCGCCAGCGAGGATTTGGACAGTTTTTCCCGCCGTTTTTATTCTTTGCGCCGCGAAAAGGGTTTGCGCACGACCGAGGCGCGTGAGGCAATGCTCCAACCCAACTACTATGGCGCGATGATGCTGGCGATGCACCAGGCGGACGGATTGATCTCCGGCGCTTCGCATATCACGGGCAGCGTGTTGCGCCCGTTGTTTCAAATCATCAAGGTGGCGCCAGATATCCATACGGCCTCGAGCTGCATGGTGATGGAAATCGAAGATACGCGGATCGGTGAAGACGGTGTTTTGTTTTTGGCGGATTGCGGTGTGATCCCCGATCCGAATGTGGATCAACTGGCGGACATCGCCCTGACCACGGCGCGGCTTGCGCGACACATGCTCGGCACGCGCCCGCGCGTGGCGTTCTTGTCGTTTTCCACCAAGGGCAGCGCAGCACATCCCTCCGTGGGCAAGGTGCAGGCGGCCACGGCGCTGGCGCGGCGCAAGGCTTCGCAATTATTGTTGGAAGCGGATTTTGACGGTGAACTGCAGGCCGATGCCGCATTGGTTCCCGAGATCGCTACGCGCAAGTTGCATGACAGTCAGGTGGCCGGGCGGGCGAACGTGCTGATTTTTCCAGATCTCAATTCCGGCAACATCGCCAGCAAATTGCTCAGTGTGGTGGGACATGCCAAATCTTACGGCCAGATTTTGCTGGGGCTGAACCGGCCGGCGGCCGATTGTTCCCGCGGATCGAGCGCGCACGATATCTTGGGCCTGGCCGCCATCGTGGCCGTGCAATCAACCGACTATCAAAAGTTGTACCCGGGCGCGGATGCCGAACTGCCAGGCGAATAAGGAATGAACACGACCACGCCGCGCGTCTTCATCGCCGCCACGCGCCAAAACGATGGCAAGACCACCACGTCACTCGGCCTCATCGCCGCGCTGCAGAAACATTTTCCCCGCATCGGTTACATCAAGCCGGTCGGCCAGCGCTTTGTGGAAGTCGAGGAGCAGAAGATCGATGAGGATTCCATCCTGATGGATTCCGTCTACCGGATGAACTGTCCGCTGGTGGACATGAGCCCCATCGCCGTGGAGCCGGCGTTCACCCGCAAATATCTCCAGTCCGCCAACAACGAGGCGCTGGTCAAAAAAATCCAAAATTCATTCGACCGTGTCGCGTGGGAGAAAGATTTTGTTTTGTGCGAGGGCAGCGGACACGCGGGTGTTGGCTCGGTGTTTGATTTGTCCAACGCGCAAGTGGCGAAGACATTGGGATGCAAGGTCATAATCGTGACGCGCGGCGGCATCGGCAAGCCGATCGATGAAGTGGCGCTCAACCAGGCATTGTTCGAGAAGGAAGGCGTCGAGATCATCGGCGTCATCATTAATAAAGTCCACGAGTCCAAGATTCCGGAGATCACCAAATTTGTCCGCGGCGGGCTCAAGCGCAAAGGGTTGGAATTACTGGGAGTGTTGCCGCATCAAGACATGCTGTCACGTCCGACGGTGGGGTTGATCGGCGAGGAATTGCACGCCAAGTTGCTAAACTCGCCGCCGACTCTGAACACGCTGGTGGATGATGTCGTGGTCGGTGCGATGGGCGCGCAGAACGCGATGCAATTTTTCAAACCCGGTGTGCTGCTGATCACGCCCGGCGATCGTGAAGATATTTTGTTGGCTGCCGGCACCACAACATTTCCGGGCAGTCCAGGCAACATGGCGGGAATTGTTCTCACGGGCGGGTTGACGCCCGGTGCCAGTGTGTTGAAAGCATTGCAGGCGTTGCCGATTCCGGTGTTGCTGGCGCAAGCGGACAGTTACCAGATTGCATCCAAGGTTCACGATACCATCGTCAAAACGCGTCCGGCGGATGCGGAAAAGATTTCGCTCATCCGCGACATCGTGGCCAAGCATATCAACGTCAAAAAAATTATCGAATCGCTCTGATTTTAAAATGAAGCTTCCTTTAAGTCCGTTTCTCAAAACGTTGCCGGTCTACCAACCGGGCCGCCCGATTGAAGAAGTTGCGCGTGAACTTGGTCTGCCCGCCGAGATGATTATCAAAGTGGCGTCGAATGAAAATCCGTTCGGCCCTTCGCCGCTGGCCATTGCCGCGATGCAGAAGGCGCTTTCCGGCGTGAACCTATATCCGGACGGCAATGCGTTCTACCTGAAACAAAAACTCGCGGCCAAACTCGGGATCGAACCGGCGAATTTGGTTCTGGGAAACGGGTCTAACGAGATCATTGAATTTGTCGCGCACGCGTTGTTGGGGCCGGGCACGGACATTGTTGTATCGCAATACTGCTTCGCTATCTATCCCATCGTGGCCAAAATGTTCGGCGCGGATGTCATCACCGTTCCGGCGAAAGATCATGGCCATGATTTGCCGGCCATGCTCAAGGCCATCACGACCAAGACGCGCATCATCTTCGTGGCGAACCCGAATAATCCCACCGGCACGCTGGTGCCGCGCGAGCAAGTCATCGATTTTGTGAACCAGGTGCCAGATGACGTGCTGCTGGTGATGGATGAAGCCTACATCGAGTTTCTTGAAGACGCGGTGGATTTTGTCCCGCTGATCCGGCTGGGCGTGCGCAAAAATCTGATCTTGATGCGGACATTTTCCAAAATTTACGGTCTGGCCGGTTTGCGGGTCGGTTACGGCGTCGCCGTGCCGGAACTGGTCGCGACTTTGGAAAAGGTACGCCAGCCGTTCAACGCCAATCTGCTTTCACAGATCGCCGCGCTGGCGGCTTTGGATGATGATGAGCATGTTCACAAAACACGGCAGAACAATTTTGCGGGATTAGAATTTTTTCAACATGCGTTCCGGCAATTGAAACTGGAATATGTTCCCTCCAGCGCGAACTTTATCCTCGTTCGCGTGGGAGACGGCGGCAAAGTATTTGGCGCCATGCAACGTGAAGGCGTCATCACGCGCCCGATGGGTGGCTATCAATTGCCGGAGTGGATCCGTATCTCAGTCGGCACACGGCAGGAGAATGATCGATGCTTGGCGGCGTTGAAGAAGGCCTTGGCCGTCTAACGTTCGCGAAAGGACCGGTCAAAAATTGAAACTGCCGGGGCAGTCATCAGTTCCGGATAGTTGTTTCGAAATTCCACCGTCGTGGCTGTGAAGTTATTGGTGATATCTTTAAGCCTGAAAATGGGCATCGGGTAATCGAATTTGGTTTCACCCATATAGTCGCCGATATATATCCGCTCGCCTTTGCGCGCTTGGAAAGGCGTCACGAGCCAGGCGGGCTGATTGGTTAACGGAAAAACGATGCGGCCTTTCATGCCGTGTTCGTTGTCCGTTTTCACCAAGCCCGCGATCCGATAGTTGCCCGGTTCCACCTGCACAGCATAAACCGCATTGGACTCCCTCAATTCGATGTAATAAGTCCGATCGGTGGCTTCGTTCCTGATCCAGAGTCCCCGGGTGTACCAGGCGGGATTGATCTCTTCGGCAAAATGATGGCCGTAATAAAAGCGGCCATAAAGCAGGGCATTGTTTTTGTTCATCTGGCCCGCATGTTTGACCGGTGTCGTGTAAAAAACACAAGACGCGCAACTCCACACCAAAAAGCCCAATCCGAGAGCGTGAATAGCTTTCATTCTGATAAAGTCGCCGGAGTTTGCTGGGCAGACAGCGGAATTCAAGCAGCAAATCCGTGAAATAATAGTTTGAATCCCGCGTGAAACCCGCTAGTTATTCTGCGCTGAAATGAAACCGACCGACCTGCGGGGCATCCTGCAATACATTCCGCAATTCCGCGAAAAGACTTTTGTCCTCGCGATTGACGGCGCGATCGTCACCGACGAAAATTTCGCCACGCTCCTGCTGGACGTGGCGGTGCTGCGCTCATTGAGCATCCGCGTGGTGCTGGTGCACGGCGCCTCGGCGCAGATCAAGTCGCTGGCGGAGAAACAGGGCGTGAAGGCATCAAACTCCGATGGCGCGGGCATCACGGACGCACCGACTTTGCAGATAGCGATGGATGCGGCGAACCGGTTGACGCATGAGATTCTGGAAGGGCTTTCAACGAATGATCTGAGGGCGGTTTGTCCGAACGCCATTATCGCGCATCCACTGGGCATCATCCAGGGCGTGGATCATCTCTTCACCGGCAAGGTGGAGCGGGTAGATACGGAATTGCTGACGACGTTGCTGGCGCAAGGCATTGTGCCGGTGATTCCGCCGCTCGGTTTTGATGGGGATGGCAAAACGTATCGCGTCAATTCCGACAGCGTGGCGGTTTCGGTGGCCGAGGCGTTGAAGGCCACCAAGCTGATGTACATCACCGCTGCCGATGGCCTGGTGCATCAAGGGAAACTCATCCGCCAGATAATCGTGTCCGAATTGCAAAACCTTTTGCAGACCAGCAGCGCGAATTTCGCGCCGGAAATTTTGTCCAAGGCCCAGCATGCCGCGATCGCGTGCAAGTCTGGCGTGCCGCGCGTGCATGTGATCAACGGCAAGGTGGATGAAGGTCTGCTGGCCGAGGTGTTTTCCAACGAAGGCATCGGCACCCTGATTTATGCCAATGAATATCAACAGATCCGTGCGGCCAAGAAAAAGGACGTGCGCGCGATCCAGTTGCTGACCAAGGCGGCGGTGGAATCGGATGAACTGGTCAAGCGGACGCGGGCAATGATTGAAAGCCGGTTGGGTGATTATTATATCTTCGAAATCGATAAAAATCCGGTGGCCTGCGTGGCGTTGCATCTTTATCCGGAACAGAACAAGGCAGAGCTGGCATGTCTGTACGTTAATGCTTCGCACGAGAACCAGGGCATCGGGCGCAAGCTCATCCAATTTGCCGAAAGCAAGGCGCGGGAATTAAATGTGCACGAACTGCTCACGCTTTCTACGCAGGCGTTCACTTATTTTCAATCCAAGGGTGGATTCAGCGAAGGCACGCCGGACGACCTGCCGCCTGTGCGCCGGGAAAAATACGACCAAAGCGGGCGTAACTCGAAAGTGCTGGTCAAAAAATTGAAGGCATGAGGCGCACGGTTTTGATGCTGGGCCTGTTGGCGCTTCTGCTGCCCGGTTGCGCGAGTTTCCAAAGCCAGAGGCATCTGCCCAAGGCGTGTATTGCCAAGTGTGACAAGCTGGGCATCGCACCGACGCATTATGTTTTGACGGTGAATATCGCGCGGCAGACGGCTTCGTTGTATGAGCAAAACCGGCTGGTGAAAACTTACGTTTGCTCGACATCACGTTTTGGGATTGGGGAAACAGAAAATTCCAATCGCACTCCCCGCGGGCTTCATCGGATCGCGGAAAAAGTCGGTGATGGCGAGCCCGCAGGGACGATTTATCGCGATCGCGAGGTTATCGGCTCCGTGGCCGAACTGGGTGTGAAGGCGGGATCGATCACGACGCGCATCATGTGGCTGGAAGGATTGGAGCCCGGATACAATCGGGGCGGGGATGTGGACACACATGAACGCACGATATATATCCATGGCACCGGCGATCAGGCATCACTTGGCCGCCCGGCGTCACACGGTTGCATCCATTTTGCGGACCCGGATTTGATTTCACTTTTCAACCTGTTGCCAACCGGGACTTTGGTGTGGATTGCGGAGAAGTGACAGCATGCCGGAAAAATCTTGCCGGTTGGCGGGCGAAGTTTAAGCTGCTTTTGTGTTCCAGCGTACCGGCAAAATCTTGGTGATCGCCGCGCTCGTCCTTACGACGGGGGCGCATTGGATGGCGTTGCAGACGGTGGCGTGGACGACGATGATCGCGGCCAACTGGAGCACAGGATCATTTTCCGCGGCGGTTTCCAATACGTTTGACGGGCGGCATCTTTGCCCGTTGTGCAAGGCCATCGCCGCCGCGAAAAAATCCGAACAAAAAAAGGAATCCATTTCCCCCACGCTGAAACTGGAATTTCCGCCGGCGGCAGAGCAGTTCGTCTGGATCGCGCCAAAATCTTTTTGCCCGTTTCCAGTGACGCATAATGTTGCCGAGAACTTTTCCAAAAAGCCGCCGGTGCCGCCGCCGCGAATCCGCTTCGTCTGAATTCTAACCGTTGAGTCCGTGTCATTGCTGGCACGGGCGGAGTTTTTTCCTAAATCCGAGAACGCCATGGGGCGGGCTCACAACTTTTTAAATTTAATATGAAGAGTCAGTTTTTTGGTTTGGCAGTTTTGGCGGTTGCCGGGGCGCCAATGGCTTTGGCGTGTGATTGCTGTTCGATCTTTTCCGGATGCAATCTGCAGGCAAATAACGAAAAGGGGTTCATCACCGGCGTGGCAGAGCAATATACGCACTTCGGGACGTTGCAAGACAACAGCAGCAAGATCGCGGGCAATGGCGAATACATCGACAGTCTCATGTCGCAGGTTTTCGTCGGGTATAATTTTAACGAACGGTTCAGCGCACAGATCAATTTGCCGGTGATTTATCGTGCCTTCGGGTCGCATACCATGAGCGACTATGTGATGGGGTTGGGGGATATTTCGTTGGTCGGCAATTATCGGGTTTATCAATACACGGTCCAGGATTTTTCATTTAACTGGTCGGTGCTGGGCGGCATCAAGCTGCCCACGGGGGATTCCGGGAAG
>DASZCA010000371.1:0-9350 GCA_035943555.1 Verrucomicrobiia bacterium
CACCGAGCAGGGCCGCATCATCGCGGACGAGGAACTGAAGAAAAAATACGCGGGCGCCCATCCTTACCAGCAATGGCTGGATGAGAACCACATCCTGCTGGAAAACTTGCCGGAACCCGCGCAACACACCGACCCGGTGCATCGCAAAGTTTTGCAGATGCAGCAGGCGTTCGGTTATACGTTTGAAGATTTGCGCTTCATCGTCGGTCCGATGGCCAACGACGGTGTGCAGCCGCTCGGCTCCATGGGCACGGACACGCCGCTGGCGGTGCTCTCCCAGAAACCGCAGTTGCTCTATAATTATTTCAAGCAGTTGTTCGCACAGGTGACCAACCCGCCGATCGACCCGATCCGCGAGGAGATCGTCACCGCCACCCATACGATGGTGGGTTCGCGCGGCGGATTGCTGAATCCGGGACCGGAAAGCTGCCAGCTTATCCGTCTCGAACAACCGATTCTCACGAACGAGGAACTGGACAAGCTCCGTTTCATCGACCGCCCCGGCTTCAAATCCGAGACGTTGCCGATCTTGTTCAAGGCGGCCGACGGGGCGAAAGGCCTGGAACACGCGCTCGAAAAATTGTTCAACGCCGCGGATGAAGCCATCCGCGACGGCGCAAACATTTTGATCTTGTCCGACCGCGGGGTTTCCCCGGAACTCGCGCCCATCCCTGCCCTGCTGGCGATGGCGGGCTTGAATCATCATCTTATCCGCACGGGTACGCGCGGACGCACGGGCCTCGTGCTAGAATCCGCAGAACCGCGCGAAGTACATCATTTCGCGCTGCTCATCGGCTACGGTTGCAGCGCGATCAATCCGTATCTCGCATACGAGACGATTGATGACCTCATCAAGGAAGGTTTGCTGCTGAAGACCGATCACAAGACGGCCATCAAAAAATACATCAAGGCCGCGATCAAGGGTGTCGTCAAGACGATGGCCAAGATGGGCATCTCGACCATCCAAAGCTATCGTGGTGCGCAGATCTTTGAAGCGGTCGGCCTCAACAGCGAACTGGTGGAAAAATATTTCACCTGGACGCCGACGCGCATCCAGGGCATCGGTCTGGACGTCATCGCGAAGGAAGCGATTTCGCGCCATCAACGTGCGTTCCCGGCGGCCCCGGTCAATCCCTCGCTGGAAGCGGGCGGTCAATATCAGTGGCGCGATGGCGGCGAACAGCATCTGTTCAATCCGCAGACGATCCACAAGCTGCAGACGGCCTGCCGTTTGGGCAGCGAGAAGATCTACCGCGAATACGCGGATCTGATCAACGACCGTGCGAAGACATTGTGCACGTTGCGCGGATTGCTGGATTTTAAGTTTGCCGAAAAGCCGCTGCCTATCGAGGAAGTGGAATCGGTGGAAAGCATTGTCAAGCGTTTCAAGACCGGGGCGATGAGCTACGGCTCGATCTCCAAGGAAGCGCATGAAACACTGGCTGTCGCGATGAACCGCCTCGGCGGCAAGTCCAACACTGGCGAAGGCGGCGAAGACCCGGCACGCTACGTTCTCGAACCAAACGGCGACTCGAAGAATTCCGCGATCAAGCAGGTGGCTTCCGGCCGCTTCGGGGTGACCAGCAACTATCTGGTCAATGCCCGCGAAATCCAGATCAAGATGGCGCAGGGCGCGAAACCCGGCGAAGGCGGCGAATTGCCGGGCAAGAAAGTGTTTCCGGACATCGCCAAGACGCGTGGCACGACGGCCGGGGTCGGTTTGATTTCACCGCCGCCGCACCACGACATCTATTCCATCGAAGACTTGTCGGAGCTGATCTTCGACCTGAAGAATTCCAACCGCAACGCGCGCATCAGCGTGAAGCTGGTCGCCGAAGTCGGCGTCGGCACGATCGCCGCCGGCGTGGCGAAGGCCCATGCGGACGTGGTGCTGATCTCCGGTCATGATGGTGGCACGGGCGCTTCGCCGCTCTCCTCCATCAAGCACGCGGGCGGACCGTGGGAACTCGGCCTGGCCGAGGCGCACCAGACGCTCATGTTGAACGGGCTGCGCAGCCGCATCTATGTGGAAGCGGATGGCCAGTTGAAGACCGGCCGCGACGTGGCGATGGCCGCGTTGCTGGGCGCGGAAGAATTTGGTTTTGCCACCGCCCCGCTGGTCGTGATGGGTTGCATCATGATGCGCGTGTGTCACCTGAACACCTGCCCGGTGGGCGTTGCCACGCAGGACCCGCGTTTGCGCAAGCGTTTCACGGGCGAGGCGGATCACGTCGTGAACTTCATGCGCTTCATCGCGCAGGAATTGCGCGAGATCATGGCGCAACTCGGTTTCCGCAAGCTGGAGGACATGGTCGGCCGCACGGACAAATTGGTGCCGTGGAAGGCGATCGATCATTGGAAGGCCAGCGGCCTTGACCTCACGCAGATCTTGCACCGCCCGGACATGGGCGAACACGCGGCCCGTTTCCGGCAGGAAGGCCAGGATCACGGTCTGGAAAAGACGCTGGACGTCACCAAGATTTTAGACATCTGCAAACCGGCGATCGAACGCGGCGAGAAAGTGCGCGCCGAACTGCCGATCATCAACGTGAACCGTGTGGTGGGCACCATCACCGGCAGCGAAATCACGAAGAAGCACGGTCCCGCCGGTTTGCCGGAGGACACGGTGCAGTTGAAATTCAACGGCAGCGCCGGCCAGAGCTTCGGTGCGTTCATCCCGAAAGGCATGACGCTCGAACTGGAAGGCGATGCGAACGATTATTTCGGCAAGGGCATGAGCGGCGGCAAGCTGATCGTGTATCCGCCAAAGGCATCGACCTTTGCATCCAAGGACAACATCATCATCGGCAACGTAGCGCTGTATGGCGCGACGGCGGGTGAGATTTTTGTGTGCGGCCTGGCGGGCGAACGCTTCGCGGTGCGCAACTCCGGTGTGAGCGCAGTCGTCGAAGGCGTCGGTGACCACGGCTGCGAATACATGACCGGCGGACGCGTCGTCATCCTGGGCAAAACTGGGCGTAATTTCGCCGCCGGCATGAGCGGCGGCGTAGCGTATGTGCTCGATGAAGAAGGCGATTTCGCTTCCCGTTGCAACATGGAGCTGGTGGGTTTGGAAAAACTTGAGGATCCAGACGAGATGGAAGAAGTATGGAAATTGATCCACCGGTACCAGACCTACACCGGATGCCAGCGCGCTGCCAAGATGCTTGCCGAGTGGAAATCATTCGTGCCGAAATTTGTGAAGGTCATGCCGCAGGATTACAAACGCGTGTTGACCTCGCTTAAACGCGTCCAGTCTCAAGGGTTGACCGGGGATGAAGCCGTGATGGCCGCGTTCGAAGAGAACGTGAAGGGCGGACATTAAACCATCTCCAATTTTTACATCTAAACTGAACTAAAATGGGAAAACCCACTGGATTCTTGGAGTTCCAACGTGAACTGCCGGCCGACCGTTCACCGCTCGCGCGTATTGCGGACTGGCAGGAGATTCACCTGCACCAGTCCGAAGCCGACCTGAAGAAACAGGGCGCGCGCTGCATGGACTGCGGCATTCCGTTCTGCCACACCGGCCAGCTCGTCAGCGGCATGGCCAGCGGCTGCCCCGTCCACAACCTCATCCCCGAGTGGAATGATCTCGTGTATCGCGGCCTGTGGAAGGAAGCGCTGGACCGCCTGCACAAGACAAACAATTTCCCGGAATTCACCGGCCGCGTGTGCCCCGCCCCGTGCGAAG
Organism: Verrucomicrobiia bacterium; assembly: GCA_035943555.1. Taxonomy (GTDB): domain Bacteria; phylum Verrucomicrobiota; class Verrucomicrobiia; order Limisphaerales; family UBA11358; genus UBA11358. The sequence continues at coordinate 3,695 of DASZCA010000371.1, forward strand.
GCTCCTGCGTGCTCGGCATGAAGGCACCGGCGGTGACCATCAAGAACATCGAGGTCAGCATCATCGACCATGGCTGGGCCAACGGCTGGGTCGTCGCCGAAGCGCCAAAAAAGCGCACGGGTAAAAAGGTCGCCATCGTCGGTTCAGGTCCGGCGGGACTTTCGGCCGCAGCGCAGTTGAACAAGGCGGGCCATGAGGTCACCGTGTTTGAACGCGCCGACCGTCCGGGCGGTTTGCTCATGTACGGCATCCCGAACATGAAGCTGGACAAGAAGGAAATCGTCCTGCGCCGCATTGCTTTGCTCGAAAAAGAAGGCGTGAAATTCGTCTGCAACACGGAGATCGGCAAAGATTATCCGGCGGACAAATTGAAGAAGGATTTTGATGCGATCATCCTCGCGACCGGCGCGACCAAGCCGCGCGACCTGCCGATCGAAGGCCGCCCGTTGAAGGGCATCCATTTCGCGATGGAATATCTCACGGCCAACACCAAGAACTTGCTGGACGGTCACAAGCCTGGCACGCAGATCTCGGCGGATGGCAAAGACGTCGTTGTGATCGGCGGCGGCGATACCGGCACGGATTGCGTGGGCACCTCGCTCCGGCACGGCTGCAAGAGCATCGTGCAGGTGGAGATCATGAACCAGCCACCGCTGGAGCGCGCCAAGGACAATCCGTGGCCCGAATGGCCGAAGACGCTCAAGGTGGATTACGGCCAGGAAGAAGCCGCCGCGAAGTACGGCAGCGATCCGCGCATCTACCTGACCACGGCGACCAAGTTTGAGGGCGATGCGAACGGCCACGTCAAAGCCGTCCACATGGTGCAAGTAGAGTGGACCAAGAATGACAAGGGCCAGTTCATTCCGAAGAACGTTCCCGGCACGGAGAAGGTCGTTCCCGCGCAGCTTGTGCTGCTGGCGATGGGCTTCCTCGGACCGGAACAGCCGTTGCTCGAGGCGCTGAACGTCGAACGCGATGCGCGCTCGAACGCCAAGGCGGATTTCGAGAAGTACCACACGAACCTCAAGAGCGTGTTCGCGTGCGGCGATTGCCGTCGCGGCCAGAGCCTGGTGGTGTGGGCCTTCAACGAAGGCCGTGGTGCGGCGCGCGAGTGCGACCGGTTTTTGATGGGGAAGACGGAATTGCCGTAAGGTTTGATTTCAAGACAAGCCGCCTGATGAAAATCAGGCGGCTTTTTTATAGGATGGGCCAAAACTGTTTTGCAATTTGGGCCGACAACCGCCAATCTTCGGAAATGTCGCAACCGCTTGCGGTGGTTTTTTACGAACGTCTGATGCCGGGCAGCCAGTTGGTGAACCGGCTGCAGGATCTCAACTATCGCGTGCTGGCGGTCAATAATGCCGCCCTGCTCGCCGCAACGGTCAAGCGCGAGATGCCCTTATTGCTGCTGGCCGACCTCAAAACAAAGGCCGAGGTGCGAACGGCCATCGAAAAGATCAAAGCCGACCCGGGCACGACACACATACCCGTGATCGTCTTTGCACCGGATGAAGAGACGGAACTCATTGAGGCAGGGAAACTTGCGGGGGCGAACTTTGCCATCGGAGAGTCCGGTTTGGGCGGCCATCTGGCGCAATTGCTGGATCAGGCGCTGCATTTGGAGTGAACAACTTTCCCTTGACGGCAGCATAAATTGTTTTCATAGTCAGCCTTGCAACACCGAGGCATGAGTATTTGGGAAAATTGATGTTTCACGGACGTGGCTGTACCAGCCTCGTCCGTTTCTTTTTTTCCCCGGCCTCGCAAATCAGGAGCAGAGCTATGGCCAGCGGCAAAGTTAAGTGGTTCGACAACAAAAAGGGATTCGGTTTCATCGCCCAAAACGACGGGCAGGATGTGTTTGTACATCATACATCCATTGCAGGCGGCGGCTTTAAGACCCTCAACGAAGGCGAAGAAGTTTCCTTCGACGTCACTCCCAGTGACAAAGGTCTGAAAGCCCAGAACGTCCAGCGTGTAAGCGCACCTTAGTCCCCGTCCGGACGGTTTTTGTTCCGCCCAGCGGAAGTTTTTCGTTCGCCAGCACGGAACGTGACGGGTACTTTCATCTTCATGCCGGACCCTCATCCCCCGCACATCACGAGCCTTTACGTGCACGTGCCTTTTTGCGCGCACAAGTGCGAGTACTGCGCGTTCTATTCGGAAGCCTCCTCCGGCGAACTGATCAACCGTTACGTTGGCGCGCTCGTGCGCGAGTTGGAAATCACCGCCCATGACCTGAAGCCAAAGACGATCTTCTTCGGCGGCGGCACGCCTTCGCTCCTGAACCTGCGGCAATGGGAAACCATTTTGCGGACAATGGAACGGCTGAACCTGCTGGGCGCGGAGGAATTCACGGTGGAAAGCAACCCGGCCACGGTCTCCGCCGACAAGTCCAAGCTGCTGCGCGATTTTGGCGTGAACCGCATCTCGATGGGTGTGCAATCGCTCAACGAAAAATTGCTGGACCGTCTGGGGCGGATCCATTCGCGCGAACAGGTCTTTAAATCGTTCGACATCCTGCGCAGCACGGGTTTTGACAACGTGAACCTCGACCTGATGTTCGCCATCCCCACACAGACGATGGAGAACTGGCGGGAGACGCTGAACGAGATCATCGCGATGCAGAGCGAACATCTCTCGAGCTATGAAGTCATTTATGAGGATGACACGCCGTTGTTCCAGCAGTTGCAGGCGGGTGAATTTTCGGTGGATGAAGAACTGGCCTGCGCAATGTATGAGGAATTGATTTCACGCTCCGGAGCCGCCGGTTTTCATCAATATGAGATCGCCAATTTCGCGCGCGATGCAAAATCGACCCAGCCGACAGCGCAGCCATTCATCCCCTCGCGCGCGTGCAAACACAACGTGAATTATTGGCGCGGCGGTTCGTATCACGGGCTGGGACCGAGCGCAACGGGTTATGTGCGCGGGGTGCGGACCAAGAACTGGGCGAACACGCCGCTGTATTGCGACCAATTGGAAAAAGGAAAGCGCGCGATCGAATCCAGCGAAGAACTGCCGCCGCTCAGGCGCGCGGGAGAAATGGCGGCTTTCGGATTGCGGATGAATGCGGGCTGGCCGTTCGCGGATTTTCAGCACGCGACAAATTTTGACCTCCGCCAGGAATGGAGTTCGGAGATGGATCAACTGACGGAGCGCGGCTGGGCGGCGCGGGATGATAAAAAATTTCGCCTTACGCATGAGGGGTTGCGCTTTGCGGATGCGGCGGCGGAGATGTTTTTGAGGTAGTTTTGTGAAAGCGTGGACATCACTGAAAAGTACACGTTCACCCTCACCCGCTGGGAGAGGGAAACGCCGTTGGATAATTGTTTAAAACTCGTGCTCGACGAAGCTGAAGTCAGTCGCGGTTTTGCGGGGATGGATGTGGGAACTTTTACCAATATTTCCCCTACACTTACAACTGGCGGGCGGGCCGCCCGCGCTCCTTTCTTTATGCCGGCAGGCGGACGGTGAAGGTGCTGCCGCGCTGGATGATGCTTTTGACTTCGATCGATCCGCCGTGGGCCTCGACGATGGCTTTGCAGATGGAAAGACCGAGGCCGGAATTGCCGGCGGTGCGGGATTCATCCGCCTGAAAAAACCGTTCAAACACACGTGGCAAGTCGCCGAGGGCGATGCCCTGCCCCGTATCTGCCACCGCCAAAACTGCGGTGCGGCCTTCCAGGCGGGTTGAAATCCGGATCTCGCCGCCATCATAATTATAGTTGATGGCGTTGGTCAGCAGATTGGTGATGACTTGGGCAATACGTCCGGCATCGCAAAAAATCATCGCATCTTCTAGGTCGCAATGAATCTGCACATGCGCCTCGACGGCCAGGGCGCGGACGAATTTCACAGAATCTTGGACGATGGTGGCGAGGTTCGTTTTTTCGCGGCGCAACATTTCCTGGCCGGCATCAAGGCGGGCCAATTCGAGCAGCGATTCAGTGAGCCGGCGCATTTTCTGTGCGGCGTCGAGACTGGCGGTCAGGGCTTCGCGATAATCATCCGGGCTACGTTCCCGGGTCAGGGTGGTTTGGGCCTCGGAAATCAGCACCGCGATGGGCGTGCGCAATTCATGTGAGGCGTCCGAAGTAAATTGTTTCTGCTGGTCAAACGAGGTTTCCAGGCGGGCAAAGGTGGAATTCAACACGGCGGCCAGACGCCCCAGTTCGCTATCCATCTCCGGCACATTGATGCGCTGGGACAGGTCGCCGGAGGCGATCTTCAGGGCGGCGGCGCTGATCTTCTCCAAAGGCCGCAAGGCGCGGACCAGCAACCCCCAAGCACTGGCCAAGGCCAACCCCAGCAACCCCGCGCAGCCAAGAAAGACGAAACGGGCAAACCGGCTGGCATCATCATATTCCTCGGTGGCGATGCGCCCGACCAGCACACAGTCGCCCCGCTCGGTGACATGGAAAGCCTCGCGATACAAGCCGTGAACGCGGATATAGGTGCCGGTATCCTTATTGGCAATGTGCGGACGAGTCTCGCCGACCGGCGTATTGGCGGATTCTTTGACAGACGTTATGTCGCCATGCGGCCAAAGCACGAAATAAAAACTGTTCGTATTGCTCGTACTGAGCAACCGGATGATATCCGGCGACAGTTGCATGGCGCCTGGCTCCGTCGTGTCCAACGGCGGAACGGTGGCAATAGCATTGGTATCGGACGCCACGACGTTAGTGCCATCCAACTGGAGTTCATCCGGTCCCGGGATCGACGGGGCGTAAAGAGCCGCGCTCATCGTCACCACCCGACTCTGCAACCGGTCGTCAAACTGGCTGAGTTGGTCGGCCAGATGGATGTGGTAAACGGCGATGCCCAAACCGGTCAGGATGAGGGTGAGCAAACAGGCCATCCAGAGGAGCAGGCGCCACTTGATGGAATTAAAGATCATTGCTATTCGATGCAATATCCCTGCCCGCGCCGGGTGGCGATGAGGTCGGCGCCGAGTTTTTTCCGGATGCTGAAAATGTGAACATCAAGCAGATTGGAAAGCGTGTCGTCGTTCTCATCAAAGAGATGCTCGTACAACTCGGCGCGGGTGATGACTTCGCCGCGATGGACGGCGAGATATTCGAGGATGGCGAATTCGCGCGCGGTCAGGACGACGGGATTTCCTTCACGCGTGGCGGAGCGGGCGCGGGTATCAAGGACGACGTCGCGAATCTCAATCTTGCTGCTCGTCTGGTTAAGGCTGCGGCGGATAAGGGCGCGGAGGCGGGCGAGCAGTTCAGGCAGGTCAAACGGTTTGACCAGATAATCATCCGCGCCAATATCGAGGCCTTTCACGCGTTCGTTATGGCCATCGCGGGCGGTGAGCATGAGCACGGGAGTGCGTTTCTGTTTGCGCAGGCGTTCCAAAACTTCCCAGCCATCGAGCTTGGGGAGCATCACGTCGAGGATGATGGCGTCGTAATTAAAAGAAGAAGCCTTGAAGAGCCCGTCATCGCCATCGCCGGCGGCATCCACGGCATAGCCCTCTTCGCGCAAAGCTTTGGCGAGGTTGCGTTGCAAACGCGGCTCATCTTCCACGACCAGAATTCTCATAGGTAATATCGTCTACGCGGGTTTCAAGATAAGCGAATGTCCGCCTGCGGGCACGCTTTTTGGAAGGGTCAAACTATAAACATAGCAGATCAAAATTAAG
>DASZCA010000372.1:0-8097 GCA_035943555.1 Verrucomicrobiia bacterium
ACGGGAACTCGAACAGATCGTCGAAGAGATGCAGATCTTCTCCCGTCACATCCTCTTTGAAAAAATCCCCGGCGTCGTCCGCCGCAAACGCTTAACCAAGAAAGTTTTAGGCCTTAACTAAGGGCCATTCGGGTCAGTCCCCGCAAAAAATTCCGTTAAGTTGGAAACGCCATCGCCATCCGCATCATCCGAGGCGCGCGACAAATCGTTGCTCGATCCCAGCGCATGACCGAAGTACGCCAGCCGCCACCAATCCGGTATGCCATCCGTATCACTGAAGACATCGGCGATCTTCCGCGCCTGCAAACCGGAGATACGGGCATTATCCGTCACCGGCGTGAACAAAACCTGCAACTGGGAATTGGTGACGCTATTGGTGAAGACCAGCGTGAGCGGCAGATTCATGCCGCCCGCCGCCGCATAGATGTCAAAATTCGTCAGCACTTGACGGCCTTGGATGAAAACATTGAAAACGCGCTTGCCCGGCCCGCTCCAATACGTCTCCGCTTCCAGCAGGATGACTTCGTAAACTCCTACCGGGCAATCAAACTGGTAGAGCACCCCGTTGCTGTTCGTGCTGTAATGCTCGCGTTGATAAAGCGATTGCGCCTGCGCACAGATACCCGTGATGACATTGGCCAGATAACCATTTGTGCCGCTCAAAAAACCGAAGCCGCCAAAAGCATAGTTCGTATCCGCGAGCCAGACGTTTCCGCTGCAATCAGTGACGTTCGCCGGATTGCCGCCGCTGATGCGCTGCACATAATTTCCAGGAACGTTGACGAAACGAACGGTCACCGTATTTGTGGCGGAGATGTTTCCAGCGGCATCAGAAGCACGTGCGCTGATGCTGTGCGGCCCGTTGAGGAAATTGGACGTGTTCAAGGGCAAACTCCACGATGTGGTTCCGGCGGCGGCCAGCCACGCGCCGTTGTCCAGCCGGACTTCAACCTTCTGCACTGCAGAATTGTCGCTGGCGGTGCCGGAAATCTGCAGACTGCCGCCGACCACGGCGTTATTGGTCGGCACCAGCAATGAAACCGTCGGCGGCGTAGAATCCGCCACTACCAATCCCGTGTGAAATTGCATCTGATACGGTGCATACATGACATTGCCGGAAACGGCATCCACGGCCGAGTTCGTCAAATGCACAACCACGGTGGCCAGCGCGGAAAAGCCTGAACCGGCGGGAGCGAACGTCATCGTGTCATGCGCCGCCGACCAAGTGAACGTGCCGCTTATGCTCGGTGTCGTGCTGAAGGCCGCTTGGACGCTGTTCGTGTTCATCGGCTTGTTGAATTGCAGCACCACCGGCACGTTCACCGGCACATTGGTCGCGTCGTGCGCGGGCGAGTTGCTGATGACCAATGGATCTAGCGGCTTCAACTCCGCTTGCGCCACAAAAATCTTGGCCGTCGTCCCCGGCACGGTGATTTGCGGCAACAACAGCCCGCTTTGCACCGTCAGAACTTCATTCGTGTTGAACAGGTTCACCAGCGGCGTTCCCACGGCATACGTTGTCGAACGGTTCGTCAGCGTCTGGGAAGAGGTCGACGTGTTGAACACGACAAAGACTTCCTGCGTCGTGTTCGCATCGATGACCAGCCGTCGTGAGTAGGCGAACAAACCCGGGCTGTCCGGATCGTTCCACTTGTTCACATGCGTGCCAAGTTGCAAAGCGGGGTAAAGACGGCGGAAATTGTTCAATTGCGCGGTGAGCAGGAACAGCGGATGCGTCATGTTGAAACTGTCCTTGCCCGCAAGCCCCGCATCCTTGAACGCCCCGGCGAACATGTCTTCCCGATCATTCGGATCGGTCGTGCCATTGAACCCCTGCTCCGTGCCGTAATACAGGCAAGGGATGCCGCGCGACGTATAAAGAAAAGTCAGCGCGACCTGCAACCGGTTGGTGGTCGCGCCGCTCGCGCTCAAAAAACGCGGCTGGTCATGGTTGTCCAAAAACGTCACGAGCCGCGTCTGCGCGTTAGTGTCATAATTGGCGGCGATGGCGTTGTAATGATCTTCAATCTGCTTGGTGTTGCCGGTGGCCGTGGCGAAAACGCTGTTGATCGTGAAATAGAGCGGATAATCCAGCACGGAATCCTCCTTGTACGCGCCGCCGCCCATCGTGCCGGTATAGGAACCGTTGAGCGATTCGCTCCCGTCATACACTTCGCCGAACATGAAAAAATTCGGCTTCGCGCTATTCGTCGTGGCGAACGTATGGACGGCCGGGCACCAGCTTTGCCAGAAGCCGTATTCGATGTGCTTCGTGGTATCGATCCGGAACGCGTCAAAGCCCGCCTGCTGGATCCAATATTCATAAACCGCCGCCATGTTCGAGCGCACGTAATCCGATTCGGTGCGGAAGTCGCTCAGGCTGGAGAGTTCTCCCAATTGATAGTGCTCCGGTGTGTTGTAATCGGGAATCGCGCCGTAGTTATGAAAAATATTCGTCAGGTTCGGGTTGATCGCGTTCGTATTGAACGGCGCGGCATATTGTTTTGAACTGTTGTATTTCAGCGTATAGCCGCCCGGCGGCTCGATGAACGCCGGATAGCCGGAGTCCGAACTGGTCAACATCGTTGCGCCGTGATTGCACACGATGTCATCGATCACCAGCAAACCCTTGGCATGCGCCGTCGCCACGAAATGCTGCAAGTCCGCCAGGCTCCCCCAATGCGGATCCACCTTGTAAAAATCACGCCCCGCATAGCCGTGAAATTCACCGCTCGCATTCAGGATGACGGGGGAAATCCAGACCGCCGTGGCGCCCAGCGCCTTGATGTAATCCAATTTTTGTTCGAGCCCCTTGAAATCGCCGCCATGCACAGACGTCGTGCCGCTCGCATTGAAATTCCCATCAGCATTATTGTTGGAAGCATCACCATCAAAGAAGCGGTCGGTGATGACCTGATAAATGCTTTGCGTCTGCCAAAAACTATTTGTGGCGTTTTGCGCATTGGCCACGACGGAGAAGCACGCCAATGCAGCCAGTACCCAACCAACCGCGCACGCAGGTTGTTTTGGCAAAAAACTTCGGATCATTTCGGCTGCGTTTCCAGCAAAACGGTCACCCGCCGCACCGGATCAGCGGCTGTGTGGTCCACCGGTGTGGAAGCATCCGGCTTCACTTCCACCGTAAAATAATGCGTCTGCGCATCATACTGGACCGGATCGTCCACGCCGGAAAGGATCGTCAACTTCGGCGCGCTGTCGGCATAACCATGGAGCGTGACCATCTTTTCATTTTCCGCGAACAACACACCAATGGTCAGCTTGCCTCGTTCATCTTGCAATGATGCGATCCGCTGTTTGCCGGTGCCGACAAATTTGCCTTTGTCACCCAGGAAGGCAATGCCACTTTTGCCGACCGGCGCAATCTCATAGAAAACACTCGCATGCGCCCCCGCCGCCAAAGGTGCCGAAAATCCCCCTGACGCTTCCAATCGCTGGCCCTGCGCGGCAAAGTAGTCATAGACATACGCCGGACTGCTCAAGCCCAGATTGGCCGGGGTGAATTGGACGTCATCTCCGCCCGTTTTGGGCCGGCGGTAGGCAAAAATATATTCCGTTTTAAGGCCGTTATGATCGGTGTAAGTGCCCGCGATCAAAGGAACTTTTTGTTTTTGCGCATCCGCGATATAGCTGGAATCCAGCGGCACGATCGGTGCATCCGGTTTCACTATCACTCCGTCGGCACGCACCGCCTGCATCAAGTTGGGTTTGTTCTCCGCCCCGATGGCATCACCGATACCCACCGGACCGGCGGAAAGAGTCGAGAGCAGCACGTTATTGGTTTCGCCGCTCATGTACACGTCCGCCCACGGCCACATGCCCAGCGCGGAAGCCATGCGCGAGGTGTAGAGAAAATCATTCCACTTGTTGGTGCTGAAGCGGTCGCCACTGGTGCGGATCGTCGTCAGGTTGTCATAGCGGCTGCCCTGCAAAAAATTACACGGCAGCGGCATGCAATATTGCACCGTGACGCCCTGCTCTTTGCAGGCGCGCGCCATGTTGTCCGAAAACGCCTCGGCGGTGCCGACCTCGCGGCTGAAGCCGGGCGAATATTCATAGATATAATTCAGCCAGTCTTGCTCGTAGGTGGCGATGCCGGACTCTTTGCAGTAGCTGGCGATGCTGTCCCACCATTTGGGATCCACGGCCGCGATGCCGGAAATCTTGTACTTCTGATGGTACGGACTGGATGGGTCAATCCAGCGGCTATGCGTGACCAATGGCAACCCGGCCGCCTTTTGGAACGCCGCCAGTCCGTTTGGAAAGAGATCGGTGTGCGCCTTGTACTCCAGCAATCCGCCATAACGGTTCCATTCACCTTCCGGCAATTTTTCAGCTTTCTTGGCCTTGCCCGGCATGCCGTCATAATTGGTCGTAGTCTTGTAATACCACCAGGAATCCAGTTGCAGATAGCGGATGGGAATCTCCTCCTGTTTGTAACGGTCTACCAATCCCAAGATCGTATTGGCATAGCCCTTGGAGAAATCATAGTTGTAATAGTAAGCCGCCCCGTTGTCGGTCCAGTACCCCAAATATTTCAAGGTGGCATCCGCGTCATTGGCCGGACGCTTGGCGCCACCTAGATCCATCAGCGCTTTTCCCCATGCATCCCACGTTTTGTTGATGCCTTTGCCGAGCGCCACGAGCGTCTGCTGCGTGAAGCCGGCGGGCACGTTGCGCAAATCGGGATTAAAACCGCTCGCGACCTGCTGGTGGCCATCACCGATCATGCTGGCAACCATGAAATGGGACGCGGGCGAAATCAGAAACGCGTTGGCTTCGTCGTCAAACAGCAACCAAGGCGTCGAGATTTCCACGCCGGAGAAATGCGGCGGCGCAAATTCGTGAAGGCCGTAGCTGAAGACATGCAATTTGTCCGGCAACGTCGTGAAGTTGGGAAAAGCGGCGGGCGGCAGTTCGGAAGCCCTGATAGAGGTTTCAGAAAACAACACCAGCGCCTTGTCATCGTATATCCGGATCCATCCGCTCATCGGCAGCCCGTTGGCCTGCCAGTCAAAGGCCGTTTGCCGGTATTCACCCAGATCATCGTGACCGCGGCCGGTTTTGACATGCTGCAGCGGGGTGGCCAGCGTACCGCCAAAAGTCCAGGCCGGGTCACGTGAAATAATCTGATACACACCTTGCTTGGCATCCACTTTAACTTCGAGCCCGCCCGCCATCGGAACGGAGCCATGATTTGCCGCCGCCCGGCTGGCATCATAGGACAGCGCAAACAAAACCCCGGTCAGTGCAAATAAAGAGATTTTACGAAATACAGCTAACATGAAATGAATGACTTTTTAGATGTGCGATCCGGAGCATCTACACCCGGCTGATAAAAATAAATTTTATGGTGTTTCCCCATTGCAAGCCGGTTCACTGCCGGCTGGTCGTCGACAACCGGAGCCAGATCAGATCGGCATTATTCTGGGCGGTGAGGTTTGTATTTTTTGCATACTTCACCGGGTTGGGAACCAGGGCGCCATCCACCCATTTGTGGGTTGCGACATGGCCATCCGCATAGGCCAGGACACCGATACCGCCATGATTGTTCGCCGGATAATCATTCCAAGTGTAGGTTCCGCCGGTGCCGTCATCAGCCACACCTTGCATATTCACCCGGAACGAACCGTCGTTGATCGAGTCAGGATGTTCGTCGATGAACACCCAGGCATTGACCGGAGAAGGATTGTTGATGTCAGACTGCTTGTTGAAGATCTTCCAGTTTTCCGTGCCGTATTGATTTACCACGCCACCTTGACCGGCAATGGTGGCGACAACGCCGCCACCCATCTGGCTGTTCATGGAAATGCTGCGGTTACGCGGCCCTTGGAAACCCAAAGAACGATCGCCGGGACATTTGTAGATCGATACGGCCTTGGCACAATACGGACCGAGGAGAGCATTGGCCAGCAGGCTGAGATCGTAATTTTGCGGATAGTTTTGCGGAGGCGGGCCTTGATCCCAGATCAGTACATTCTGCACCCAGCCGACTATGCCCGAATTGATCGCCACGTTGTTGGCATTCACCACCAACTTGTCGCTGAAATCATCCGCGTAGAGAATCCACGCATAGGTCATCTGCTTCTGGTTGCTCACGCAGGCGATCTGCTGCGCCTTCAACTTGGCCCGGCTCAAAGCCGGCAACAACATCGCCGCCAAGATGGCAATGATGGCGATCACCACCAGCAACTCGATCAAAGTAAAACCGGAGGCAGACGGGCGGACTGGCAGACGACTTGGCCGCTGGCATTTCAACATTGGGTTCATCAATGTTAATTATGCTTCATCTGTTGAATCCAGCCAGCCCCCAAAAACTGGGGTAATGAACCCCTACGGATTCTTACGCTGGCTTAGATACTTCAAAGCCGCTTGCGTCCGCGAGCGCACATGCAGCTTGGTATAGATATGCCGTAGATGCCAGGTGACCGTCTCAATGCTGATGGAAAGCTTGTCCGCGATCTCCTTGTTGGCGCAGCCTTGGGACAGCAGTTCCAGAACCTCCTGTTCGCGGCGGGAAAGGTTGTCTTCGGCGGCGGCGGGCGCAGGTGCCGGTTCCCGGAACGTCCCCAAGACCTTGCGGGCGATCTCGCTCGACATCGGCACGCCGCCGGCATGGACTTCGCGGATGGCCTGCAAAATCTTTTCCGGCGCGGCGCGTTTCAGGATGTAACCGCTCGCCCCCGCTCGCAACGCGTTGAAAACCCGGTCGGCATCATCATAGACGGTGATCATCACCACCTGCACCTCCGGCAGCAGTTCCTTCATGCGCGCAGTGCATTCGATGCCTGACATCTCCGGCAAATTGATGTCCATGAGGATGACTTCCGGCGCGGCTTTCGGCAGCACGCGTAACGCCTCCTCCGCGCTGCGGCAGGCCGCCACGCACAAAAATTTCGCCGACGATTTCAACAGCCATTCCAGGCTCTGCCGGATGCCGGCATCGTCCTCCACAATTCCTACGGTGATCACTTTTTCTTTCACTGGTTTAATTTTATGTGAGCGGCACGCTCAGGGTGACCGCCACGCCGCCGGCAGGCAGGCTGGCAATATCACATTCTCCGCCGATCTGCGCCATCCGGCGCCGCAAATTATTCAAACCGTCGCCCGCATCGCCCGTGGTGGCCGCCGGCAGGCCGCGCCCGTTGTCTTCGATGACCATCAGCAAACGCTTCTTGTCCTCGAACGCAATCTTGATGCGCACCTCGGTGGCTTCCGAATGGCGGACCACATTCGTCAGTGCTTCCTTGAAAGCCAAAAAGAGATTATGCCGCTGCTCCGAGCTCAGCGGATGTTCCGGTCCTGCTTCCGGCACTTCCAGACGGCAGCGGATGGCGGTTGGTTCCAAAAATCCCTGCGCGTACCGGCTGAGGTAGCCCGTCAATGAATTGACCGAATCATTCCGCGGGTTGACCGCCCAGACGATTTCGTCCAAAGCCACGACCAGATCGTGGCAACGTTGCACGATGCGCTGCAACGCCTCTTGTTTGCGGGTAGAAAACCGCGCCGGATCTTGCAGCAAACCGCCCAGCAAACTGATTTCCGTCAGGCCGGCGCCCAGGTCATCATGCAGATCCTGTGCGATCCGTGACCGCTCCCGCTCGAGTTCATGCTGCTGCTCCAGATGTTCCATCCGGTGATGCATCCGTCGGCGCATGGCGATGACCACGGCGAGCAATAGTATCATCACCGCGATCAATCCCATGCCGCCTTGAAACCAGACGGTCTGATAAAGGTGCGGATTCACCTTCACTCTCAACAGATCCCCCTCTTGGCTGTAGACGCCGTCACTGTTGCAAGCGATGACGCGGAATACATATTCGCCCGGAGGCACATGGCGGTAGATGGCTTTTCGCTCCACCCCGGCGTCGTTCCAGTTATTCTCCAAGCCGTCGAGCTTGTATTTGAAACGGACGCGCAACGGCGAACCGAGGCTCAAACCGGCATAATGAAATTCCAAGTCGCCCCGCCCGGGGCCCACCTGCATCGCTGGCGCTGCCGCCGGATGGTTTTGCTTCCAGGCATTTTCCGAGACCGTCAAAATCGCCCCCTCGCGATCCGGCCAAACCTGCTTGTCAT
>DASZCA010000373.1:0-6800 GCA_035943555.1 Verrucomicrobiia bacterium
GTTTGCCAAATGAGCCGATGAAACCGGCTTTGAGACTGGGCAGACCTTTTTGACGCAGTTCGCGCGTCGAGAGCCGCGTGTTGCGGACGTAGGGCTTTCGGCCCGGCAAATGGCGCACAAAATGTCCCACCGCTTCGGCCACAACCGGCAACTGATGCGCGTGCTGATGGCCGTCGATGTAATCCGGCGTACGTCCGGATTTTTGCACGAAGAGATTGTATTGAGCCGTGAGCAAGGAAGTGACTTCTTCGTGCTTCAAGGTGCGGAACAGGGAGCGGCGGAACAGGGTTTTAAATTCCGGCAGGACGGTTTTTTCCAGCGGGGCCGAGAGGGGCAAATTTTCGTTCGTCAGGCAAAAATGCAGGCCGATATCGACCCACGCCTCAAGCTCGCGGAGCTTTTCCATAAGCGCGCTGTCGCAACGCTCGAAGAGCACCATGCAGGACACGGCGCTCAGTTTGTCTTCGCCGCAAAGCTGGAGAATCGCACGGTCGATATCCGCCCGCATTCCGTAGTCATCCGCACAAATAATCATCGCTGCCTTCTCTGAATAATTGTTGCTTTTGTCAAGCGGACAATGCCATTTTGCTGCGTGGCAATCTCCTGTCTTTTCCTCATTAACGGCCTTGGCATGGGTAATAGCACCCGCTGTCACGCTGTGATTGAGAACCTCGCCGCCGCCGGCGTGAGCGTCCACGTGCTCACGTCTGGAAACGGCCTGAAATACTTTGCAAACCGCCCGGGCATCGCGTCGTTGAACGAGATGGCGTCGTTCTATTATTCCGGCACCAACGGCGGTGTCAGCGGCTGGGCCACGATCAAAACTGTCGGCAAACTTGCCAAGCTGGCGCAGGCCAAACGCGCCAAGCTGGAACAGATCATCGAGCAGGTTCGCCCGGATATCGCCGTGACGGATTCAGAATACGCCACCGCCCCGCTGCGTAAACGCAAAATTCCCATCGCCGCGATCAACAATTCCGAAGTCGTCGTCACGGAATTCTTGAAACATCGCCGCGATGCCAAGGGTGTGCGCAGCCATTTCTGGTTCGTAGAATTTTCCGACTACCTTTTTCATCGGCAATTTTGCGACCTGATTCTGAGCCCGTATCCGCTCCGCACTCCGACGCGCCATCCGAAATTTCGCCGCATCGGCCTGATCGTCCGCCGCAACGTGCGCGAAATCATCGCCTCCACACCCGAGCCGAACTTGTCGCCGAAACAGCTCAAAAACGTCGTCTTCATGCTGAGCGGATCGGTGCATGCCACGCTCGTGAACTTCGACGGACGCGATTTCCCTTTTAATGTCGATGTCGTCGGACGTGACGGCAATTCGCACGGCAACGTAAAATTTCACGGACGACTGATGAACAACACCGAATTGCTTGCCCGCGCCGACGCGCTGGTCATCAATGGCGGTTATTCCGCGTTGTCCGAGGCGTTCGCCTTTCGCAAGCCCACCTTTGTCCTGCCCGTGCCTGGCCATGCTGAACAGTTCATCAATGCCCGCCTCGCGTCTGACCTCGGCTTGGGATTTCAGGTCACGGAAGCTGACCTGTTGCCCCGCCTGATGGAGATGTACGACAAAGATACTTGGATCGGCCGGCAAGGCTTGCCGCCGAAGTTCGAGATTCATGGCGACGTGGAAGCTGCCGAGGGCATCTTGGAATTGGCGCGTCAAGCGGGCAAAAAATAGTCCACCGCCAAAAATTAACCCGCAGTCATCTTCGACGTTCTTCGTTTTCGCAAGCCGAGCACGACAAGCACAGACACGCCGCCAATGACCGAGGCCAGTACGATTCCCCATATGGCACCCATAACGACGTCTGTGGTCTTGTTTGGTCTCACCGGCTTGATCCCCGGTTCGGCTCTGTCGGTGATTTGAACCAATGCACGTTGCGGCATTGCCGAGCCGGATTCAATACGAGACTCTTCCCGATAATCCCTGTACGCGGTTGCGATGCCGTTGGCGATGGACGCCGCCTCAACCCTATCATCGCTGTAGCAGGTGATCCCAACCAGCGCACTGTTGCCAATGGGCCTTAAACTTAAACGCCCCTTCAAGATTTCCATGGTTTCGGTGGACTTGAGCGTTTCACCGGCAAAATATTTCTTGCCCCATTGAACATTGAGCTTCAATCGATCTATGACCCGATTAAGAACAGATGGAGATTGTATGACTTCAAATTGTGTTTGTATAAAATAAGGATCGTAATTCTTCGATGGCTGGTCGTTTTCCAATCTGACTGTCGCCGTGCTGGCGTAGGTTTCCGGCAGAATGTTGGTGATGATTACGGACAGTGTGACGCTCAGCAGAAATACCGCCATGAAGATCCTGAGAAAAACAGTGCGTGGTTGCACCAGGCTGGCAATTTTATCCGGCATAGATTTCCTTTCACTAAGAGCGGCAAACCGTTCAACGATTGATGTCTTTATCAAATCCGGCACCACCCGCAACCAGAGCTTCAGCAATCCCCAACCGCCTGACTCCGTCCATGCGTCATCACTCTGGTCGCGAAACAATTGCGCCATGGCCGGACCATATTCTGCGCGGTGTGTCGGCGGATACGCCTGCAACAGCCAGCCATAAACAGTTCTTGAAGCCGCCAGCATCCGGTGGCCTGGATTCGTTTTCATCAGTTTAGGCAGGTTTGGGAATCAGTTTTTTCCCGCGCGCGAGTTTCACGATGTCCGCATAGCGCTGTGCTTCCGCGCGCACGACTTTTTCGCCCACGCCAGTGAGCCGATAATAACGGCGCCGGTCATCATCCAGATGCGGATCCGGACGCTCGTCTGATTCCTCGATCAACTGTGCCGCCAGCAATCGTTTCACCGTGCCATACAAAGTCCCCGGCCCCAGCTTGATCTGCCCGCCCGTGCTTTCCGCCACTTCCTGCATGATGGCGTAGCCATGGCGTTCGCCGCCCGCCAACGCCAGCAGCACGTGGAATACTGCCGGCGTGAGCGGCAACCTGCCTTCAGGTTCAGTTTTGGAATTTGCCATTGTTATGGATATATCGACTATGGATATATTTAGGCCGAAATGAATTTTTGTCAACGCTCATTTTAATATTGGTGCGAAGTTCGCTTATTGCAGCCGCAGCGGCATCCGGAAAACTTGCCCATACAGGTCTGCCAATGTTTTTCCCGTAGGCTGTTGATGCAAGTCCTGTCCGAAGGGAATGGTTGCCGCCACCGTGACATCTTTGATCGTCAGGCAATACGTGTTGTTCACCATCATGCCCAGCAGCTCGCCCCGGCGGCTGAAGACCAAGTCTCCGCGCGACGGATTAAATTTTCCAAATAATCCTTTTAAAAGATTCCGGTCCAGCTTCAGGTAATGCGGCGTAGACAGGTCGATCTGGAAACTGCACTCGCCATAATAACCCTCATCCGCCCCAACAATCACCGCGTCCTGAAATTTGTACGGGTCCGCCGCCACGCGGTAAACCTTGCCGCCTAGCTTCGCGGCCTCCTCCGTCGTCACCGGCAACATCACGATGCGCGGATCTTGCGCGTGAAACGAAAGCGCATGGATCGGCACCTGCGCCCCTTGCCACGTCAGCGTGCCACTCAGTTTGTCCCAATCCGTGCCCGGATCCCACAACACCAATGGCGTGTCTTGCACATGGCACAGCGCGAACAGGCTTGTGCCATCCATCACCAGCACGGTTTTCGTTTTGCTCGGCCGGTCCCCGCCGAAACCCAGAAAACTTGGCCGGGAAGCGAGAATGTTCGCATCAACCCGGTTGGAAACCAAACCGCTGAAAATGGTGTTCGGTGCCAGCGCACGATTGTCGCGGATTTCCTGCGTCAACTGCGTTGAGTTGGTGGCCAGGGTCTTTAAACCTTCCGCGAGCTTGGCGTTCTCGGCGCGTTCGGCCGCCACCTCTTGTTGCATCAATGCCGCCTGGTCGGCCGCCGCCTTCCGCTCCGCTTCAGCCACCTGCAACTGCGTCATGAGGCGCTGCTTTTCGGAGAGGGTCACCTGGTTGCTCTGGCCCAGCGAATCAAGCTGTTGCCGCAGCGCATCCGCCCGCTCGCCCTGCTGCCTTGCCTCGGCTTCCGTCAACGCAAGTTTCTGCGAAGACGCCTGCGCCTGTGCAGATACGGACTGCAATTGACGGCTCAAATCTTCCGCGTTCGTCTGCGCGGCGGCGTATTGCTGTTGCAGCCGTGCATTTTCCTGTGCCTGTGCGCTCATTTGTGCCTGCGCCTGCGACGACACAGTGCGGGCCTGCGCCAGTTGTTGCTGCAATTGCTCGCGCCCCTGCTTCTCTTCTTCCAACGCGCGTTTCATCGCGGCGGCCAGGTCGGTACTGGCGTTCGCCACCACGTTGGTCGCCACCGTCACCTTCGTCGGCGGCTGCGTGTTTTCATCGGCCATCTTGTTGATGTCCGTCGAAAACGTCAGCAGGCTCAGCAACAGAAAGTCGCAGATGACGATGAGGATGCTCCGGTTCATGATGGCAAAATGGTGGCCGGGGCGCGGATTTCAGCGGGAGCGCTTTCAGCCTCCGCTTCCAGCAACAAAGTCCGCCGCGCCGGGCGCAGGTGAAAAATTTTGAACACCACCACGAAGATGATGCCGAACGACGTGGACGAATACGCCGCCATCAGGCTGAATTTAATCAACCCCATGGAGGCGACGATCAACGAAACAATGGTGCCGACGAAACCGAGGTACAATCCCGCGTCGAACAGGTGGTCCTCGTTTTCCAGCAGCTTGAGCTTCATGCGCGGTGGAATGTTTTGCCGGCGGATCTCCGCGAGCTTCACCAGGCAGGAAATGTAGATCAGCGCTTGCAGGACAAAGAATACCAGCAGCGTGAGCAGGATGGTGGGGTTCATAAGGGTTTGGTGCAGGGCGGCAATTCCGGCAGGGACCGGCGCGCCCGTCGTGGGCGGGACCAGTCGGAGGGAAAACGTTTCCCTCTGGCTGTCTTGGGCGAGAAACGGCTCGCTTAAGAGCAGGACCACCAGCAGAAATGCCAGCGAAAATAAAAATTCACGGAAAACATGAAAGCCGCGCGTTGGCACCGACCGTTCCGATGCCGGCGCCGTTGGGCGCGCATGATGCAGCGCCAGCGCCCAGAAAAATCCGGCCGCCAAATACAAAAGCCATTTTAACCCCAACGCCGCTCCGGGCTGCTGGACCGACAACTTGGACGTCGCGATATAAAAACTGCCGAACGGATCGTAGGCTGCCAAAGCCCGTATTCTTCTCGGTTCAAAAAATCGTTGCTGACGTTTCACCAGCTCATTCACGCCGCCAACGCCGAATTGGAGGCTGGCCCGCAGGTCAGCCCAGCCCGTGTCTTTAAACTTGGCCAGATAATCTGTCACGGCCACCGGTTTTTCGGACAGCACCACGGCCGCGAACAACACTGGCAGCTTGTCGCTTGCGTTACGCGCTTCTTCCGCCAGCCGATGTAAAGTCTCCGCATCTGAAACGTGCGCCACGAACGCGGTCAGTTGGTCCCAATTCAATCGCTGCCCCAGCGACAACAAATCCATCAGCGACTTCTCCAGCGGCAAAGTCCCAACGCCATGATTCGCTTGGGTGGCCGTGTTCAGAAAGTCAGTGCTCAAGCCCGCCGTCAAATCCCCGCTATCTAACAATAATCCTGTGACACAGATCGACGCATCAAAAGCCTGGCCGGAAGCGGAGGACGACGGCGAAAACATCCCCAGCTGCGTCAATCCTCGCGCCCGCAATAATTCCTGCACGGCGGCATTGGTCGAACCCTGCAACCGC
This sequence comes from Verrucomicrobiia bacterium, assembly GCA_035943555.1. GTDB lineage: Bacteria > Verrucomicrobiota > Verrucomicrobiia > Limisphaerales > UBA11358 > UBA11358. Next base: position 5,756 of record DASZCA010000373.1, read on the forward strand.
ATCAAAGCTGCCTCACGATTTTCCTGCCGGATGATGAAGTCTGTGCCGGATAAATTTTCATCCCCCGGCCGTACGCCATTTCCAAAGATATTTTTGGTTGAAGTATTTGCGCCCCAAAAAAGTGCTCCGGTATTTTGTCGCTGCCGATCCGCCACCGCCGCCTTCAAACGTTCGTCACCGGAATTTTTTGAAGCCTGCAAAAGCAACTGCGCCACTCCCAACCGGTCTTTGTCTGCCGCTGCCTTGGCTTCGTCCGCCACGCTCTGGCCGCCCCGCCCGGCACTTTTCAAAACGACGCCATCCAGCGCACGCAGGTGCGCCGGTATCAGCAGTCCTCCGACCAGCAGTGCCAGCCCGAAAACCGCGCAAAGTAAAAAATTTACCAGGCGTAGTTTCATCAACTTGTTCCACAATGGCCGCCGCCATCCAGACTGCATGGCGCCGATGCCTGTACACTATCGTGGCAAACGTCGCACGAAATGCCCGCTTGTCTAAAAATTATTTCTGCCCGTTTCCCGTTAAGGCCGATCATAAAATAAAACGCCCCCTCGGCCATCGTATCTAAAATCATTCTGCCTTTCCTCGTCTTTATTCTCATAAATTTTTAAAAAGCAGGTTTAAAACGGTTGAAAGCGGTTTAAAGGGGTGTAAACCGGTGTTGGCGAAGTTGCCACAACGGAGCGGGGACGGCCCGCCCCCAACCTGTCGGATCGCCGGGCTCCAGCTCGGCACGCCGGAAGCCAACATTTTTATTTTAAAAAAACCATCAAAGCTCATCGTCGCCCAAGGACCTGCGCCAGCAATCTCCTCCTGTAGCAGCCGCCGTACGTCGGCTCCAATTTCTCCCCTATTTGTGCCAATTCGCGTTTTCATAAATTTTTTGGGTCCAACAAGGCCCAACGGACCCGTCGGTGACACCCGCAATGTGTCCCGCTCGGCGCGGGATCAGCCGCCGCAACCACGTCGGCCACCACCGCTCGCATTAACCCGCCGCGCACTTGATTGTTTTCTTCCTTCTTCATCCGCATCTTTTTTGGGCTAATAA
>DASZCA010000374.1:0-11774 GCA_035943555.1 Verrucomicrobiia bacterium
CGGCCGGTTTTACGCGACGGACAAAAAGGAACTCCCGGTGCTTCGGGCAACAATTTCTCTTTCATCATGACCCCGATGCCCACGGCATAGTCTGCGGCCTTGATGTTGGCGACCGTGATTCCCGTTTCGCTGCCGGGATAAGTGGTCAGCGTCCAATGGCCCATGGGCAGCATGCCGCCATAGTCGTCCACGTACACTGCGGTCGCCAAGCCGATCTGCCGCAGGTTGCTCATGCAGTTCACCCGCCACGCCCGTTCCTTGGCCGTGCTCAACGCCGGCAGCAACAACGCCGCCAAAATGGCGATGATCGCAATGACCACCAGCAATTCAATGAGAGTAAACGCCCTCCTGACCTTCATAGAATATCCGCATTTTAAGCCACGCCCCCACCGAGTCAAGCCACCCAAAGCAGGCCAAACCACCCCGGGTGCCCCGCGCTAAAAATCTTTCTCATACTCATCCTCTTCGTCTTTCTCAATAATTAATCCATCTCCGCGCCCCTCCCCGCCCTCTGCGCCTCTGCGTTTCTCAGTCAACCCTCACGAATCACGGGTCACTCCTCACGTCTCCTACCCCGGCAATATCACCAGAATTGGCGGCAGTTTTTCCATTCCAAATCCGTCCCCGCCGCGTAACCTCCCCGCATGATTTCCCGTTTCCAAAAACTGCTGCTTGCCGCCGCCATGGGCGCGCCCTTTTTCTCCGGTGCCCTCCACGCCGAAATCGTCTCCGCCACCGTCCAAGTCCCGCCGCCTGCCACTTCCGGCTATTTCAAACTCGGCACCACGAAAAATCCCGCCGGCCACGAGATTTCCGTCAACAGTCGCAGCCTGCTCTTCGACGGCAGCCCGGTATTCCCCGTGATGGGCGAGCTGCACTATTCACGCGTGCCCCAGGCCGAGTGGCGCGAGGAACTCCTCAAGATGAAAGCCGGCGGTGTCGATATCGTCGCCACCTACGTTTTCTGGATCCATCACGAAGAAATCGAGGGCCAATGGGACTGGACCGGCCAGCGCGACCTGAAAAAATTTCTACAGACCTGCAATGACATCGGACTCAAAGTCATCGTCCGCTGCGGCCCCTGGTGTCACGGCGAAGTCCGCAACGGCGGCTTCCCCGATTGGATCGTCGCGCACAAAGATTGGAAACTGCGCTCCACCGATCCCAATTTTCTCGCCGCCGTAAAACCGCTCTACGCCCAGATCGCCCAACAGATGCAAGGCGAACTCTGGAAAGACGGGGGACCTGTCATCGGCATCCAGGTCGATAACGAATTCGGCGGTTCGCCCAACTATCTGCTCGCCCTCAAAAAACTCGCCATCGAGTCCGGCCTCGATGTTCCCCTCTACATCAAGACCGGCTGGCCGGCCATGCACACGCCCGTCCCGCTCGGCGAACTGCTCCCGCTCTTCGGCGCCTATCCCGATGGATTTTGGGAACGCAGCCTCAAACCCATGGATGGCAGCAGTTGGGAAAATTTCATCTTCAAACGCACCCGCACGGACACCGGCGTGGGCAATGACACGCTCGGCAACCAAAAGGACGGCGACACCGCCGGCACCGAAAAATATCCGCACCTCACCTGCGAAGTCGGCGGCGGCATGCCCGCCTCCTACCATCGCCGCATCAACTACGACCCGCGCGATATGGAAGCCGTCGTCCTCACTCAGCTCGGCAGTGGCAGCAGCCTGCTCGGTTACTATATGTTCCACGGCGGCCAAAATCCCGAAGGCAAGTTGTCCACCCTCCAAGAATCCTCGGCCACCGGCTACCCCAACGATCTGCCCGTGAAATCCTACGATTTCAACGCTCCAATCGGCGAGTTCGGCCAGATCAATCCGCAATACTATTGGCTCCGCCGCCTGCACCTCTTCCTCCACGATTTCGGCACGCAGTTGGCCCAAATGCCCGTAACCCTGCCCGATATCCTCGTCACCAATAAAAATGATTTCACCACCCTCCGCTGGTCCGTGCGCTCCGACGATCACAATAGCAGCGGCTACGTCTTCGTGAATAACTACCAACGCCTTCAACCGCTGCCGGAAAAACGCGATGTGCAATTCAAATTGAATCTGCCCAGCGGCCAATGTGTCTTCCCACAGAAGCCCGTCACCATCCCCGCGAATAGCTTCTTCTTTTGGCCCTTCAACTTAAACCTCACTGGCGTGACTCTAAACTACGCCACCGCCCAACCTGTCTGCATGACGGAAGCGGGCGAAGTTCAAACCTATTATTTTGCGGAGACACCGGGCATAAAAGCGGAATTTAGTTTCACGGAATATACCCAGACGCCCGACGCCATGGTGCCCTCCCTCGTTGAATTTCATGATGTGAAACCCGGCCGCAAAACGGCGATCTCTTTGAAAAACCGGATCGGCGAGAAAATCCAGATCGTTCTATTGAGCGAAGCCGATTCTCTGGCCTTACAAAAAGATGAAACCGGCAAAGTGATTTTCGAAACAAAACCGAAGACGTTAGCGACCAAGGTAAAAACCGAGTTATTACAACCCGCTGGCTACGCCCGCGAAATCCCCTTGAGCACCGGCAAATCCCACATCGCCCTCGCCCCCACCGACGCCGATTTCACCAATGCCGCTATCTGGCAAATCAAACTGCCTTCCACCCGGACCGCCGAGCTCCAGCTCGGCACGAACTCGTCTCTATTACGAATTCATTACCTCGGCGACGTCGCCCGCCTGACCCTGAACGGCAAACTCATCGCCGACAACTTCTACGCCGGTCGCGAATTCGACCTCGGCCTGAAACGCTACGCCCCTGAGATCTTCACCGGCGACCTGCGCCTCGAAATCCTGCCGCTCCGCCAAGACGCCCCGATCTACATCGAGCCAAAAGACCGCCCCGATTTCGCCGGCCAGAAAACCGTTTTGAAACTTCGGTCCGCCGAAATCATTGAGCCAAAATGACATCTCCAAAAGTTTGGACAATTAAAAGTCGCGCGATGAGGTTACGCCAGCCGCGTATCGGAGCGCGGCGTTTACGCCGCTTCAGCTTACAAAACACAACCGAGCCGGGCACTTTCAACGCCGCCCAAAATTTGAACATTACAGTCTTACGGCAGCCCAAACGTCCAAAACCATCGCAATGCCTTGCGCAGGTAGGGCGCGTCGCTCCGCGCGCGCCGCCTTTTGCCAACCACGACAAACTAATTCATTGCCACACCATATGAGCACATGAACAGTCATCCCTCGCGCCAGCGTGTCCTGTACTGCGGCGGGAAGCGCAGCGCCACGCCGCCTTCACCCGCAAAAAACCATCCATATTATTTAAAACCCTCACCCACAACACCCTCACCAATCCCCCCATCCAAAAATCCATTCATCCGATGTAAAGCGAGCGGTCTTTCCATAAATGAAAAATTTAGCTACTAATTAAGCATTCACCGTTGTTGCAAATTTGCGCTCCACATGAAAAAACTCTTTCTATTGCTGTCCGTCACCGTCGCTCTCCCAGTTTTCGCCTCCTCCCCCGACACCACCGTCTGGCTGGCAAAACCCGCCCGCAGCTTCATCGAGTCCACCCCGCTTGGCAACGGCCGCCTCGGCGCCATGGACTTCGGCGGCATCGATGATGAACGCATCGCCTTGAACGAAGATTCGCTCTGGTCCGGCTCCGTGCAGGCAGCCGACCGCACCAATGCCGCCGCCGCGCTCCCCGAAATCCGCCGCCTGCTGCTCGCCGGTAAAAATGCCGAGGCCGAGAAACTTGTGAACCACAATTTCACCTGCGCCGGTCGCGGCTCCGCCAACGGCCATCCCGGCGAAGTCCCCTACGGCTCCTACGAAGTGCTGGGCGACCTGCACCTAAAATTTACCTGCGCCGATACCAATGAACCGGCCGGCTACCGCCGTGAACTCGACCTCGCCACCGCCACCGGCCACACGGAATTCACCCGCGGCGGAGTAAAATTCACCCGCGATATTTTTGTAAGCGCCCCCGATCAGGTCATCGTCATTCGACTGGGCGCCGACAAACCCGGCCAGCTCAATTTCGCCGCCCAGCTCGACCGCCCCGAACGTTTCAAGACCGAAACCATCGGCACCGACGAACTCTTGATGACCGGCGCCATGACCAACGGCGCCGGCGGTGACGGCGTAAAATACGCCGCCCGATTACGCCTGATGAACACCAAAGGCAAAGTATCCTCAGCCGATGGAAAAATTTCCGTGACCGGTGCCGATGAAGCGTTGTTGCTGATCTCCGCCGCCACCGATTACGAACGCTTCGCTAAAATAAGCCGCCGTGATGTCGCCGCCGCTGCCAAGAAAGATCTGGCAGCAGCCGCCAAGAAAAACTATCCAAGCCTGCTCGCCGCGCACATCGCCGATTACCAAAATTATTTCAACCGCGTAAAACTGGAACTGGCCACCACCAACTCAGCGATCGCCTCCCAGCCAACCCCTGAACGCATCGCCGCCCGCGACCTCGCCAACGACCCCTCGCTCGCCGTCCTCTATTTTAATTTCGGCCGCTACCTGCTCATCTCCTCCTCTCGCCCCGGCGGCATGCCTGCCAACTTGCAAGGACTGTGGGCGGACACCGTCGCCCCGCCTTGGGGCGCGGATTTCCACCTCAACGTGAACATCCAGATGATCTATTGGCCCGCAGAGGTCTGCAATCTCACTGAGCTGAACGAACCGCTCTTCGCCTACATCGAATCCTTGCAGGCACCCGGTGCCAAGACGGCGAAAGAGTATTATGGCGCGCACGGCTGGGTCGCGCATGTGCTCGCAAACGCTTGGGGCTTCACCTCGCCCGGCGAAAGCGCCGCTTGGGGCCTCACCCCGAGCGATGCCGCTTGGCTCTGCCATCATCTCTGGGAACATTGGCAATTCACCGGTGACAAAGAATTTCTAAAGCGCGCCTACCCCGTTCTTCGCGGCTCCGCAGAATTTTTCTCGGACACCCTGATCGAGGAACCCTCGCATCACTGGCTCGTCACCGCTCCCGCGAATTCCCCCGAGAACGCCTTTACCATGACCAACGGCCAAAACGCCCACGTCTGTATGGGACCGACGCTCGACAACCAACTCCTGCGCTTCCTCTTCGGTGCCTGTATCGAATCCTCAGACATTCTCGGCATCGACCAAGATTTCGCCAACACCTTGAAGACCAAGCGCGACCTCCTGCCGCCCACACGCATCGCCAGCGATGGCCGCGTCATGGAATGGCTCGAAGAATACAAAGAACCCGAACCCACTCACCGCCACGTCTCCCATCTCTGGGGACTGTATCCCGGCAATGAGATTTCTCCGACCGCGACTCCGGCCCTGGCCGAAGCGGCGCGCAAGACGCTGGATGTTCGCGGCGACAAAAGCACCGGCTGGGCGACTGCCTTCCGCATGGCCCTGTGGGCACGCCTGCACGATGGCGACCGCACCTTCAAGTTGTTGCAGAACCTGATCCAGCCCGCCGGCGGCAAGGGCACAGATTACGGCGGCAGCGGCGGCGGCACCTATCCCAACCTGTTCGATGCTCACCCGCCCTTCCAGATCGATGGCAATTTCGGCGGCACCGCCGCCATGGCGGAAATGCTGGTGCAATCCCAAGCCGGCGAGATCGAACTGCTGCCCGCGTTACCCTCGGCATGGCCGACGGGAAAAATTTCCGGCCTGCGCGCCCGTGGTGGTTACGAGGTCGGCCTCAAGTGGCAAAGCGGCAAACTCGCCTCCGTCACCATCAGAAACATCAGCGCCACCGGCCCGGTCAAAATCCGTTACGGCGCCTTGGTTGCAGAGTTGACCGTCAACAAGGGCGAATCCAAAAACCTCGACGCCAAACTTCAGTAAAATTTTTATTTTGAAATCACGCCGCTCGCGTAACCTGCGGGCGGCTTTTTCATGAAAATACTCGTCATCGGTTCGGGCGGCCGCGAACACGCCCTCGTTTGGAAACTCGCGCAGTCGCCGCACGCCACCCAGATGTGGTGCGCGCCGGGCAATGCCGGCATCGCGCAGGAACGTCTCGCCAAGAATTCTTCCATTGTCGAGTGCGTGAACCTCAGCGCGGAAGACCTGCCCAAACTCCTCGCCTTCGCCCAGGAGAAGAAAGTCGATTTCACCATCGTCGGCCCGGACAACCCCCTCGCGCTCGGTATCGTGGACCTGTTCCAAAAACACGGCCTCAAGATCTGGGGCGTGAATCAAAAAGCCGCGCAATTCGAATCGTCCAAAGTTTTCTCCCAAAAGTTCATGGAGAAATACGGTATCCCCACCGCTGCCGCCGGAACGTTTTCCGACGTGGCCGCCGCCAAACGCTTTTGCGCCAGCCTTGCCGGCAAATGCGTCGTAAAAGCCGATGGCCTCGCCCTCGGCAAAGGCGTCCTCATCTGCACTAACCAAGCCGAGGCCGAAAAAGCGGTCGATGAGATCATGGTCGGCAAAGCCTTTGGCGCCGCCGGCGCCAGCGTGGTCATCCAAGAATTCCTCGAAGGCGTCGAGGTTTCCATGCACGCCCTGTGCGATGGCCACACCGCGAAAATTTTCCCCACCTCGCAAGACCACAAGCGCGCCCTCGATGGCGATCTCGGCCTGAACACCGGCGGCATGGGCACCTATTCGCCCACGCCTTTCTTGAGCGATGGGCAACTCGCCGAAACCGCGCACAAAGTTCTCGAACCCTTCATGCGCGGCTGCGTTGCTGAAGGCATCGATTATCGCGGCCTCCTCTATCCCGGTGTGATGCTCACGAAAAACGGCCCGAAGATTTTGGAATTCAACGCCCGCTTCGGCGACCCCGAAACGCAGGTCTATCTCACGCGTTTGGAAAACGATCTTGTTGAGTTACTGGACGCCAGCGCCAGCGGCACCTTGTCCAAGCACGAACTAAAATGGAACCCGCTCGCGAGCGTATGCGTCGTCATGGCCAGCGGTGGCTATCCCGGTAACTATCCCAAAGGCAAAGTCATCACTGGTCTCGCCGCGGCAAACGCCCTGCCCCACACCAAAGCCTTCCACGCCGGCACCGCCTTGAAAGACGGCCAGATCGTGACGAACGGCGGCCGCGTCCTCGGCGTGACCGCGCTCGGCAAAGACGTAAAAACCGCTCAAGCCGCCGCCTATGCCGCCGTGGGAAAGATCAGTTTTGAAGGCGCGCAATTTCGCCGGGACATTGCGGCGAAGGGATTTTAAAAAAATTCCATCCTGGTAATAACCGTCTCTCTCCGGAAAAACCGGAGCCATCAGGAAAACATCACGGCGCGGCTTGGGTGACACCATTTGTTGCCGGCATAAACATCTTCAGGGCGTTGGCCTGCGTATCCAGCAGGCTTTCCTGCTTTTGTTTGTAAGCGGCTAATTGGTCCGGCGTGAGGATGTCGCCGAGGAGTTTTAATTTGTCGTCAAGTGCCGTTTGCCCGGCTTGCAGCGCCAAGGTGGCTGCGTCAGACATGTTGCCGCTCGCCCCGGCCCTGGCAAGGGCATCTTTCATCCGTGTGGCGGTAGAATTATTCAAGTCATATTGATAGAAAACTGCGTGAATTTTGTCCTTCTGCTCGGGGGAAAGATCCATTTCGCCGGCCATCGTGGTGACTTCACCTTTCGCGCTGTTATCGGCGGTGAGAACGGTTTCCGAATGAACAAAGTCCGGATAGGCGGCGAGTTGATCGGGCGTCAGGAGATCTTTGATCGCCGCTTCGTCGCTTTTCCGGTTTTGAGCCATGGTTTGAGCGGTGGCGGGCAGTGTGCCGCCGGACATGGCTTGCAACATGTGTTGTTGCGAGGCTTCGATCTGTCCGATCAGGATGTTGCTGACCGACAACGCCTGATCACCGGTAAGATGCAATTGATCCTGCATGCGGGCGACTTTGGCGCGGATTTCCTTTTTCCTAAATTGTTCTGCCACGGCCATGCCTCGGGCCATGGCGTTGGTGAAATAGTCCGGTATCTGGTTTCGCTGCGCGGCCGTCGCCCGGACTTTGGCTAGTTCCTGCACCGCGGTCAGGGCCTGCCCGGACTGGCCGCGGAGCTTCAGCAATTCGTTTAGCTGCGCCTGTGAGAGCACTTTTTGATCATGGGCTTGTGCGACAGTGTTCGAAAGCCGTGCATTTTCCTCCTGTAACTTGCTTATGGTATCTGTCAACGGCGCCTCCTGTTGCTGGAGAGCCTGATTTTGGTCGCGGAGCTGCGCCGCTTGGCGGGCCTCAAAAATGCCGGTTCCGGCGAGGGCGGCGACCGTGGCGGTAATAAGGACTTTTTGCAGTGTTGTCATGGCGATAGCTTTGGCGGCAATGATGGTAGTGGAAGCGGTCACGGCAGTGCCCGCGATGGCAGCGTGGAAAATGATCGTCGCCAGACCCGCTGGCGCGGACTGGACGGCGTTGGCGGAAATGAGCCCCACGAGACCGCCGGCGCCGACCGTGACCTTGCGTTTGGAAAACAGTTCGCGCAAGCGATCCACCGCGCGGCCGACCCGCTTCTGCGCGGCGTCCTCGCTGATGCCCAGCAACCCGGCCATTTCGGGGGCGGATTTCTTTTCGAAATAGCGGAGCATCACGGCGTCGCGGTCGGCGTCGCTCAATTCCCCCAGCGCCTCATCGAGATGGGGCGCGATGTGTTCCCAGGTGGTTTCGGGGTCGGTAGAAAGCAATTCGTTCATGGTGGCGGCCTCCTGTTCGCAACTGCGGCGGCGGACTTCGGAGCGGATGCATTTGCAAGCCTGATTGCGGGCCGTGGTGTGCAGCCAGCCGGACAGCACCGGATGACCGGCCAGGGAAGATGCTTTTTGCGCCAGAATGACGAAGACCGCCTGGGTGGCGTCCCGTGCGGATTGTTCCTCGCCCGTCAGGCGTATGGCGGCGGAATAAACGGCGTCAACATGCCGGCGGACAAGTTCGCCAAAGGCGGCATCGGCCCGTTGTTCCACGTAATCCTGCAAGAGCTGCTGGTCGGTCAAATCGTTCACTCTTGAGATAATACCGGCTGGCGCTCAAACCGGACAAATAAAGTGAAAAAAACGGCGGGCATGCCCTGTCCGCACCCCCCGCTTACTGCGAAATCGGAGCCATCAGCTTCCGGTTCATCGTGAGCACCGTGCGATTGATGTTGATGGCATTGGTCCGGAAGGTCTGCAGGCTGGCCAGTTCATCCGCACTCAGGAAGGAGCCACCCTGCGCGATCGTGCTCGCATAGATTCCATCCAGCAGATTGAGGCTTTGATTGGCCTGATCTTCCGAGGCGATGTTCGCAAAGTTCAACATGGGCACAACCTGGTAATTCGCCGGCAACCCCGCATCCTTCAGCGCCGCGGCGGTCGTCGTCTGCAAGAGTTGCTGGAGCTGGTTTTGTTTGTCCTGTTTTGCCGCCTTGTCGCCTGCCATATAATCAGAAAATTGCGTCGCGGATAAGCTGCTGAGCAGATTTTGCGTGTAGTCTTTGTATTGCGCCACCGCGTCGTCTCCGAGCAATGCCTGAACCTTCCCTTGGAAGGTGGTGTCAGCCGCCGAAAAAATCTGGTTTATTTCCGCCTGCGATTTGCCATCGTGCAGGACTTGCGTGATAAGGTCCACGTTATCCATGACATTATCAGCGAGCAGGTCATTCAATTTGCCCGTCATTTCCGGCGTTAGGTTCAGGCGTTTGGCAAAATCTTTGTAGATGCTGCTCATCCCCATTTTTTGCTGGTCGCGCAGGGCTTTTCGGGTGGCCGGGTCGAAAGTGATCTTGCTGATGGCACTTTTCTCGCCAGCGAGCTTGTTTTCCTGCCGTAGCGTCCCGACCTCGCCGCGGAGTTTGATCACTTCCGCAGGATTCTTTTTTACCAAGGCCAGTTCCCCGGCCAGGGAAGCGACCCGGTTGGTGGCATCGTCGCGCTCCTTTTGCACTTGTTGCAACTGGTCGGCCAGCGGCGTTTGTTGTTGGCGCAGCTTCTGGTTTTCATCGCGCAATTCGGCGGCCTGCCGGGCTTCGTAAATGCCCGCCCCGGCAAGAATGGTGACGGTGGCGGCGACAAGAATTTTTTGGAGTGTGGTCATGGCAATGGTTTTGGCGGTGATGATGGCGGCGGAAGTGACGACGGCACCCGCGAGTGTGGCCGTGGAAATGGTTGCCGCCAGCCCGATCGGCGCGGCCTGCACGGCATTGGCCGCGATGACCACCGATAACGCTGCGGCGCTCGCACGTATGCCGCGTTGAGATAGCAGATCACGAAGTTTGTCGAGCGCGCGCGTCACGCGCTTCTGCGCCGTGTCATCACTGACACCCAGCGCTGTGCCGACCGCGCGATAATCCCGCTGCTGGAAAAAACGGAGCACCAGCGCGTCGTAATCGGCCTCCTCCAGTTCAGACATGGCTTCGTCCAGCACGGGCCGGAGATGATCCCATTCCGGCGCGTCTTCAGGGATTGAAATGAGCTGTTCCATGGCCTGTCGTTCTCGGGTGAGACGGCGGAACTCGTCACGCCGGTGGTTGAGGGAAAGATTTCGGGCGCTCCGGCAAAGCCAGCCGGCCAATGATGCTTCCGGCACCAGCCGTGGGAGCAAAGCGTGTGAACCGCGTACCAACCCAAGAAAAACACCCTGCGCGACCTCAGCCGCTGCCGCCGGTGATTCCACCTGCCGTAGCGCCGCAGAATAAACCAGATTCGTGTGCCGCTCGACTAGCTCGGTGAACGCCGCCTCCGCACCGTGCTCGATATAAGCACGCAGTAATTGTGCGTCGGAATCAGACTGCATCTTACCCATGTAATAACCGACCGGACCCAAATCCGACAAAATATTTTAAAACAATAAAATCAACCGGCCGCTTCCTAAAATACTGGCCGCCGCCAGGCCCAAAAACTCGCGTCGGTTCAAAGTCATAAAAATTCCGTTTGCTCTGCCCTCAAAGATTATTTCATCCCGCTTTTACAGAGGCCCCGGAACGCGCCACAAAAAAAACTCCGAGGATGATCAGGCAAATGCCCAACCAGCGGGTGGCGTTGACCGGTTCATCCAGCATCCATTTGGCAAGCACCGCCATGGTGAAGTAACACAGCCCCATCACCGGAATGACGACACTTGCGTCCCAGCCCCATTTGAACAAAATCAGCGTGCAGAAAAATTGCACCAGCATCAGCACCGCCCCGACCGGCAACAGCGGCACCTTGGCCACGGCTTGTACGGCGGGCATGCCCGCAGCGGTTAGTGTCGCATATCGATCCATCCCCAGCTTTAACAGGATGTTCCCGAACGACAAGCTGGCGATGGACACGGCGAACACAATGATGGCATAGGTCAAAAGTTTCATGGTCTTGATGGCTCGGCGAAGGCCGGCAGGAGACTAAAGAAGGCTTCGCCTTCCGTCAATTTTGCCCATCACCGCAACCCTGCAAAAATATCAGGCGACATGCTGCCGGTTTAAATTCTGAAAATTCCGTTAATTCTGTCTAAAAATCATCCCACAAACGGCAACTCTACCACCGTCACCGGACTCTCCCCGCTCGCCGCCTGCAACCTCAGTTTGCTCCCGGCTTGGTTCACCTCACGCCGCACATACCCCAGCGCAATATGACCAAACGTCGGCGACTTCACCGTACTCGTTACATATCCAACTTCTTTGCCCTCGTGAAATAATTTATCCCCTCTCACCGGCAAAGCCGCCAAGTCATCCGCCAACCGCAAACCGCGTAATTCCTTGTTCACATGCCCAAAACTGTGGACCCGGTTGATGACCTCCTGCCCGATGTAGCAACCCTTGTTGTAGACAATCGCCCGGCTCTCGATGCCACATTCCAGCGGCAGATTCGTCTCATCCATGTCCGCGCCATAACGCGGAACCCCC
>DASZCA010000375.1:0-22210 GCA_035943555.1 Verrucomicrobiia bacterium
AGCGTCTCTGGCTCCCTCTCCGCCATGAAATGGGGGAGAGGGCTGGGGAGAGGTGGTGCTTTCCTTCTAAAACCATTCGCCATGTTCTTTTCAGAACATAAAAACGGCCACACTTCAAAAGCCCGTTGCCTTGTTAAAAAAAGGTTTCTACAGAGCATGTTGGGCGTTGAATGTTGCCCTCAATTCCCCCTTCTGCGTCTCTCCGCGCCCTCCGCGCCTCCGCGTTTCTCCGGCTTCCCGCCCCAATCCGTGTGAATCTGTGCCCATCCGTGGTTAAAATTCGTCTCAACGTTCCGCCAATTCCGCCAGCTTCGCCTCCGCCTTGCCTGAATCAATCGTTTCCCCCGCCAGTTCCCAGCCTTCCGCCAGCGATTTTACTTTGCTCGCCACGAACAACGCCGCACCCGCATTTAATAACACCGCGTCCCGCTTCGGTCCGCGATCCGTCCCCTGCAAAATGTTCCGCGTGATCTCCGCGTTCTGCACCTTGTCGCCGCCGAGCAAATCCGCCAGCGTGGCCGGTTGCAGCGGAAAATTTGCCAGCGCCAGCGTGGACGCCGTGAACCCGCGTTCATGATAAAACTCCGCCACAAAATTTTCGCCCAGCGTCGAAAGCTCGTCGATATGCGCCGCCTCGCCCACCGTGCCGCTCACCACCATGCCGCGCCGGACGCCCAGTGATTGCAGCACCCGCGCCAGCGGTTCGCACAGTTCCGCGCGGGGCACGCCCACCACCATGGCCGAGGGCCGCGCCGGGTTCAGCAACGGCCCGAGAATGTTGAAGATCGTCCGCTGTCCGCGCGTCGCGCACAACGCCCGCGCCGGGCCGATGTGCTTGAACGCCGGATGAAAATTCGGCGCGAACAGGAACGTGAAATTTTTTTCCCGCAACGACTGCGCCGCTTCCGCCGGCGAGTGGTCGATGCGGATGCCCAGCGCCTCCAGCACGTCCGCGCTGCCGGATTGCGACGTCACCGCGCGGTTGCCGTGTTTCGCCACCGCCACGCCCGCCGCCGCGCACAGGATTGCGCTCGTCGTCGAGATGTTGAACGTCCCCAGCCGGTCGCCGCCCGTGCCCACGATGTCGAGGATCTCCCGCGACTCGCGCCAGTTCTGTTCCAGCGGCAACGGCACGGATTTCTGGCGCATCGCACCGGCGAAGGCCGCGATTTCTTCGTGCGTTTCCCCTTTTTTCGCAAATGCCGTGAGGAAATCTGCTTTCGCTGCCACCGGGATTTTTTCATCCACCAGCAGTTCGATCGCCTGCGCGATCTCGTCGGCCGAAAGGATTTTTGCGGCGGTCAGTTGGTTCGTGAGGATTTCCAGCACATGGAGATTTTACGCTGCCACACAAAAGTCACAAACTGAAATTGCGGTATGGGCGAAAAATATCGTAACTTAATGGTTGCCATTGCTGTCTCAAAGAGACGCAAAGCTAATTATTTATGCCGGAAAAATCAGGTAAAAGTTCGTTGGTCTGGATCATCGTCGTCGTGCTCCTCGTGGGGGGCGCGGGCGGCTGGCTTTATGTTCGCCATAAACGTGCGGAACCGGTGACTTACAAGACCGCCGCCGCCAGCCGTGGCGAATTGATGCAGCTCGTCACCGCCACCGGCACCTTGAACCCCGTCGTCAACGTCACCGTCGGCAGCCAGGTCTCCGGCCGCATCAGCAAGCTCAACGTCGATTACAATTCCATCGTCACCTCCAACGAGGTCATCGCGGAGATTGATCCCTCCACCTACGAAGCCAATGTGGCCCAGGCCAACGCCGATCTCGCCAATGCCAAGGCCAACTTGGAATTGCAACAGGTGGAATACAACCGCAGCGCCGACCTCTTCACCAACAAGCTCGTGTCCGGCTCGGATTTTGATACCGCCCTGGCCAGCCTGCATGAAGCCGAGGCCATGGTGAAAATCAAGCAGGCCTCGTTGAGCAATTCCATGGTCAGCCTCAACTACTGCAAAATCCTCTCGCCCGTGAATGGCGTCGTGATTTCCCGCGCCGTGGATCTCGGCCAGACCGTCGCCTCCAGTTTCAACACGCCCACGCTCTTCCAGATCGCCAACGATCTCACCAAGATGCAGATCGATTCCAACGTGGCCGAGGCCGATGTCGGCGGCGTGCTCGAAGGCCAGGCGGTTGATTTCACCGTCGATGCCTATCCCAACCGCACCTTCCACGGCGCCGTGGTACAAGTTCGCAATTCCCCTACGACGCTTAACAACGTTGTGACCTACGACGCCGTCATCGGCGTCACCAACGCGGATTATAAATTGAAGCCCGGCATGACCGCCAACGTTTCCATCATCGCCGCCCAGCGCACGGATGCCCTGAACGTGCCTAACTCCGCCCTCCGTTTTCGTCCGCCGGATAACGCCGCAGTCATCACCAACACTCCCGCGGATGCCGCGCCCGCACCGCCGACCAATCAGGTCGCCGGCGGCAATGGCCAGCACGGCGGCAAAGGCAAAGGCGGCCGGAACGTGCACGTGGTCTATCTGCTCGAGGGTGATGAATCATCCCCCGTGCTGAAACGGATCCAGGTCAAAACCGGCATCACCGATGGCATTTACACCGAGATCACCGATGGCTTGAGCGAGGGCGACAAAGTCGTCACCGGCTCAACCGGCGGTGAAACATCCGGCACGGCTGCGGCAGCCAGCCCGTTCGGCGGTGGCGGCTTCGGTGGCCGCGGCGGTCGCTGATTTATCTGTCGTGCAAACACGCCCCGTCATCCAGCTCGCGGAGATCCACAAGATTTACCACACCGGTGAAGTGGACGTCCACGCCGTGCGCGGTGTGACCATCGACATCATGCCCGGCGAATTCGTTGCCATCATGGGCTCCTCCGGTTCCGGCAAAAGCACGCTCATGAACATGATCGGCGCGCTCGACCATCCGACCAAGGGCAAGTATCTGCTCGATGGCATCGATGTCTCCACGCTCGACCGCGATGCCCTTGCCGATGTCCGCAATGACAAGATCGGCTTCGTATTTCAGGGCTTCAACCTGCTCTCGCGCACCACGGCAGTGGAAAACGTCGAGATGCCCATGCTCTACAACCGCCGCCGCATCCCCTCGCACGAGCAAAAGGAGCGCGCCATGAATTCGCTCGAGCTCGTGGGCCTGTCCAAGCGTGCTGATCACAAGCCCAACCAGCTTTCCGGCGGCCAGCAGCAGCGCGTCGCCATCGCGCGCGCCCTCGTCAACAAACCGTCCCTGCTGCTCGCCGACGAACCCACCGGCAACCTCGACAGCCAGACCAGCATCGAGATCATGGGCGTCTTTCAGAAGCTCAACGACGCCGGCATCACCATCGTCATGGTCACGCACGAACTCGATGTCGCGCGCTACACCAAGCGCATGATCATCCTCCGCGACGGCCTCATCCGCACCGATGAGAAAGTCGCCGACCGCCTGAACGCGGAAACCGAGTTGAAAACCCTCCGCGAAGCGCAACAAGCGGTGAAACTTACTTAAGCGATGCGTTTTTTCGCTCCATTTAAAATTGCCGCGACGGCCTTGCGTCGGAACAAGATGCGTTCGCTGCTGACGATGCTCGGCATCATCATCGGCGTCGGTTCCGTCATCGCCGCCGTCAGCATCACCACTGGTGCGACCAAGCAAGTTGAGGACAAGGTCGCCAGCCTCGGCCAGAACGTCGTCACAGTTTTTTCCGGCAACATGAATCTCGGTGGCGCGCGCGGCGGTTGGGGTAGCGCTCCCACCTTGACCGTCGATGACGCTTTGGCCATAAAAAAAGAGGTGGCCGATGCCGTCGCCGTCAGTCCCGAGGTGAACGACCGCATGCAGATTCTCGCCAACGGTTTGAACTGGAATACCCGCATTCAGGGCGAGTCCCCCGATTATCCGCAGATCCGCGATTGGGACATCGCCAGCGGCGCGATGTTCACTGACAGCGACGTTCGCTCGCTCGCCAAGGTTGCCGTTCTCGGCAAAACCGTCGTCGATCAATTATTTCCGGACCAGGACCCTGTCGGCCAGGCGCTGATCATCCGTAACATCCCCTTCAAGATCGTGGGCGTGCTGGAAGCCAAAGGCTTCAATCTCTTCGGCCAGGATCAGGATGACGTTGTCATCATTCCCTATACCAGCCACATGAAGCGCATCACCAAGCGTACTTTTGTGAATTCCATCATGGTGCAGGCCGCCAGCAAAGACACCATCACCGAGGTGCAAAACGACATCAACAATCTCATGCGCGACCGCCATAAAAGCGTCGAGCCAGATTTTACCGTCCGCACCCAGCTCGAAGTCATGCAGATGGCAACGCAAACCTCCAAGATCATGTCCGTGTTGCTCGCCGCCATCGCCAGCGTGTCGCTCCTCGTCGGCGGCATCGGCATCATGAACATCATGCTCGTCAGCGTCACGGAACGGACGCGCGAGATCGGCATCCGCATGGCCGTCGGTGCGCGTGGACGCGACATCCTGATCCAATTTCTCATCGAAGCCGTCACCCTGAGCGCGGCGGGCGGTCTGATCGGTATCGCGCTTGGCATGGTCGCGGCCAAGATTGTCGCCATCACCACCGGCTGGCCCACCGTCACGCCTTTCCTCTGGATTGGCATCGCCTGCGTCTCCAGCGCCGGCATCGGCATCGTTTCCGGCTTCTACCCCGCGTGGAAAGCCTCCCGCCTCGACCCCATCGAAGCCCTCCGCTACGAGTGATTTTTTGTAAAACGGCCCATCAATTTACGGCATGCATATTTAAAGCCGCAGGGAACATTTCTCCCTCTCCTTGGAGGAGAGGGCGGGGGTGAGGACGGTTATTTAACTTTTTCCCCGTCTTATTTCACTTTCCCTCCGTGAAACTTTGCCTTCCATGCCGCTCTGCGCTAAAAAGTCCCCGGCCATACGATGAAAACGGAAATTCTTGCCACGCATAACAAGGCGTTGTTCACCGCCGCCGTCAAACGCGCGTCGGAACTTCTGCGCGCCGGCGAGGTCGTGGCTCTCCCCACGGAAACCGTCTATGGCCTCGCTGCCAATGCGCTTGATGCCAACGCCGTCGCCAAAATTTTTCAGGTTAAAGGCCGCCCGTCGCACAACCCCATCATCATCCATGTGTCCGGCAACGAAATGGCCCACGCCTCCGTCGCCACCTGGCCGGCGGTCGCCGCGGATCTTTCCCACGCCTTCTGGCCCGGCCCGCTGACGCTCGTGCTGCCCCGCTCCAAAACGATTCCGGACAATGTCACCGCTGGCGGCGAGACGGTCGGCATCCGCTGGCCCAGCCATCCATTTATGCAGGCCGTCATCCGCGAGTGCGGCTTTCCCCTGGCCGCACCGAGCGCCAACCTCTCCAACCAAATTTCCCCGACCAATGCGCAGCACGTCCGCGCCCAGCTTGAAGGAAAAATTCCCCTGATCGTCGATGGTGGCCAGTCTCAGGTCGGCCTCGAATCCACCGTCTTGGACCTGACCGTTTCGCCGCCCCGAATTTTGCGCCCAGGCATGATCCACGCCGGCGCGATCGCCGCCGTTTGTGGCGATGTCCAAGATCAAAAAGCCGTGGACAATGCCGGAGCATCAGCACTCCGCAGCCCCGGTTTGCTCAAGAAACATTACTCACCTAAAGCCAAACTTGTCGTTTTGGATTGGGCAGATGAAGCCTCCTTGCGCGCGCAGATATCCACCCATCGCCTGCCGTTGCCTGCCGTGCATATCATCGCCCACACCAAGATCCCCGCCGGTTTCGCGGCGGAAAATGTCAGTGTGATCCCGTACGATGCCGAGGCTTTTGCCCGCGCGTTATACGGAGAGTTACATCGCTGCGATGCGGCGGGCGCCGGTTTGATCGTCGTCGAGGCCCCACCCGATTTTCCGGCGTGGTCCGCCATCGCCGATCGCTTGCGCCGGGCGGCGGCGTGAATCATCACCAACGTTGCCGGTCCGTGAGATACAGGCCGGATGAAATAGTGTCCAGCGGCGCGTAGTGGAGCGGAAAATCAGTCGGATATGTCGTGGTGTTCGGCCGGTCCAGATTGACTTTTCCGATGCTGTCCGAAAAGTTTTTCTGCTGGGGCGTCAGGAGTTCAAAAGCAAAACGGCTCCAATTGCCCACGCCGCCATTCACACATTCGGACAGGATTTTGCTGTCGACGATTTTTACGGAAAGGTAAAGCCCGTGGACCGGCTTGACGCGGTCGTTCAGTTGGAAAAATTCATATTGGGAATTAATCGTGGTCCATGTGCACTGCCGGTCCCCGTACCATGCCACCGCCCACGGGATGTCGCTCATCATCAGTTCATCCGGCCGCATCCAGCCGGCGATCCGTTGCATGTCCGGCGGATAATAAGGCGGGTACGCTGTGGCCGGCACTCTTAAGATGATGGTTGAGACGAGCGTCCACCAGGTCAGGATCGTCAGCACCAGCATGGTGACCGGCCGCATAAGCACCGAGGGCAGGTTCATCCGGTCGACCAGCGTGAAGAAAAAGCCCGTACCAAAGATCACCACCAGCGGCGTGAGCAGCACCAGGAGGTTCTCCGTGTTGAACTCGGGCAGAATGGTCGATAAACCTGTCTGACCCAGCGCCTGGATAACGATCAATACCAGCAGGCTCATCAGCGTGAAATAACGGAGCCGGCGCGCGCCCGTGTTGCCCAGGCCGGCCAGCAGCCCGGCGAAGAAAAGAATGCCCAGCCACCCGCCGGCCAGGTGAAAAATGTCACCGCGCAAAATTTTGTCCACGTTTTCCAGCAATTTATGGCCGTAAGGTCTGAGCCAGAAGGCCGCCAACATGTCGGGGCTCAGCGATTGCGTAAAAGTGGAGCCCGGAAAGCCTGATGTTCCTTCCACCACCGCATAACCGGCCGTGCCAAACGGTGCGCCGCTGATGAAAAAGTTGCGCAATGCCCATGGCGAAACGATGGTGGCGAACCCCAGCACCGCCGTCACCGCCAGCCCGAGGCGGCGGATCCCGCCAAACATTGAAAGAAAAACTGCCACCGGCACGATGAGCCAGCCGAAGGAATACCGCGTCAACATCCCCAGGCCGGTCAGCAGACCGGCCAGCACGGCGAAGCAAAACAGACGGCGGATATCCGGCCGTTCTGCCCGTCCGTTTTCTTCGACTTTGATGAGGCACCAGGTCAGCCCGAGCAGAATCATCATCAATAACAGGGTGGGCAGGCCGGAAACGCTGAATTTCCAGAGCACATCCGAACCCAGCGTCAGGGCGGCCGCGAACCAGCCCGTCGTTTCATCAAAAAGCTTCCGGCCCACCTGGAACGTGAGCACCAGCACGCCGAACAGCAGGGACTGGTTGAACAGCGCGATGCAGAATTCCGGCTTGTAACGGAGGAACGCGCCGCCCTCGGACCAGAAAGGTTTGCGCTTCTCTATTTTCCATTGCGGCGTCCACACCTTCATCAATCCGCCCAGCATCACCGGGTAGAGCGGCGCGTTGGCCAGGTCGGGATGCGCCGTATAAACCTGCGCCATGTCCGTGATGTTCGTGGAAAACATTTCCGCCGGATGCGTGGTCCCGTAACGCTTTTGGACCAGGTAAAGGCTGAACGGCCGGATGAACTCCGTCGTGTAACCGCGCCCCTCGGAAATGTTCCGCGCCAGTTGCGCGGCATCCATCGCCTCCGGTGAATTAAAATTGTGATACGCCCGCGTGTCATACAGCACCAGCATGGCGCTGAGCACCGCAAAGATGAACAGCCAGCGGATGATGCGCACGCCAAAGCCGACTTCCATTTTGTGAATGACCGTCTGCAACTGTTCCCGGATAAGCATAAATCAAAAACCTTCCAGATGATACTCGTGCAGCTTTCGATGGAAAGTCCGCCGGCTCATGCCGATTTTTTGCGCCGCGTGCGTCCGGTTGCCGTCGGTTTCCTTCAGCGCGCGGATGATCAATTGTTTCTCCGCCGTTTTCACAGTCAAATCTTTTCCCGTCGCGATTTTGACTTCCACCGCGCCGCCTTGTCGCGCCGAGGCCGGCAGATCGCGCAACGTGATGCGTTCGCCGCGTGATAATACGACCGCGTGCTCGATGGCCGTGCGCAATTCCCGCACGTTCCCCGGCCATGCGAAATTCATCAACGCTTCCAGCGCGTCCGCCGTGAAATCGTTCACCGGCTTCCCGTTTTCCTTCGCAAACTCCCGCAGAAAATTTTGCGCCAGCAACGGGATGTCCCCCGCGCGTTCCCGCAACGGCGGCAGGTCGATCTCCACCACGCGCAGGCGGAAGAACAGGTCTTCGCGGAACTTCCCCGCCTTCACCAGTTCGTCCAAATTTTTGTTCGTAGCCGCCACCAGCCGCACATCCGCCGTCAGCGTCTTGTTCGAGCCCACGCGTTCAAACGTCCGTTCGCCCAGAAACCGCAGCAGCTTTACTTGAAGCGTCGCATCGATCTCACCGATCTCATCCAAAAATAGTGTCCCGCCCTGCGCCTGCTCAAAGCGGCCGATCCGCCGCTCATGCGCGCCGGTGAACGCCCCGCGTTCATGGCCGAACAGTTCGCTCTCCAGCAACGTCGGCGCCAGTGCCGCGCAATGTACCGTCACAAACGGCTGCCGCGCGCGCGGGCTCAGTTGATGCACCGCCTTGGCGATCAATTCCTTGCCCGTGCCGCTCTCGCCGCCGATCAATACCGTCGCCCGCGTCGGCGCCACCTGCTTTACCACGTCAAAAATCTCCTGCATCACCGCCGATTCGCCGATGATGTTCTCGAGGCCGAACTTGGAATCCAGTTGCTTGCGCAGCGAAACATTTTCCACCTCCAACGTTTGATGCTTCAACGCCCGCGCGATGCGCATCTCCAACTCATCGATCTGCAACCGGCCCTTCGCGATGTAATCATCCGCCCCCTGCTTCATCGCGTTCACCGCCAGTTCCTCCGAACCGTACGCCGTCATCAGGATGCAGATCGGCGGCTTCGGCAATGACTTGGCGCGGGAAATCAGCTTCATGCCGTCCTCGTTCGGCAGGCGAAAATCCGTGAGCAGCACGTCGAAATGTTCTGACTCCAGCAAGTTCATCGCCGCCTTCGCGTCTTCGGCGATGTACACGTCATAACGCTCCTCCAACGCCGCGCGCAATCCTTCGCGCGTCGTCTTCTCGTCATCCACTATGAGCAAGGTCGGTTTCATGAATTTTGATGCGCCAGCAGGCGCGGTTTTCGTTCGTGCAGCGGCAGCCACACCTTGAAGGTCGTGCCCCGGCCCACATTGCTTTCCAGTTCCACCCGCCCGTTATGCGCGCGGACGATGCGCTGCACGATCATCAATCCGAGGCCGCTGCCTTTTTTCTTCGTCGTATAAAACGGTTCAAAGATGCGGTTGATCTGTTCCTGGGGAATGCCGCCGCCGGTGTCCGCCACGCTCACCCAAACGCCATCATTGTTCTCGCCCGTCTGCAAAGTCAATGTGCCGCCCGTGGTCATGGCCTGCGATGCGTTTTTCACGAGGTTCACCAGTACCTGCTGCAGCTGCGTCGCATCGATTGGCGTGGCCGTGAGCCCGCGCGCGAGCTTGGTCTTCACCGTGATGCCGCGGTTCTCCACTTCTGGCCGCAACAGTTCCAAAGTTTTCTCCACCACCTCGTTCAGCGACGTGATCTTCAATTGCGGCGGGGTGGGGCGGATCGCCCCGAGAAATTGCGTTACGATATAATCCAGCCGGTTGATCTCGCCCTTCGCCACTTCCAGATATTGTTCCAGCTTCCCGCCGATCTCCGCGGTGTCCGGGGCCGCCGAATGCGCGAGCCGCGAACCGCCCTTCTTGTCGCCCGCCACGCGCCAATCATCACGCTTCAATTTTTTCACCTCGCGCTCCATCAGTTGCAGATGGATGTGCAGCGCGTTCAACGGATTGCCGATCTCATGCGCGACGCTCGCCGCCAGCAGGGTCAGCGCCTGCACGCGTTCGCTCTCGATCGCCTCAAAGGTCTTCTGCCGCGCCTCTGTCGCATCATGCAAAATCAAAGCCACTCCCGTGCTACCGCGTGCCTCGCCATCCAGCGGCGCCGCGTATAGCCGCAGAAAACGCGGACGCGGATAAAACACCTCAAACTCATGACGCGTGACGTGATTGCCCCCCGTCCGGTCAATTTTCGAAATCGCCTCCCAATCCACCTCCGGCAAAAATTTGGTGATGTGCAATTCTTCTTCGCCCGCCTGCAATCCGATGAGCTGCGTCACCGCCTGGTTGAAATAGATGACCCGCCCGTTCTCATCCACCACCAGCACTCCGTCCTCAATGGTATTGAACAGTGTCTCAAGAAAACTCCGCTCGCGCGCCAATCGTTGGACGACCGTCTGCAACCCTTCCGTATCCAGCCGCCCGATGCGGCCAAGCACTTTATCAAGAAAACTGGTTTTCGCTGTTGCCATTAATCAATATTGCTGTTGAGCAGTGGCAAAATGGCACAGTTTTAACCTTCGTCAAATGGAAATATGAGCAATGTGACGCAGTAAGAGAAATTTCAAATATCCAACCTCCAAGCCCCAGAAGATACTCCAATACCAACTACGGTGGTAGGACGCGTCGCTCCGCGCGCGCCGCCAATTGCAACCACACCTTCCATTACCAAATGACGCGTTCAATCCTCATTTGGAGCTTGGATGTTGGGCGCTTGGAGCTTCCCGTCTTCAGACGGGCAAGTCTTCCGGCCTGACCTCCAGGCATTCATCCTGATCCTCCCAGATGACCGTCGGATAGTGATCCAAAAACTTGGGGGCCAGTTCGCGTCCGCCCACCCCGAGCAACCGTTCCGCCTGCTTGGCGGCGTTCTCATAGGCGTCGTCATAATTGCCCATCTTGCGCCGCTGCCGGTCATCCCAATGCGCCACCGCATGGACAGGTTCGTACTGTTGTGCCCAAACCGTGAGCGGCTCCTTGAGTTCGGCTGGGATCTCGTCAAACGGCACCAAAATCTCGTTGCAATGCTGGCAGATCAGCCCTTCGCTGCGCACATCCCGTGTCAGCAAGGGCAGAAAAGGCGCGCGACAACAGTGTGATTCTGCATACGCCGCCGGCGCCGTGGCCAGCCGTTTATGCCATACTTGGCGGTCATGCCCGATCTTCGCCGCAAGGCGATACGCCCCCACCAGCGGATGCGACAGCCGCCATGCGCGGCTTTCCAGTTGGCCCAGCGTCTGGGCCAGCCAGCGGGCCAAGGTGAGATCATCCCAGTCGCGGAACACGCGCGCATATTCCTGCCACAACGAGTCCAATGGCGACGTCGATTCCGGTTCAAATGCCATGCGTTCAGGATGGCGCGGGAAAATCCGTTTGTCGAGCGGCGTTGAATTGCTTTGGTGGCGTTTTTTGTGCCACGAAAAATTTATCGCCGGTCTTGCCGCGCTAAAAAATGGGTGGCGACTGTGTCAGAAGAAAGGAACCAGCCGCAGCGGTTGCAAATTTCAGCGGCCGGCCGGTGGTTGAAACGGTCTTCCCTCAGCACTTGTGGGTGACGCATTATTATTAATGAGACTAATGTATAAATTCTAAACGAGCCGTTTTAACCCCTCAATCAAGCAAAATATTTATATTTATTTCCAGCCGTTTCGAGGCTGTTTTTAAGTAACTGGACGGTTACCTGCTATCCACATAACCTGTGCAAACATTGCACAGATCCGATTTATTTCGTCACGTTGTAACTTCCCGTGAAACTCCTCGTCTGACGTGATAGATGGTAATGACGCCATCTGACAGAAATAAGAAATCAAAACATATGAAAACTAAATTGCTACTCGCGGTCGCCGTGGTGGGCGCGGCATCTTTGTCTGCCCAAGCCGGGGTTCACTTCGGTTTCGCGTTTGGTCTTCCGATTCCCGTGCCGGTGGTGACAGTGGCGGCTCCGGTACCCGCTCCGGTTTACGTCGCTCCGCCGGTGGTCTGCGCCCCGCCCGCCGTCGTGGTGTCTGAACCCGCTTGCCCCGGACCTGATTATGTCTGGGCGCCGGGTTACTGGTCCGTGAGCGGACCGCACCGTGTCTGGATCGGCGGCGGTTGGAGCTATCGCCCGGCGACGCATGTTGTATTCAGCGAAGGTTCTCGCGGTCACAGCTACTTCACCGTCCAAGATTACGGACGGGGCCATGACTTTGGCCATGATTGGAACCAAGGCCGTGATTATGGTCATGGTTACGATCACGATAACAATCACGGCAACGGCCATGACCACGACGGTTATCGCCGGTAAGAAATCAACGCGAATGATATAACTCGCGCCAGTCAAAAGAATGAATCGGATCAAAGGTTGCCGCTAATCCCGGCAACCTTTCTTTATTGGCCGACCGTTACTTTGCCTTGTGCCTCTTTTTAAAAACAGGGAATCTCGGGGTGCCATGTCCCCACGCAAATCATTCTTTTGCTGGAAACTGAAGCCGCGCGAAATTCGGTGGCTGATCTATTTGTCAGTCGTTTTGATAGTTGGTTTATGGAAGTTTCTGCCTCGCCCCTGGCATCCCACGCAGGTCATGGAGACGTCGCATCACAAGATCTATTCCACCGCCACCCAGCAACAGGTCGATGACACCGCGCACGCGCTAGAATTGCTTTACGTCGCTTACTCGAACCGGCTTGGCGCAGTGACTGGCTGGCGGCAGGATCACTTGCTTCAGCTCAAGCTCTACAAAGATCGCGATGAGATGCGTCGCGTCAATCCCGGGCTCGGCTGGGCAGAGGCGTTCTATCGCGAACCCTATTGCCGCGCCTATTTTGCTGCCGATGAGATTAACCCGTACCATTGGATGCTCCATGAATCCGTCCATCAATTGAATCACGAGGTGGCGCACCTAAAACTCGCGAAATGGCTGGAAGAAGGACTCGCCGAATATTTTTCCACCAGCCGCTTGTTGAACGACAAACTCGACGTCGGCAACATTGACCTGAATACCTACCCGGTCTGGTGGATCGACAGCCTGGCTACCAGTTCCAACCTGACCGAGAACATCCAAAACGGCAGCGTCATCCCCTTGCGCGCCATCATCACCGACCACGGCGGCCCTAGCATGAATGACCAGTTCAACCTCTACTATCTGCACTGGTGGACGCTGACGTATTTTCTGTTCGAAAGCCAAAAATATCACGACCGCGCCGTGCAGCTCGCGCAAAAGGGCGGGGGACTGGCAGACTTTGAAACCCTCATCGGTCCGGTGGATCAGATACAGGCCGAATGGCACGATTATGTGCGGCAACTAAAAGCCGGCCTGATGGGAAAAAATGTCGAATTTTTCAAAAACAGAAAAAAGCGCGAGCAACCGAATTCTCCGTAAGGCCAAAACTCACCAATCCGTCTCGCGATAATCCTTCAAAAACTTACCCCAAATATGATGTCCCGAGTTCACCCCGGCGATGATCGGGTCCACGATGCGCGCCGCGCCATCCACGATATCTAGTGGCGGGTGAAACCGGTGCTCCTGCACCTTGCGTTCCGCGATGTGCGCCGGATCTTCATCCGTCACCCAGCCGGTGTCCACGGCGTTCATGTGAATGCCATCAGCATGATAATCTGCTGCCGCCGTGCGCGTCATCATGTTCAACGCGGCCTTCGCCATGTTCGTATGCGGATGCCGTGTGGTCTTGAACTTGCGATAAAACTGACCTTCCACCGCCGAGACATTCACGATGTGCTTGTCGCGACCCGGCGTGTGCAACATCAGCGGCTTGAGCCGCGCATTGAGGATGTACGGCGCGATCGCGTTGACGAGCTGCACTTCGAGCAATTCCACCGTCGCCACCTCGGCCATGAGCAGGCGCCAGGAATTACGCTCACGCAAATCTACCTGTTGCAAATCTTGGTCCAGCTTGCCCGTAGGAAAAAGCGCGCTCTGCGCCGCTAGCTCCTCCGGCATCAAAGGAATCTGCGACAACGCCGCCGCATGCGTAATGCCTGCGATCGGCGAAGCTTGGTTCGGAGTTCCGCCTTTAGGCGGCTCGGCGATCAAGCCATCAACTCCCGCAATCCCCAACGCCGGCGCCCCGCCCTCCGGCAAAATATGATACCCGCGCAGCCCTTCATACGCGCCCAACAGCGGCCGCACTTCCGCTGGCAAATCATGCAGCGGACCGTTCTCGCGTTCCATCATGTGCGCGTAAAAATCCGGCGGACGCCGCACCGTCTGGCAGGCATTATTGACGATGAAATCCAGCCGCTGATATTTCGTCTGCACATGCCGGCAAAATGCCTCCACGCTCGGCGTATGCCGCAGATCGAGACCGAAAATTTCGAGGCGATGCCCCCAATCCTTAAAATCGGGTTCGGCGGCATAGCGCATCGCCGAATCGCGCGGGAACCGCGTCGTGACGATCAGGTGCGCGCCCGCCCGCAGCAATTTGATGCCGGCTTGATAGCCAATCTTCACCCGCCCGCCGGTCAGCAGCGCCACGCGCCCGCTCAGATCAGCCGTCTCGGTGCGTTTGATCCAGTTCAATTCTGCGCACGCCGGGCAAAGCTGGTCGTAGAAATGGTGGATCTGTGAATAATCTTTTTTGCAGATATAGCAGTTTTGCGGCTCCACGACCTCGCGAAACTCGGGCGCATCCGTCACTTCTTCCTGGATGAAATTTTTTGGCGGGAAAACATTGGGCGTGGTGAACACTTTTTCGCGGCGCAACTTGCGGATGCCCGTCTCGTGCAGTTTGGACTGGTCGCGTTGAATCTTTTCCGCCTTGCGTTGCTTGACCTTGGCCTTCACCAACCGGCGTCGTTCCGCGACGTTCGGGCAATAGATGTCCCCGGCGGCCTTCAGCAACCGTGTGCGCTCTTCCTCCGTCAATGCCCCCAGCAACGCGCGATTCGCCGATGCCTTTTCAAGGATTTCGGCGGCGGCCTTCAGTTGCGCCAGAGCGTCGGCGTTATGGTGTGGAACAGACATTTATTTGGCCGTGCAGCATAGCAGCCCTGCTGGTGATGAGCGAATCAAAACATGGCGTTTGTAGTGCCGTCCCGCATCAGTCAGAACCGCTCGTAGAAGGCTGGCGGCTTTCAACCAATTTTCTCAACTCGCCCGCCACTTGCGCCAACACCGGCTCCCATCCTTCTGATCGTTGCTGCCGGTACAACCGCATCGTCGGATACCACGGCGAATCTGTGCGCTGCAACATCCAGCGCCAATCCGGTGAACGGTTGATGAGTGTCCAGACCGGTTTGCCCAACGCCCCGGCCAGATGCGCCACCGCCGTATCCACGCTGATCACCAGATCAAGCTGCCGGATCAGATTGGCAGTCTCTTCAAAATTTTTTACTCCGGTCATCGTCTTGATCAGGGATGACGATTGAAAAAAGGCTTCATCATCGGCTGGAACATTGAGTTGCATACTAAAAAAACTGACGCCACTTATGTCGAGAATGCCCGCAAATCCTACCAGCGGTATCGACCGGATGGCGTCATCCAGAAAAGCCGGGTTGCCGGCCCACGTCAGGCCGACCTTTAGATGACCCGTTGGCGTGGAGGGTAGAGGGATCGCACCTTCAGGGGAGAGATACGGCACGGTCGCGGGAATGGATTCCAAGGTCGTGTTGAAAACTCCGGGCAGGTGCAGCAACGGCACATAGGTGTCAAACGGCGGCGGCGCGTCCGCTGCGCCGATGATGACATCGGCGCAAGCCGAATGCTCCAGTAACGATATCAACGATGGTTGGCAGGCTAAAATAATCCGGCCCACGCGTGAACGGGCCAGGCGAAGATAACGGACAAAATGGATCGTGTCGCCCACGCCTTGCTCGGCAAAAACAAAAAGTGTTTTGCCGGGCAGATGTTCCCCGCGCCACACCGGCTGCGGATAACGTCGCAGCCCCAACGGTTCCCAGCGAAATTCATGATCGCGAAAACCTTCCGCCAACCGTCCCGCCGCCAGCAACGTGCGTCCCCGGTTGGCCCGGATGACCGCATCATCCGGTCGGCCTGCCAGTGCGCGATCATACGCGGCGATCGCCTCCGGCAGGGCTTCCAGCTGCCGCAACGTGTTCGCCAGATTGTTCCAGATGGCAAAATTCCCCGGGTCCAAATCCGCCGCCTTCCGGTATGCCTGCGCCGCGAGTTCCATGTTCCGTTGGGCGTAACATACATTGCCTAACTGGTGCCAGGCCTCGCTGCATTGCGGATCAAGTTGGAGGCAGCGCGTGTAATATTCCGCCGCGCGCTGAAAATCACCGGCGGAGTCATAAGCACCGCCTAGCGCGCTAAAAATCCGGACCGACGGCGGCAAAAAACCGGCGGCCTGTTCGAGCCACTGCACGGATTCCGGGTAACGCCCGGCTTGGTTGGCAATCAGACCGAGGAGAAAAAGGGATTCTCCGGAAGATTGATTTTCCGTCAAAAGTTCCCGCCCGAGCCGTTCGGCCTCCTGCACACGCCCCTGTTCCAAGGCGGCAAAAGCCTGCTGTAGTCGGTCTGAAAACGGCGTCATCCGCGCCAGTGTATTTCGCGCGCCCATCTTGAGGCAAGCAAGTGTTCGATGGGAAACGTTCTTCGATCATTGATCGGCATCAATTGCCCTCTGGATTTCTTGACCTCGGATTTCAAAGGCGCGAAACTGTCCGCACTTATGGCAACCAAGCAAATCGTCAAACCCAAGAATTCACCCCAGGCCCTCGGACCTTACAACCACGCCGTACGCATCGGCGACCTGCTGTTTTGCGCCGGCCAGATCCCGATCGACCCCAAGGACGGCAATCTCGTCATGGGCGACATCAAGGTGTCCACCGACCGCGTGCTGCAAAATATCAAGGCCATCCTCGATGACCAGGGGTTGACCTTTGCGAATGTCGTGAAATCCACCGTGTTCCTCACCGACCTCGCCAACTTCGCCGGCATGAACGAAGTCTACGGCAAATATTTCACCGATAATTTTCCGGCCCGCTCCACCGTGCAAGTCGCCGCGTTGCCCAAAGCCGCGACGGTGGAGATCGAAGTCATCGCGCATTTTTGAGGAGCAAGGGCGAATTTTCCATTCAAGCATCTGAATTGACGGAAGCGTTCGCAACGCACTCCTCGGGAGTGCGTAAATGAATTAAATTGAATATATGTCAACTACTGCCTACCTGTTAACTGGTCTTGCTTTAGGCGGCTTGTTCGGCGCTTTAATTGGCTGGCTGACAAGTCGCTCACGCAATGGCACGTCTGACGTATCTGGAACTCTGAATGGAATGGAGCGCAACCTGTCCGCAGAATTTCAAAAGGCCAATTTGGATATGGCGACGCGGGTGGAAAGGATAAAAGGGGATTTGATTTCAGATTTAACCGGACGGCTACAGAATGGCTTCAATGAGGTTCGGGAAACTTTGGATCAGCAACTTGCACAGGGCCGAAACGAACAAGCCCAACGGCTGGCTGATGGTGTAAAATTGTTGGAGCAAAAATTTGAAGCGTTAAAATCTGCCACGGAAGGCAAATTAGAGTCTTCAAGCCAGCAGCAAGGTTTGGCACTAAAAGATTCACGCAATGAACTAGTGGCCACTCTTTCAAAAATGGCGGAACAAACCGGCAAAGAGTTGGACAAGCTGAAGACAGCAGTTGAGGCAAAACTTGCGCAAATCCAAATGGATAATGCGGCCAAGCTGGAAGAGATGAGGAAGACGGTAGATGAAAAACTGCAAGGAACTTTAGATAAGCGGCTTGGCGAATCATTCAAAATTGTCAGTGACCGCCTTGAACAGGTGCACAAGGGCTTGGGTGAGATGCAGACCCTTGCGGTTGGTGTTGGTGATTTAAAGAAGGTTCTGACCAATGTAAAAACCCGAGGAACTTGGGGCGAAGTGCAATTGGGCAATTTGCTGGAGCAGATTTTAACCCAAGAGCAATTTGAGAAAAATGTCATTACCAAGGCTGGCAGTGCTGAACGAGTTGAGTTTGCAATAAAATTACCGGGCAGGGATGACGGGCGGCCGGTTTGGCTGCCAATCGACGCCAAATTTCCAAAGGAAGATTACGAACGATTGGTCGAGGCGGCTGAACGTGCAGACACGGAAGCGGTAGAGCAAGCCGCCAAACAGCTAGAGGCACGGGTCAAGATGGAGGCCGCCAACATCCAGAAAAAGTATATCGATGTGCCAAACACCACTGATTTTGGAATCCTTTTTTTGCCAACCGAAGGTTTGTATGCTGAAGTGTTGCGTCGCACTGGCATAGCCGATTTGGTGCAGCGTGATTATCGTGTCATCATTGCAGGACCAACTACATTGGCCGCCTTGCTTAACAGTTTGCAAATGGGGTTTCGCACGCTCGCAATTGAAAAACGGTCCAGCGAGGTTTGGACCGTTTTGGGCGCCGTGAAAACAGAGTTTGGAAAATTTGGCGGCATCATTGAAAAAGTTCAGAAAAAATTGCAGGAAGCGAGCAACGTCATTGATGAAGCGGTTGTTCGTAAAAACGCGGTTGAACGTAAATTGAAGACCGTGACCGATTTACCTGTCTCTGGGGTGGCTCCAGTGCTTGCTGATGTCCCGATGCAAATTGAGGAAACGGACGCGGCTGAGAACTGATTTCAATTTTTCGCCGCCCGCATAAATCTATTTCGCCGCCACCGTCGCCGGCTTGATGGTATTGCGATCGCTTTCGGAAAGTCCGCCCAGATAAGTCGCCGCCGCAGTTGCATCCGCCATTTCCCAATACGAATACGCGCCTTTCAGCGCCTCGCTGCGCGCCGCATTGTCCGCCGGCAATTCCGCCGTCCACCGCACCGCCGCCGCCGGATCGCTGCGCGCCCAGCCGGAGGTGAGGCTGATGATCGCGGCATTTTGGGCCGGACCGGCGGACAGACCGGCGGCCCAGGCGATGGCGGCGGCGGGATCTTTCTCCGCCCAGCTCTCCGCGAGATGGCTGACAGCGGCATCTTGCGCGGAACCGGCGGACAGCTCTGAAACATATTTCCCGGCGGCACCCGCGTCCTGTTGCAACCACAGGTCCAATGTGTTGTTCAACGCCACCGGTTGCGTCTCCGCCGGCAACGTCTGCAACCACGCGATCGCCGCCGCCGGATCGGCCGCCGCGAGCGCACGTGCAACGGCGATCGCCGTCGCAGTTTGCGTCTCGCCCGCCGGCAATTTGCTGACCGCATCCGCCGCCGCCTGCGGATTGACGGTGGCCAAGTTCGCCAAGCTCTTTTGCAACACACGATTGAGCGCCTCGCCGGAAAGATTCTGTGAAGCCAGATCGGCCGCCCGTTGCGGGTCGGTCGCCGCCAGCATCGTAAGGACGCTTTCCGTCGCGCTGGTGCGTTCGCCCGCATCCTCGAGGTTTTTTGCCCAATCCAGCGCACCCGCGCTGTCGTTGCGGTTCCAATTATCCGCCACGGTGCGCAACGCATTTTCGCGCGCTTCCCCGGCCGGAACCGATTGCACCCAGCCCGCCGCCGCTGCGAGGTTGTCTTTCGCCAGTTGATCGAACATCACGTTATAAACCGCCATCTGTTCATGCGTCGTGGCCATGCTTGCCGCCAGCACGAGCGCGCGTTGCGGATCGGACTTGCAGATCGCCGGCAGCGCGATGAAAAGTCCCTGCGTATATTCGTTGCCCGGCGGCATCTGGCGCAACCAGTCCAGCGCGGCCTCACGGTCATGCTGGAACCATTCCGAAAAACTGTTGCCGAAGGCGATCGCCCGGCGTGTCGGGTCCGGTTCGTGCAACGAATCCAAAACCGCCGTGCGAAAACCGTCGGCGACGGGCGCTTTCGCTGCGCCCGCCGCCGTGAACATCACATTGGTTGAAGCGGCATCTGCCACATCACCGCCCGCCACGAGACGATTCGCCGCCAGATGACGCAGTTCGCCCACCGCCCCCGCGCTGAACGCGGCGAGCAGCAGGATCAGCTTCAAATGGTTGCGCTGTTTCATGGCGTTGATCGGCGGTGAGTTTAGTTATTGCGCGGATTCACCGTGCCTGCGGTGAAATCTGCGGAGTTATCATTCGTATCCGTCGCCCCGCCGCCTGCGCGCAGGTCGGAAGTCGTGTTGGAGGGCGCGGGCGCCGCGCCGGTGCCCTCATACGCATCGGCCGAACCATAGCCGACGAAGTCCACCACGTTCGCCGTGCCGACCGGATTGTCTACGGTCAGCAACGTTGTCGTTTTGGTAAGCGCCACTTTCCCGGCGGTCGCCGCCATGGAGATCGTCCCCGTGGCCTCCGGCGTCGGCAAGCTCGTCGTGCCGCCGCTGCCCGCCGCTTCCTGGATCAGATAGTGCGCACCCGGCGCGATCGTTCCGCTCAAGGTCGTCTCCGACCATGTACTGCCGGTGGAACTCGCATACTGCACCGCATACGTGCTCAAGCTCACCGTCGCCGTGCCGGCATTGTAGATCTCGATGAAATCGTTTTTATACGTCGCCCCGCTGTTGCCGCCGCCGCCATAGACCTGGCTGATGGTAAGATTCGTCGTGCCGCCGCCACCCCCGCCGCCACCGCCACCGTTCGTCACGGTGAAGCTGCTCGCGCTGGTGGCCAGACCGCCCGGCGCGATCACGGAGATCAAGCCCGTCGTCGCCCCCGTCGGCACCGTCGCCGTGATCTTTGTATCCGAATTCACCGTGAAGGTCGTCGCATACGACGTGTTAAATTTCACGATCGAGGCGCCCGTGAAACTTGTGCCGTTGATCGTCACGCTCGCGCCCGCCGCGCCGCTTCCCGGCGAGAAACTCGTCAAGGTCGGCGCCGTCGCCCCGTCCACCTTTGCCCGCAACACCTCGGCGATGTTCGTCGCCACCGCCGTGAAGAAATTGAAACCCGTGTTCGCCTGGATCACCGTCGCCGCCGTCACGAAATTCGACCACGGCGTCGAGCGGATGCCCGCGATGTTTGGCACGTTGAGGCTGATCACCCGCGTTGTGCCCGTCACCCGGCTCAAGGCCGTCCCGCTGCCCGTCGGCACCGCCAGCGCGATCTTCCAGGTATAGCCCGGGATGTAGACCGGCCCGTTCGTGTTGATCTTGGACGTGCCAAAACCGCTCGGCCCGCACATGATCAGCATTTCATAGCCGGAATTGGAAAGCGTCCGGCAATAATCTTCAAAACTCGCCCAGATGCCCTCGTTGTTATCGGGTGTCTGCGGGATGATGTTAGACATGAAGAATACCAGCTTGTTGTCATTCGTCGTATCCGTCCGGTCGGCCGAGGGGCACATATGCCCGCGGTCATAACCGGAATCCGTGTAATCGCCCGTCTTCACCCAGTAAAAAACCGTCGGCAGGTTCGTGTCCGTGTAAAACGTGCTGTTGCGGCCGGAACTTCCCTGGTCCGCCGCCGTCAGGTCCCAGCTCGCCCAGTTCGGCTCGCCCAAACTGTCGCTGTAATCCAGCGATTCCACCGTGCGCGAGACCAGATAATGGCTGTGATTGTTCGTATCCACGATCGCGCCCGTGGGATTGCCCAGTTGCAGTTGCAGCGACGCGTTGATCGTCGCGCGTGCCGGGGTCAGAAAACACAAAATCGCCGACAAGGCGGCGATCAGCACGGACAGGTTTTTGGTGAACGGCACGGAGGGTATCAGTTTCATGGCAGGGTAGGGGTACGATGCGGTTGTGGATTGGGTTGATGCATGGCTGTTTTGAACTCCTCTAACGAACAGCTCCGTTTGTAGAACCGACTGCGAAACCTTGCAAGACAATTTTGAAAAAAACTGCTGCGCAACGCTTCCGTCCGGCTTGCGCCAAAAAAGATTCCCAAGCCCCGTCCGGAACGACATATTCAGTCACTGCGCAATGAACAGGAACGACCGCTTTTCGTGGCTCCAGAATCCCGGCCTGCTCTTTGGGCTGTTGGTGGCGGCCGCTTTCGCGCTGTTTTCTCCGGCGATCGGCCATGAGTTCATCAATTATGATGACAACCTTTACGTCTATAAAAACGTGCATGTCCTGCACGGTTTTAGCCGGGACGGTTTCTCCTATGCGTTTCAAAGCATCGATGGCGCGAGCTGGATGCCGCTCACCTGGCTCTCCTTGATGTTGGATGCTGCGTTGTACGGCCCCGGGCCGGCCGGCTATCACTTCACCAACATCCTGCTGCACGCCCTCAACGCGGGGCTTTTGTTCCTCGTCTTGCAACGGATGACCCAGCAGACATGGTGTGCGCTGCTTGTGGCGGCGATCTTTGCCTGGCATCCGCAACGCCTCGAATCCGTAGCCTGGGTGGCGGAGCGGAAGGATGTGCTGAGCGTGTTCTTTTTCATGCTGGGCCTGCTGGCTTATCTTTATTACATGGCCCGGCCCGGCTGGCGGCGCATGCTGTT
>DASZCA010000376.1:0-29351 GCA_035943555.1 Verrucomicrobiia bacterium
AGGGAGCTATCGATGAGACCGATGGGGACGTTGGCAAGGGCGGGGTCTTTTAACAGTTCATTGGCAAAGAAATAACCGACAGCGGAGAAATCGCGCGCGGTGTCCGGTGTGCAGGCCTGCCAGTTGCAATTGGTTTCGAAATCGGTCCGGGGCTGGCCGTTCCAGCTTTTTTTAATGAAGCCGAGGCGGAGGTTGGGGTGGGTGATGTTGGTGGCGGATTGTTCGGAGTCATCGCATTCCTTGACGGGCATGGACATATTGGACTGGCCGCTGATGAGCCAGACATCGCCGACAAGGATGTTCGTGAGGGTGGTGGTGTCGTGTTCGGCGGTGACGATGAGGGTGAACGGGCCGCCGGCGGGCAGCGGCGAGAGGTGGACGAGCCAGCGGCCGCCCTTGGCAATTGTGGAAACGTGTTGGCCGGCGAATTCAACGGTGATGTGTTCGCCATCGCGGGCGGTGCCCCAGATGGGCAGCGAGTGGTTGCGCTGGACGACGGCGTTGTGGTTGAGCGCGCCGCCGAGGGTGATTTCGGCGGGCGAGGAAAGGCCGAGGAGCGACAGGAGGCAGAGCAGGGCGAGTGATTTTAAATTCATGCGACGGGTTTTCAGATTAGCAGAGGGTGATTGGAATTCAAACCTTGCGAATGGGAGGTTTTGAGGTTTGCAAGCGATGGTCGCAGGCGAAAGCGGCGCTTAAGCGCGGGCTGCCCAGACGCTTCGCGTGATTTGCAGGTTTATGGGTGCGCGGAAATTGACGGGATCTTCGTTTGCCACAAGGTGCCTGCGGCGCAGGCAAACAGGGTGGCAGCGCGAGCCCTGTCCACCGTGCCTTGCGAGCTGGAGCTCGGCGATTCTTCAGAAGCCGCCGTGCTGGAAGCCGGTGGTCCGGAAATTGACGGCCGGTTAGGTGGAAGAGGGCAGATTGCCGGCGGAGATACGATCGAGCTGGAAGAAATTTCGGGCGGTGGTGGTCGTGGCGCGGGCTACTTCGTCGGGGGATTTTCCCAGGCATTCGGCAATGGCTTGGAGAACGTAGGGCAGAAAACAGGGTTCGTTCCGGCCATCTTTCGGTTTCGCGGACATCGACCGGGGAAGGAGGAAGGGCGCGTCGGTCTCGATCATGAGCCGGTCGAGCGGGATTTCGCGAACCAATTCGCGGAGAGGTTGGCCGCGCCGTTCATCGCAAATCCAGCCGGTGATGCCGATGTGCAATCCCATGTCCAGGTAGGCTTTCAATGCAGCCCGCGAACCGGTGAAACAGTGGACGACCGCGGGGACTGATTTTCTGGTGGCAGCGAGAATTTCGCCGAAGCGTTGGCAGGCATCGCGTTCGTGCAGGAACAACGGCAGCCGGATTTCTTCGGCCAAGGCAACTTGGGCGGCGAACCATTGCTCTTGTTGCGGGCGGGGTGAGAAGTCGCGATTGAAATCGAGACCGCATTCCCCGATGGCGACGACTTGCTCGAGCGTGGCGAGCCGGCGCAAATTGGCGATGGTATCCGGTGTGCAATGGCGGCTGTCGTGCGGGTGAACTCCGGCCGTGGAAAAAATCCGGCCGGGATGATCGCGGGCGATCTGCTGCGCTGCGCGGCTGCTACTCTCGCTGGTGCCGGTGATGATAAGCGTGTGAACGCCGGCGGCGAACGCGCGTTGGATGACTGCCGGACGATCTGCGGAAAATGACCGGTGTGCCAGGTTGACCCCTATATCGACTGTCTCCAAAGAACCCTTCATAACGAATTACTTTTGGGAGCTTAGCAGGGCGGTGGCGGTGTGGCGAGGTGGAATGCTGGTGGGTGGGATTCAAACCTTGCGGGCGGAGGATTTTTTATGTTTGAGTGATTTGGTGGCAGGCGAAAGCGGCGCTAAATCGTACGCACTCCACACGTTTCGCGTGATTTGCAGGGTTGTTGATGTGCGGAAAGCTGCTGATATGCGGTTGCCTCAAAATGCCTGCTGCGCAGGGTCCGAGCCGGACCGGCGAACAAGGTCGCCTTCGCCAAGGCTGAAGCGGACAGGACGCGAATCCTGTCCGCCATGAACTGTCCTGCCGAGCTGGTGCCCGCCGGGGCGGTGCCCGGCGCTCAATTAGTAGCGCGGGACGTTGCGGTCGATTTCGTCGGACCAAGCGGTGATGCCGCCTTTGACGCTCTTGACGTACTTGAAGCCTTGTTGACGCAGGAAGCCCAAGGCTTTCAGGGAGCGGACACCGGCTTTGCAATGCAGGTAGTATTGCGTGTTCGGGTCGAGCTCGGTGAAGCGTTCGTTGAGCTGGCTCAACGGCAGCAACGGTACGCCGGCGACTTTGGCGATCTCGTATTCGTCCTCTTCGCGGACATCGATAACTTTGATGCCGAGCGACGGATTGTCCAAGGCCTTCTTCATGTCTTGCACGGTGACTTCGTCCGGGTTACCGAGATTTTCGGGTTCCGGGACGATGCCGCAGAAGGTTTCGTAATCGATCAATTCCTTGATGGTGGGATGATCGCCGCAAATCGGGCACGCGGGATCGCGGCGCAATTTGAGTTCGCGGAACTTCATGTCGAGGGCGTTGAACAATTGCAGGCGGCCGATGAGCGGCGTGCCTTTGCCCAGGGCGAGTTTCAAAATTTCCGTGGTCTGGATGCAGCCGATGATGCCGGGCAGGACGCCGAGCACGCCGCCTTCGGCGCAACTGGGAACCATGCCGGGGGGCGGCGGTTCGGGATAGAGGCAACGGTAGCAGGGTCCGCCGAGGTGCGGGGCGAACACGCTGGCCTGGCCTTCGAAACGGAAGATGGAGCCGTACACGTTGGGCTTCTTCAACAGCACGCAGGCGTCGTTGGTGAGGTAGCGCGTGGGGAAATTGTCAGTGCCGTCGACGACGATGTCGTAGGGGCGGATGAGGTCGAGGGCGTTCTCGGAGGAGATGCGCGTATTATGGATGACGACCTCGACGTTCGGGTTGATGCCGTTGATCGTTTCCTTGGCGGATTCGGCCTTGGAGCGGCCGACATCGGCATCGGTATGCAAGATTTGACGTTGCAGGTTGGAATAATCGACGGTGTCGAAATCGACGATGCCGATCTTGCCGATGCCGGCGGCGGCGAGATACATCGCGATGGGCGAGCCAAGGCCGCCGGCGCCGATGCACAGGACGGAGGTGGCTTTGATCTTTTTCTGCCCGGCGAGACCCACTTCCGGCAGGATGAGGTGCCGGGAGTAGCGACGTATTTCTTCGTTGTTCAGTTGCATAGTCAAAGGGTTAGCATGGTAAACCGGGTTTGGCGAAAATCAAGGTACTAGCGTACGGCCATGGGGAGGACAATGAAGAGAAGGCAGAATTTAGAATGAAAAGAAAGCGGCAGCGGGCTGATCTATAGGTTTTGCGGTTAATCCATGGTTTCTCGCAACTGCAGCCGTCCATCTTCATTCATCCGCAACAAGTTTGCCGTGGTGCGTCCTACTGCAGATAAACCGTTAATTTCACCATTGCGACTGGAAAAATGATCTTCCCAATCATCCAAGCGTGGATGAAACAGGCGGGTCAATTTTTTTGTTTTAGGATCCAAACCAGAGAGGTTTGGCCCTTTGTGAAGATTGCAATGATGGCAGGCGAGCGCCAGGTTTTCCGCCGAGTCCTTTCCGCCGTGCTGACGTGGGATGATGTGTTCGATGTGGAAAGGCAGCGGTTCGCATCCCTGTGCAAGGCTACAATATTCGCAAGTGTTTTTGGCGCGCCTCCTGACTAATTGGCGCAGCCGGGCATCCATCAGGCCGCCTTGGAAATAACGCGCCGGGCCTTGGCTTGGAGGATGCCGATAAGAGTACTGGCCTGAATGTAGGCTTCATATTCTGCGCGTTCGGCAGAAGTAAGCCGCCCTTCGTCGCACTTTTCGGCAAGCTTTTCGACGCGGGCCTGGGCGGAGGCATTCATGCGCAAACCCGCCAGAGCCCGGGCAGTTTTGAGTCCGAAGCTGCGGCTGACGGGTTCAAGCATGTCGCTTAAAACGGTGCTGCCATGTCCACGGCCATTTCGCATGGGAACAATATAAATGCGCGGTCATGAAAGGCAACTCTGAGAATTTATGATTTAGAAATTTTATGGATTTGCGCCGGTTTTATGGCAGACTGGGCGACCGATGACTCCACTGGTTAAACTTTTGCTTGAGGGCGGCAGCTTGAACACGGCGCAGATGGCGCAGGTGCTTCATCTGCCTGAGGCTGAATTGAACGGCCAGATCGACGCTTTGAAAAAGGAAGGCGTGCTGCTGGGCTTCCGCCCGGTGCTGAATCTTTCGCACGAGGAAACGGGCGTGGTCCGCGCGGTGATCGAGGTGCGCATCACGCCGGAACGCGGCGGCGGCTTCAATCGCCTGGCGGAGCGCATCTCGCGCTTTGACGAGGTGGAATCGTGTTATCTGATGTCGGGTGGGTATGACCTGCTGGTCTTCGTGAACGGCGCGAGCTTGCAGCGCGTGGCGGCGTTCGTATCGGAGAAACTTTCGACGATCGAGGGCGTGCTGTCGACGGCGACGCATTTTATGCTGCGGGCGTACAAGGAACACGGCTTCATGCTCGGCGGGAAGGCCGAAGAGACGGAGCGGTTGAAGGTGGCGCCGTAAGCCGGGTTTCATCCGACAATTTTTGATTTCGCTCATGGACCAATCACGTTTCATCGCCAAGCACGTCGTCAACC
Source organism: Verrucomicrobiia bacterium (assembly GCA_035943555.1). GTDB lineage: Bacteria > Verrucomicrobiota > Verrucomicrobiia > Limisphaerales > UBA11358 > UBA11358. The sequence goes on from DASZCA010000376.1 coordinate 4,681, forward strand.
TGCCCAAGTCAGGCATCCGCGATTTTTTTGACATTGTCGCAAAGATGAAGGACGCCATTTCGCTGGGCGTGGGCGAACCGGATTTTGACACGCCGTGGCATATCCGCGAGGCGGGCATTTATGCGCTGGAGAAGGGCAAGACGCATTACACCTCGAATCTGGGGCTGATCGAATTGCGCCGGGCGATCAACAAGTACGTTGAGAAAAATTACGCGGTCAGTTATGCGCCGGAGAATGAAGTCATCATCACGGTGGGTGTGAGCGAAGGTCTGGACCTGGCGTGCCGTGCCCTGATCAATCCGGGTGACAAGGTGATGTATCATCAGCCGTGTTACGTGAGTTATTCGCCGAGCATCACGCTGGCGCACGGGATTCCGGTGCCGGTACCGACGTTTGCGAAGGACGGTTTTGCGCTGACGGTGGAGGCATTGCGTGCGGCGTGGGAGCCGGGGTGCAAAGTGCTCATGCTGAACCTGCCGTGCAATCCGACGGGCGGCACGTGCGATCGCACGCAGATCGAGGCGATCGCGAAGTTCGCGATCGAAAAAGATTTGATCGTGCTGAGCGACGAGATTTATTCCGAACTGACGTTCGAGGGCGTACATACGAGCATCGCGAGTTTGCCCGGGATGAAGGAGCGCACGATTTTCCTGCACGGTTTTTCCAAGGCGTTTTCCATGACGGGCTGGCGCATCGGTTATGCGTGCGGGCCAGCGACGTTGATCGAGGCGATGATGAAGGTGCATCAATATTCGATGCTGTGCGCTTCGATCATTGCGCAGGAAGCGGCCATCGAGGCGCTGGTGCGCGGCGAAGAGGGCATGAAGAAGATGCGCGACCAGTATCATCGCCGGCGCGATTTCATCGTGCGGCGTTTCAATGAGATCGGGCTGAAATGCCATCTGCCGCGCGGGTCGTTCTATGCATTTCCGGATGTGTCGAAGACCGGCATGCCGGAAAAAGAATTTGCGATCAGCCTGCTGCAGACGGAAAAAGTGGCGATCGTGCCGGGCACGGCGTTCGGCGAGAACGGCAAGGGTTTCTGCCGCGCCTGTTTTGCGACAAGCTACGAGCAGCTCGTGGAGGCGGCGACACGCATCGAGCGGCATGTGGCGACGGTGACGGGGAAGAAGTAAGCAGGCGGCGAGTTGAAACATCAATCGCCCAGCGCCTGTTTATAATCAGGAGGCGTCTCGCCATAACCCTGTTTGCGCCGGTGAATTGCGGGTTCAATGATTTCCGCCCGGACATCTATTCCCACTCCATAAAGCGCAAGCCACAATTTGCGGGTGTTTTCAGGATAATGATTGGGGGAATCATCAGCAAACGCCGGGCGAAAAAGATCCACGGCATTTTGCAGTTCGCTTTTCAATTCGCTGGCGGTGGGATGGCCGGTTAACTCAAATGTGCGGGTGAAAGCTTTGAGATCTTTTGGTTCCAACCGATTGAGCTTGCCGATGAGAATGTCGAGCGGATGTGGAATGGTCAGAGTGACATTGCCATGTTGTTCATTTTTCGCCCGTTGCCGCCAACGGGGGCTGGTGCGGAAACTTAATTCAAACCCCGGTTCGAGGTAAAATCCGCCGTGTGCCTTGTCCAAACCGGCCGCTGTGATCAATGCGGCCAAGTCCTCTTCATCATCGGAAAACAAATCCACATCGCCGCTCATCAACTGGCGGTCCACCGTCAGCTGGAGCGGGGCTGAACCATAGAGGGTGAAATGAAAGGGGCGATCCTTGGGCAGGGCGGCCAGAAATTTCTGGAGCAACCCGCCCGCCGGCGTGGACCAATCAATTTCGCCCGCCCACCAATTTTTGGTCGAAGTCATATTTGCGCGGACCGATGCCCAGAAAATACAGCGCCTGCTGGATGAGGCGGTTGGTCACTTCTGAATCTTGGCTCAACTGGAGGGCCAACGCCTGTTCGCGCGGTCGCAACGGGCGGGATTCCTTGCGCAGCAGCAAGCGCGCAGCAAGCCGCGACTTGCGCCAGGCCGTGTCATGTTTGACTGCCGCTAGTTTCATGTTGATAAGGTAGTGGAAGGTGACGTGATTGGCAACTTAGTCAATTGTCCCAACTCGGGCAGGCAGCGACGCGCATCGGGCGGCATGTAAATGCGGTCGTGGCCAAGAAATAAATTCTTTGGCGACGAGTTGCCTTCGGGCAGAATGGAATGGTGAACGTTACCGCCTCTCCGCAAACCGCCGCCGCGCGGCTCAAGAAAATTTCCCCGTTGCGCCCCACGCTGGCCATCGTGCTGGGCAGCGGGTTTCATCATGTGCTCACCGAACTGAAGGTGGCGAAGAAAATTCCTTACGCGCAGATCCCCGGCTTTCCCAAGCCGACGGTGAGCGGGCACGCGGGGGAATTGTATTTCGGACATCTCGGCGCGACGCCGGTGCTGGTGCTCAGCGGGCGGGCGCATTTTTATGAGGGCCACGAGATGGAGCGCGTGACGTTCGCGGTGCGGACGCTGGCGGCGTTTGGCATCACGGATTTGCTGCTGACGAATGCGGCGGGCGGGCTCAACAAGAATTTTTCGGCCGGCGACTTCATGGTGTTGACGGATCATATCAATTTGATGGGCGCGAACCCTTTGCGCGGGCCGGCGACGCCGGGGTTGCCGCGGTTTGTGGATCTGACGGAGGCGTATGATGTGAAATTGCGCGAGTTGCTGTTCGTGGCGGGCAAGGCGTGCAAACTCAAGCTGCAGCGCGGTGTTTATCTCGCCGTGAGCGGGCCGAGCTATGAGACGCCGGCGGAGATCCGCGCGTTCGCGACGCTGGGCGCGGATGCGGTGGGCATGAGCACGGTGCCGGAGGCGATCGCGGCGCGGCAACTGGGTTTGAGCGTCGCGGCGGTTTCGTGTGTCACAAATCTCGCGGCGGGCATCAGCAAGGACAAGCTGTCGCACACAGAAGTGCTGGAGACGGCGGAGCGGGTGAAAAAATCCGGCGCGGCTTTGATGAAAAATTTTGCGGAAAGCTATGGAAAAGCTTGAACCCAACGGCGCGCGCGGAGCGACGCGCCCTACCAGCGCCCAGCCTAAAATATCAAAATGAAAATCGACAAGAAAAAGCTCATCGCGGCGGCGGCGGCGGCGCGGTTGCAGTCGGTCTCGCCGTATTCCAAGTTCAAGGTCGGCGCGGCGTTGCTGACAAAGCGCGGCGAAGTGATCGGCGGCGCGAACGTGGAGAGCGCGAGCTACGGGCTGACGTGCTGCGCGGAACGCATCGCGCTGTTCAAGGCGCTGACGGAGGGCAAGCGCGATTTCGTGGCGGTGGCCGTGGTGGCGCGGTGCGACGAGCCGATGCCGTGCGGCGCGTGCCGGCAACTGTTGCGCGAATATGCGCCCGATGCGAAGGTGTTCATAGCCGATGCCGCCGATCTGAAGACGATCCGCACGTTCACGACGAAGGGCCTGTTGCCGAAAGCATTCGTTCTCGTTCCTTGAATGTTGCGAAAATGCTGCTAGGCTGGTGCGCTCGATTGATTTGTTGTCTTGATGAAACCTGAAGTTGTATCTGGTCTGGAAAACGCGACGTGGCCGGTTTTGCTGCTGAACCCGGCGGGGACGGTGATGCTGGCCAACCCGGCGGCGAAAACTATTTTTGGCGCGGCCTTGTCCGCGTCGCTGGCATCCATCTGGGCGGCGGAAAATGGCGGTCTGCCGGAAGCGCTCGCGCTCTGGCTGCGCGCGCCCGCGACCACGCAGGTGCTGAAATATAAAAACTCCGGTGGCGCGGTGGCGACCTTGACGACGGCGATCTGTCAATACTCTCATAACGGGGAAAAGGCGCTGATGTTGCAATTGCTGCCCGGTGGCGGCGGTGGGGAAGTGGTGCCGGAGGCAAAGTCCGCGACGGAAGGCGACGCGGCGCTGAAGCAAAAGCTCGATTGCGTGCTGCAACTCGCACGGACGGTTTCCTTGGATTTCAACAACGCGCTTACCGGCGTGCTCGCGCATACTTCATTGCTGCTGGGCAAGGCGGAGGCGAACCATCCGTGGCGGCGCTCGTTGCTGGAGGTGGAGAAATCGGCGGCGCGCGCGGCGGAGATCGCGAGCGAACTCGCGCTGTTCAGCCGGCAGGAAAAAGAATCACGGCGCGCCCCGGCGGGCAACTTGAACCAGCTCGTCACGCGCTGCGTGGAATTTTTCCGCACGGCGCAGGGTGCGAAGTTTAGCTGGAGCCAGAATTTGGAGCGGTCGCTGTTTGAATCGCGCTTTGAGGAGGCGAAGGTGCAGCAGGCGCTCACGAAGATTTTGGAGAACGCGGTGGAATCCTTCAGCGCCTCAGCAATGTCCGGGCAGATCTCCGTGCAGACGCGCAATGTGGAGCTGACGCAGGCCACGCAGGACCGCAATGTGCGGCTCGCGGCGGGCGCGTATGTGTGCGTGGAGATCACGGACACGGGCACGGGCATCGAGGCGGAGTCGTTGCCGCGCATCTTTGAACCGTTTTTCACGACGAAGAAGGCGCCGCATCGCGGGCTCGGGCTGGCGCTGGTGTACGGCATCATTTCAAATCATGGTGGCGGTGTGGCGATCTCGTCCATGCCGGGCAAGGGCACCTCGGCGCGCGTGTATCTGCCGGCGGAGAAGAGCCGCATCCACGATTCTTCCGGCAATGCGGACACCGGCCTGCGCGGCACAGCCACGGTACTGGTCGTCGATGACGAGAGCATCCTGCTGACGATGTCCGAGACGATCTTGACAGAGTTCGGCTACAAGGTGCTGACCGCGAACAACGGCCAGAAGGCGTTGCAAGTGCTGGCGCAGCCGGGCAACCGGGTGGATCTCATCATCACCGACCTCGTGATGCCGGGCATGGGTGGACGTGAATTGATCGAGAAGGTGCGGCAACAGGGCCTGAACGTGCCGATCTTGTGCACGAGCGGGTATGTGCTGCCGGAAGACAAGCAGGCGGCCTCGGGCTATCTGCAAAAGCCATTCACCAGCACAGATCTGTTGAGGAAGGTGAAGGCGGCGCTGGAGGGATGATGCGTTACTAGTGATGCGTGATGCGTGATGCGTGACAGGGAGCAAACATCCAAGTACCAAGCTCCAACATCCAGAAAAACTTCAAATACCAAACTGGCAAGATAACGGTTACCGGATGGTGAAGATGCTTCCGGGTTGGAATTGGGTGGGTGGTTCGATGTGTTTGACGAGCAGTCGACGGCCATCCGGAAAGATTTCGTAAATGGCTCCGTCCTCGGATGAAAGTACGCTCTGGCCGGAGGCCAGCACACGATCGCGTGCCGCAGCGAAGGCTGATCCCGACACGGCCGGAAACTGGCTTTCGAGCTTTTGAATGTCTTGATCTGACATGGCGAACCTTTCTATTGCTAGCATACGGCAATCGTCCGTGCGCGGCAACCGGGTATTGGCATCCAAGTGAAGGGCCAAAGTCGGCGCCTGAATTCCCTGATTGCCCCGCGCGTTTTCGTCTGCGAAATTTTGACACATGTTCTCCCCTAAAATTTTTCTTCGCAAATGGATGACGGCTATTTTGGTGCTGCTCACGATATTGTCGGCCGGTGGTTTGCTGGCGGCGGAGACGAATGCCGTTACGCCCAAGGTGGCGGCGGCCGGTCCGTTGGGTGCGGCGCGGGTCACGCGGGATATCGCGTATGCCACGAATTCGCCGCGCCAAAATTTTGACCTGTATGTGCCACGGGAGGGCCAGGGGCCGTTTCCGTTGGTCGTGTGGATCCATGGCGGCGCGTGGATGCTCGGGAGCAAGGATTGGATCAATGTCAGCTACCTCGTCCGGCACGGCTACGCCATCGCGAGCATCGATTACCGGTTTTCCCAGGATGCGCCGTTCCCCGCGCAGATCCAGGATTGCAATGCCGCGCTGAATTTCATCCTCGCGCACGCGGCGGAGTACGGCGTGGACCGCTCGCGGCTGGTGGTCGGCGGCGGCTCGGCCGGGGGCCATCTCGCGCTGCTGCTGGGCCTCGCGCGGTCTTCGGCGGGTTTTGGCGCGGACGCGGCGGTGCGCCTGGCGGCGATCCTCGATTTCTTCGGCCCCGCCGATTTTACGACGAGCCTGGCGGACTTGCAGGCGATCCATTCGGAGAAAGGGATTCAATTGTTTCATGACGCGGTCTCAAAATTGTTGAACGTGCCGTCGCCGTTGTCGGGCGATCTGCCGGCGGCGGTGGTGGCAAAGGAACGCGCGGCCAGCCCGGTGAATTACATCGGCAGCAACAGTCCGCCGGTCCTGATCTTGCACGGCGGCAAAGATGATCTGGTGCCGGTCGCGCAAAGCCGGGGACTGGCCGCAGCCTTGGACAAGGCCGGGGTGCGTAACCGGTTGCTGGTGGTGCCGGACGCGGGTCATGATGGGCCGATGTTCGCGACGCCGGAGGTGGAGGCGGCGGTGGTAGAATTTCTCAGGCGATAGTTGAGAGTTGATGGTTGATAGAGGGGCATTGGGCACGGAGCGGATCAGCCGCAGCATGTCCAAAAGTCGTTGCGCTTGGATCATCGGGAAACCTTTCTTAAATCCCACGTTTCGGGCTCCCTCTCCGCCGCGCAGCGGGGGAGAGGGCCGGGGAGAGGTGGCGCTGGTCCCGGAAAACAAAACAGGGTGCGAGGACGAGGACGAGCAGGAGGATGAGGAAGATTTTCACTCATCCCCATGTCCGAATTCAGTCAGTAAATGGCCTTGCCATGTCGGCACAGACTTTTCACGCTGTTCGGGCTGATTAGCGGGCTGATTTAAAATTTCGTATGAAATCATATCTATCCATTGTTTTGATCGTGGTGTGTGTCTTGTTAGCCGTGGCGCTGGTCGTGACGAAGCGCAGTGACAGGGCGGCGCTGGACGCGGCGGCGGCTTCGGTCACGGATTTTTCGAACCGCCTGGATGAAGCGCATGTGGCGATGACGGATGAAGCGAGGACGATCATCACCTTGTCCAATTCGTTGGCGGAGGCGTCGTCGTCCGCACTGACGATCTCGAACCAGCTCGTGTCCGCACAAGCCATCAATGTCTCGCAGCTGGAGCAGCTCACGGGCTTGAACCGGCAGGTGACGGAAGCGGCCGCGAGTGTGCAGGCTTTGAACGCGGATCTGCTGGCGACGACGAACCAGTTGACGGCGCTCCAGTCGCAGATCAGCGTGGCGCAGGCCAGCCTGACGCAGACAAATGCCGATCTGGTCGACCTGCGCCAGCAATATGCGCTGCTGCAGAACCGGTTTCAGCGGGACGTGGCGGAGCGGCTGGTCACCGAGCGCAAGTTCAGCAATCCGGAGGCGTTGCAGGCGCAACTGGTGCGGTTGAAAAGCTGGGGCGGCGCCTTCGATGTGACGGCGGACAAGATCTACGCCGGGCTGGACGTGGAAGTGCGTTCGAACGGCGTGGCGCATGTCATTACGCCGAATTAAAGGCAGTTGATAGTTGAAAGTTGATGGTTGAGAGCCGGGCGGGAAAATCAGCCTGTAGCCGCCGACGTGAGGAGACTCTTTCCCGGTGGGGCGAGACTCCGTCGAGCCCGCAATGAACCTTTGGTCCCATGGCCTGTAGCAGCCGATGTAAATTGGCTCTAACTGTGCCTCCGTTTCTGAATAATGATGTTCACCTCTCATAAATTTTTAAAAAATGGATGAAATTCGCCGAATTTCGCCGAATTTCTGTGAACAGCAGTGAACGCTGAGCTTGCCCTGAGCTTGCCCATCATTTTTGTAGGCAACGACGTAAGGAGTGCTCGTAAACACCCCCTTCGCGATAATTGGCGAAATTCGCGTCTCATATTTTTTAGGCCGGATTTACCCGGATTTACCCGGAAACTCCATTCGGCCTTTCATAAAACTTTAAGGTCCAACAAAGCCCAACAAGGCCCAACGGACTTTGGTATCTAGCCGCTTGCACCGGCATATTTTTCCTATTTTTCGGACCGCCGGCCAGCCGGAGCGGCGCCGACTCGCCCCCGCTAGCTCGACAACACCCCTATGTTTCAAATTTCTAGGGCTTAACGAGGCTTGACGAAGCTTAACGGACATTGATTTCCACCGCCCCCGAGTAAACACCGGCGTGCGATCCGGCGCGTTTGCGACCGCCGAATCCTTCGCCCACTTGGGTGAGAAGGTGCCCGCAGGGCGGATGAGGGGGTGTGCCCCCAACCGCTTCGTGCCATCTCGCGCAACCCCGTTTTTCAGGTTTCCGCTTTCCCTCCATCCCGCTTTTCGCTTTCCAATTTTAGCGTCCATGCCCCCATTAAATCATGCTTCCTCAAAACCTGAATTCGTGTGGGGAATGTAACTGGCAGATTTATGCCATTTATTTTCATTTTTCCCGAGTGGGAAGGGGGTGCGACCAAAAAAATCTCGGGAAAATCATAAACCCTTCATGGCTATTGGATGAAAATGGTGTGCTAAAAAATAGCAAGAATCGAAAAATGCGGTTTTACAGGGGATTTTAAAGGTTTTTGAAAAGCAAAAAATGAGGTGTGAAGGACTTTGGATTCAGTTAACTGGCAAAGCTGTATTATGATTTAAATTTATAATTGAATCGCTATCTATTAGAAATTTGATTTTAAAATACAACTTGCGGATCAACTGTGCATGTAAGATCATATTGAGAAGCAATGTTAAAAAACTGGTTGTAAGTCTGTAGTTTCCGTGTTATGGGGCAAAAAAAACCAAAAGTGATTGATTTTTTCTGTGGGGCTGGAGGATTTTCCGAAGGATTCCGCCAACAGGGATTTGAGATTGTCATGGGCGTCGATAAATGGGGTTTGGCCATTGAGACTCACAATCTGAACCACAATCTCCATGACAAAACCATGGATATGCAGGAACTGGGCTCGTCACTTGATGAGATAAACAAGTTGCCTGATACTGAGGTCATCGTGGGTAGTCCGCCTTGTGTTCTATTTTCTCATTCGAATAAGGGGGGAAATTCAGACAAAACCGAAGGCATAAAACTGATTAAAGCCTTTTTGCGGATTGTCGCCATAAAAAAGCACAAATCAGCATCCAAGCTTGTAGCCTGGTTCATGGAGAACGTCCCGAATTCAAAAAACTACGTTCAACCGTTCTACACATTTCGCGATTTGGATTTGATTGATTGGGCAGGCGAACGCAAGCTCGCACCCGACGCCGTTGCTTTGAACGTGGGGTCGCAAAGCGACGTTGTTGACACCGCTGATTTTGGAACGCCGCAGAAGAGAAAGCGTTTTGTCTGCGGCGAGATAGTCGCTGATGAAAAATTTCCGGAATTGAAATCATTCCACGTCAAAAAACATCGTACTGTCCGTGACGTCAGGAGCAAGATGCCGGCTCCGAATCTTGGCGTATCGGATGATTTTTACACAGATCCCAATTATTCCTCTTTAAAATTCAAAGCCAAAAACATCACTGATCATTTTTACGATTCGGGCGTTTATGAATGCCAATGGCGTGATGCGTTGTGGCTGAAAACGAATCATCCTTACATGGGAAGGATGTCATTTCCTGAAAACGAGGACAAGCCGAGCCGTACAGTGATGGCGACTCAATCCGCCAGTACAAGAGAGGCTTTGATCTACGACTCAGAATATAAAAGAAAAGGCGATGGCCAATACAGGCTTCCAACGGTTAGAGAAGTCGCCACAATCATGGGATTCCCTTACACATATCGTTTTGTGGGGGGTGAAAACAATAAGTGGAGACAGATTGGAAATGCGGTGTCTCCTCATATGAGCTCTGCTCTGGCTAAAAGCGTTAGATTAGCTATGAAATTGCCGATAATTCGTGATGCAGAAATCACGTTTGAAACACTTGACGAAAAAGAGGCAGCCAAAGTGGAAAATTTGAATTCTTTTAAAGAGGAGAAATTTGATGCCCCGCCGCAAAAGAATGCAAAGGCGATATTTCGGCGGCATCCCTTTAAGGCCGGCAATATGACTGTTGCTTTGACAAATTTTGACCCGGAAAATGATGCCAAAAAAAGCGAACGCTCGATTGAATGGCACACTTCAATATTTTTTGGCGCCGGCAAAGATTTTAAGGTGAAAGTCATAGCTGAAGACAGATACAAAGACATCGGCAAGATTATCGAAGAGCAGCATAATTTAGAAGGCCAATCATTTATTTCTAAATTTGAGAAGCGTTTTCAAAAAACGATTGGTTGCAGCGAAAGATTTCAAGACGCTTACATCGGCAAAGACAAGGCTAAAGCATTCAACCCCCGCTTTTTAGTCGATGAAATTGGTCAGTTCATAACTGAAAATGAACCGCAGGAATCATTGACTGATGTTCCTGATTGGATTTCAGAAAAAGCCAAAATTCCAACACGGCAAGTTCTTACTCTGTATGCGATGAATAGGATTATTTCTTAATAAGGAATTAGTTACATAAGGGAAGCAATTGATATGAACAAAATAAAGCGGATTGAGAAGATTGCGCAAATTATTGAAAAAACGCCGCCTCATGGAAAGCAAGATGTTCGCTGGCATGGGCATTTGGTTTCAATGGATACATACGAAGTGCCGTTAGAGTATCTAGTTTATAATAAATACAATGGTCGTATCCTTAGCCGAACAAAGACGTTAGAAAGCCAGGGGAAGAAAATTGATCCTGAAACTGATGATGGAAAAAAGCTAATTGAAAACTTGCTTTGGGAGTCAAGAGTTTCGAGGAACGAAATTACGCTGAAAGACATCAAGGAAAAAGAACAGTTAAAAGTCGGGATTGTGACCCGTGATGGAATTGTTATCGACGGAAACCGCCGGCTGATGTTGTTAAATCGTCTTAAAAAATCTCACTTCCGAGCAATCATTTTGCCTGTCGCTTTAGACGACGACCCGATCGAAGTTGAAAAGCTGGAGACAACTTATCAGATGGGAGAAGACGAGAAATTGGGTTACAATCCGATCGAGAAATATCTCAAAGCAAAAGAGTTGTATATTAAATTGACGACTAATTTTAATCATGAAAAAGCAATTGAACAAATAGCTGATTGGATGGGAGAGAGTGCTCCGCAAATAGAGGAATGGTTGGCGGTTGTTAACATCATCGATGCATATCTTGAACACCATAAATACACAGGCATTTATGCGATGGCAGATACGCACAACGACGGCAAAGAAGATTTGTTTCTATTTTTGAGAAAATGGATAAACACATTTCGCGATAAGCAATCTGAAAAAGGTTTTGACAACTATTCAAATCTTGATGTCGATGAGTTGGAGCACATTTGCTTTGACTACATCAGGGCGAAGATAGGAGATTCGTACGATGGAAAACTCTTCAGAAATATAGCAGACGGAAGTCGGAAGTCGCATTTTTTTTGGCGATAAAATCATATGGGAAAGCTTTAGTAAAAAACATTTCGATACTGTGATTCCGGCGGTCGAAAAAATTGATAATGATCATCCCATCGATTACGTCTCGGATAATATTGAAGCCTCTTTGTCGCATCGAGACTGTGCATATCGGGATTTGGTTCTGGATAAGCTTGCTAAAAATTTATCAGATCATGTTACGGCAGTTAGGTATAAAAAAGCTGAAAACAAGCCGGTTGAACTCGTCGTAGACGCGACGAAAGCGATTGAAGCCATTAACCCAAATCATAAGAATTTCTCTACGCCGGAAGTTCTTAATAAGGTTGAAGGTTTAATTGGTAAACTAATGGGACTTGTAAAAAAGAAATCCCCCGAGAATACGCTTTCTATTATTTTAAACTTGTTGAATGGCCTAGAAGCAGATCCAAAAACATCTGACACTGTAAGCTTGCAGGCTCAACTTAAAGAGATCCAAAAGATCGCATATCAGAAATCTAAAGACATCGGGGCATAACATTATGAGCCAACCAGTGGTTATCAATTTCGATAACGGCGCTCCTTTCATTGAATTAACCGGCGGCCTGGCAGGATTGTTAACAAATTCAAGGCTTGTCGTTTCGCTTAAACGTTTAAAATATGTGTTACAGGGCGAGCGAATATTGATTCCGTTCGAAGAGAAAACGAAAATAAAAACTCTCCAGGAGTTACAGGCTTTGCTCCAAAAATTTTCGTATGAACAAGTTCTGGCCGAAAACGCGCAAGTTGAAATCAAGGGCTATGCGCACGAACAGAAAACTTTTAATGAATTTTCTGAGAAGGCCAAGCACATCAGGAATAATTCTTTTGAGGGAAGGCCGGAATTGTTGGAAGGTTTTAACGCCTTTCAAAAGGTTGTTAAAGATAGACTTGTTCGCCAATTATATCCGTTACAGTTGCTTTCAGCATTTCATATGGCATTTTCTCAAAATGCTTGCAATTTTGCTGTGCCCGGCTCTGGTAAGACGTCAATAGTATATGGTGCTTACGCTTATCTAAAAAGTTTGCCTGATTATGATTTGAAGCACGTTGACAAAATCCTTGTCATCGGCCCTTTATCATCTTTCGCCCCGTGGGAAAAAGAATATCTAGCATGTTTTGGGAAAAAGGTGACATCCCAGAGGCTTTCCGGCGACAGCACGATTTTGCGTGTGCACAAAGAACAGCATCTATATGCGGGGAATCCTGCTGAAGTGACTCTAATTTCGCATGGAGGGGTGAACATTCTTCAGAATGAAATTGTCGCTTTTTTAAAAAATCATAAAACAATGGTGGTGGTGGATGAGGCTCACCGGATCAAGAATCCTGACGGGGTTTGGGGGAGAAGTGTTATTGAAATTGCAAAAGAAGCAAAGGCACGGATTGTCCTTACTGGTACGCCTGTTCCAAACGGTTACGAGGACTTGTACAATTTATTTCAATATCTTTATCCATACAAGTTCAAGGAAATCATTCAGCTGCATTTGACCAACCTTCAGGACATGACAAAAAACTGCGATGCTGACGATGACCGAGTCAGGCAGTTCACAAACAATATTTCTCCATATTTTATTCGTATAAAAAAAGCGGATTTAGGTCTTCCGCTCGCTAAAGAAGAAACGGTGATGGTTAAAATGGATGCGGACCAAAGAGATATCTATGATTTCATAGAGGCTGGGTATGTGAAGTCATTCCAGCAAGATGGTTCTGCCGGTTTAAAAGATTTTTTGAATAGAGCAAGGCTCATTCGGTTGCGTCAGGCGGGAACAAATCCATCTCTTCTATTGAAACCCATTGCCGAGGCTTTCGATGACGAAGATGATTTATCGATGCGCAGCTTTAATCAGCATTTGCCTGATGAGTTTCAGGACGATTCTTTTGTAGTTGAAAAAATTCGCAGCTACTCAAAAAACATTATCCCGAAGAAGTTCGCGGAGATAAAATCAATTTTTGAATCGAAAGTTTTGCCTCAAAACGGTAAAGTGATTATCTGGTCGATTTTTATCCAAAATGCGAAACAATTATCAAGTTACCTGGCCGCGAATGGCATTGAATCGAGGCTTTTGATAGGAGAAATCGTGCAATCAGAAAGAGAAGCGGTTATTGATTCGTTCAATGATCCGGAAAATAAGGATTTTCGGGTTGTCATAGCGAATCCATTTGCTGTTTCAGAATCAATATCTCTCCACAAAGGATGTCATAACGCAATTTACATGGAACGAGATTACAATTGTGCAACATTTCTTCAGTCAAAAGACCGCATTCATCGGTATGGCCTGCCTGAAGGACATACGACTCAATATTATTATCTTGTGTCTTCCGATTCCATAGATGAAGTCATTGACCAAAAGCTTGATGAAAAAGTTAAGCGTATGGAAAAGATCATTGATGAGGATATACCGCTTTTTTCAAGGATAAACGATTTAGATGAAACGGATTTAATCAAGGCGCTTCTCATTGATTATGCTAAAAGGGCTTAGCCAATATGAGAATTTGGGGACGCCGAAAATATTTTTTGAGCTTTTCAATAAGCTGGCTGCTAACAAGCAACTTTGGAAAGCTCATAATCTTCGTGAATATTTTTACAGCCGGATTATTGATGGGTATGCCATTTTTGATGGTTGTCTACCTTTTGCGTTCGCAATAGGAGTTTTAACCCTCGGGGAAGGCGATATCGTTGTGTTAAGCCCTGAGCTGGAAACAACGCTATCGGATGAAAATCATTTCACGTTTCTTTTTTTGGAGGCAATCATATTGGCCGTGAGGGAAGATGCGGTTTTCCATGAGATATTTTGTTCGGAAAATATTTCTTATGATATTGTAAATAAGCACATTCAGCTGGATGTCGGTGCGTTTCAATTCAGATACGCAAACTTTCGTCATCTGCTTGTAAGCTTTTCGTTTTTGCGCCAGCATCCTGATGTCGGGATTCGAAAATTAATAATTAATCCTCAATACAGGAAATTATTTGATTCGAATCTCTTGCCAGAAATCAAGAGGCGGAGAATTGGCATCGAACAATTGGAAAAAATGCTTGCGCAGAAGCAGATATACGGGAGGGAAGCCGAGCAATTTGTTCTAAAGTTTGAAAGGGGTAGACTTGCCGCCCATCTAGGTTGCGATCGAATAGAAATTATTTCTGATTATGACGTGGCTGCAGGATATGATATAGTGTCTTACAATGACTTGGAGTCGAAAAAGCATGATAGATTTATTGAGGTCAAATCTTTTTCTGGGAAACTTGGCTTCCACTGGTCAAGAAATGAGATGGAAGTCGCGCGTGTGAAAAAACAACAATACTTTCTATATCTTGTCGACCGAGGTCAGATACATGCTGATGGCTATATTCCTGTTATGATTCAAAACCCATATGCCGAAATTTTGCAAAATATTGGATTATGGGAAAAAAGAGTGGAAGAATATTTTATCAATCAGTTTCCTGCCTGACTGTGGATCGCATTTCAAAAGCCGAGCGGTCCGAAGTGATGTCGCGCATTCGTGGACGCGGTAATGAACGAACGGAAACCAATGTCATCAAATTGTTTCGCAATTTCGGAATCAAAGGCTGGCGGCGGCATTTCACGATCAAGCTTGCCGGGAAAACCGGTGTTGCTTCGGATGGAACTCAGTTTAAACCACAGGTAAGGCCGGATTTTATTTTCCCCAAAAGCAAAATGGCTCTCTTTATTGACGGGTGTTTCTGGCATGGCTGCCCAAGGTGCTATCGAGTTCCAAAAAGCCGAAAGAAGTTCTGGTCGGCGAAGGTTTTAAGAAACAAGGAACGGGATGCTTTTCAGCGGTCGGCGTTGCGACGGAGCGGGTGGAGGGTTTTCCAAGTTTGGGAATGCGGATTAAAACCGAAGTTTTTTGAGCTTTTGGCTATGAAGGTCAAAGGCAAGGGATTGAGATAGGACTGAAAATGCTGTCAATGGGTCCAGTTGGCGGCGTGTGGTGGCCCGCACTTTCAGCGCTTGAGAATTTCGGGCTTTTTCCTAGGCCGATGGCCTAGGTTGGTATGGGTCGCGCCGTTGGCGCTGGGGATGGGCGCAAGCTTCATAAAAATGTGTCAAGTGGCTGCACGGTGATTGGGCATTCCATTGATAAGGAATTGGTTATGGATTTAAATTTTGTTAAGTCTCGTTACATCGTCTCCTACAGGATGTGGAGCTTGCCGAATCGGAGTTCGGCGTTCCGAGGTGGGCTGCATTCGAGGGCGAGGACGATCCGCCTACGCCAAGGCTGCGGCGCGACGGGGGGGAGATTTTTGGGCTCGACGGAGTCTCGCCCCACCGTTGAAGGCGGCTATCAACCATCAACTTTCAACCTGGGGACGGCGCGCGCGGAGCGACGACGCCCTACCTTGCGGAAATCGCGATTTCCGTCAATGGGCTGCATAACACGGATTGACTCTGCGCGGCGTTTTGGTTTAATTGTCCTTATGCAAATAGAGAGCTTAAAAGTGTTTTGCGATCTCGCGGAAACGGAAAGTTTCACGAAGGCGGCGACGATCAATGGCGTCACCCAGTCGGCCGTGAGCCAGCAGATCAGCGCGCTGGAGCGGACGTTCAAATCCCTGTTGATCGAGCGCAGCAAGAAGAAGTTCCGCCTGACGCGCGAGGGCCAGGTGCTCTATGATTACAGCAAGCAGATCATCCAGACGTATGATTCGCTGCATAACAAGCTGGCGGAGTTGAAGGACATCATCTCGGGGACGATCCGCGTGGCGACGATCTATTCGATCGGGTTGCATGACTTGCCGCCGTACATCAAGAAGTTCATGAAGAGCTATCCCACGGTGAACATCCATGTGGAATATCGCCGCGCGAACCAGGTGTATGATGATGTGTTGAGCAATGTGGTGGACCTGGGCCTGGTGGCGTATCCGGTGAAGGATTCGAAGCTGGAGATCATCCCGTTGCGCAAGGAGCCGCTGGTGCTGATCTGTCATCCGCAGCATCCGTTCACGAAGCAGAAGAGCATCAAGCTCAAGCAGCTCGCGGGTCAAAAGGTGATCGGGTTCGAGCCGGACATCCCGACGCGCAAGGCGTTGGACAAGATTTTGAAGGAACACGATGTCGAGGTGAAGCACGTGATGGAGTTCGACAACGTGGAAACGGTGAAGCGCGCGGTGGAGATCGATGCGGGCATCTCGATCGTGCCGCTGGGCACGGTGACGCAGGAACTGAACAAGCAGACGTTGGCATCCGTGACGATCGAGGACGGGGAGTTTTATCGTCCGCTGGCCGCGATCTATAAGAAGAACAAGGTGCTGTCGCCGGCGATGAAGCAGTTCTTGGCGATCTTGAAAGATTCGATTAGCTAACCATTTACGAATTGCGATTTACGATTAACGCGCGGGTGAGGAATAGGGCGCGTGAGGCGTGATTTGGGCGACGGAGCGCGGCTGCCTGTCCGCCGCAGCCTTGGCGGAGTAGCGTCAGGCATCCTGCCTGACGTAGAACGGGGCTTCCAGCCCCGTGGATAAAATCGTCTCTATTCAAATACGCACCCGACTGCTCGGAAACGTTCGGACAAATCATGGTTTTTTCCGGGCGGCAGGGATGCCGCCCTCTACGTCAGGCAGGATGCCTGACGCTACAACGGCAACTCATCACTTCGTGTTGCCGGCTTCGTAATCTTCCTGGATTTCGGTGGCGGTGAGGGCGCGGTTGTAGAGGGCTACGTTCGCGATCTGGCCACGGAAATAGCGGTTGCCGATGGTATCGGGGCTGGCGGTGCGTCCGTCTTCACTGCCGATGGCCACGAAACTTCCCGCCGACATCGGCGTGATGCGGCCCGAGTGTGCGACCGGATTGCGCCACGCTTTACCATCGATATAGAGCCGCATCAGCCGGCCGTCGTAGGTGGCGGCGACATGGTGCCAGACATCGGCGGAGACCGTTGCGCCGCCGCCGTTGGCATCGGAGGTTTCACTGTAGAAACCTGTGCCGATGGCGCGACGGATCCGGCCATTGATCATGGGTGCCTGGTTGGCGGTGGTGTTCAGAAAGAAATTCACCCCCATCGGGCCGCCGTACCCATTGGAAATTTCCACGCCGTAAAAATCGGACGTGACGAGGCCTTGATAGCCGTCCATGGCGTTATCTGCATCCGCCTTCATCCAAAATTCCACCGTGACCTGATTGCCGGGATCGAGCGCCGGCGTGCCGGGAATCTTCACCGAGCCGCCGGGCGACCCGAACTTGAACGCGGGCAGGTCGCTTCCGGTAGCGTAGGTCACGCTGCCGACGAGGGTGCCGGAATTGTTGCCGGCGTCATCGGTGGCATTGCCATTGCCGGGCCAGAAGCCGATGAGGCCTTCATGCCGGGGTGCTGACGTCGCCGAGGCGGTCACGGACAGTTTGCGGATGGAACCGGCGGTGATCTCGATCTTGCCGAAGCTGGCAGTGAGCGGCAGGGTCGGATTCGCGAAGGTGACGGACATGACATCGCCGCTGGCGGTCGTGAGTTTGGCGGAGTTCGTCGAGAGGCATTCCACCGTGCGGATGTCCTTCACGGCGAGCGTCAGATCGCCCAGCAAGGCGGAATGGAAGGCCAGGCTCTCCTTGGGGCTTTTGCCGACCAGGCGGGAACTGTCGCGCAGTTCCACCATCAGGCGCGGCGGCGGGTTGGTATCGTCAGCGCGCCCGGCGAACGGGGCGAGCAGGCACAAACACAGTCCGGGGAGCAGGATGGCTTTCATGATGGCAATCAGTTGAAAATCAATTTTTGTTGCCGGCGGCGTAGTCGGCCTGGATTTCTTCGGCGGAAAGCGCGTGATCGTAGAGGGCGGGTTCATCCAGCAGCCCATCGAAGCAGTATTCAGAATAGCAGCCGGTGGTGCCGCCGCCGAGGCGGACGGGTTCGGCGGTGACGGTCAGCGGGCCGGGCGCGGCGAGTTCGCCATCCAGCTTGCCATTGACGTAGAGCTTCATAGTGGCGCCATCCCAAGTCTCCGCGACATGGTACCACGTATTGCTTTGCACCACGGTGACGCTGTCCAAGGCCAGAAAGCCGCCGGGTACGCCTATGTGCGCGCGGAAATCGCCGGTGCCGGTCTGGTTGGGGGAATCGCCGACGCCCAGCTTGTATTCGCGCTGGCCGTTGCAATCGCCGTCCTTGCCGATCACGTTTTGTGACCACTTATAATCCGCTTTTGGCCGGACATAGATCCAGAACTCGATCGTCAGGCCGTTGACGGGATTGAGCGAGGGGCGGTCAGGAATGTTGATGGTGGCGTGGCCCGGAAAATCAAAAGCCCGGTTCACCACGCCCGGCGAATACCCGACGTCCGAAGGCAAGGAGCCATTATTGCCGCCGATGACGTCCATGCCGTTGCCCTCACCCGGCCACAAGCTGATCAACCCGGTGCGTTGGGCGGCATTCGCGTTGATGACAGCTACGCGGAAGCCGTGGATGGAATCCGCCGGCAGTTCCACTTTGCCAAAGCTGGTGAGCACGGCAATTTTGGAGGTGGCTAGGGAGAGTGATAGTGTATCGCCGGCGGTGGTGGCCACGGTGACGGTGTTGCTCGTAGCACGTTCCACGGAGCGAATGTCTTTTACGGCGAGTTTCAGATCGCCGAGCGAGGCGGAATGGAATTTTAAATTTTTGTCCACGCTGGTGCCGACGACGCGCGAGCCGTCATTCAGTTCGACCGTCAGCCGGACTAGCGGAGCGGTGTCGGCGGCACGGGCAGCGGATGGGGGCAGGAGGCTGGCGACAAGAATGGCGGCCATGGATGAAAACGCCCGGAATAGGGAGATTTGCATAGCCTGAGCCTGCGCGGGAGATGGCGAGGCGTCAAGTGGGAAGGGGGAGGCGTGTGGCGGAAGGGGGAACATTCAACGCTCAACATTTAACGCCCAATGTCCAAGGCGGGGAAAATGTGGGGCAATGGGTTTTGAGTGTTGGGCGTTAAATGTGCTCTGTAGAAACCTTTTTGCTTTTGAGATGGCCACAGGTACCGTTGCCTTCTGGATGTTAAAAAACGCAGGTATATATGTCCTCTTCTGGGGGAGAGTACTACTGATGGGTATTGCAACTGCGGATTTCCATGAAATTCGACCGAAAGCCTAGGCGCATATGCAGCCTAACGCGTTGGCGGAGAGCGTGAAAATGATTGGAAATGGACGAGGCCAACGGCAACAGAAAATCTCACACCTAGCCATGTGGCGGTAAAAATGGGTATTGCATGCGACGTGGTACTTTCTTGGGCGGACGACACCGGCCAACCCGACAGCCGGCAATTAAATGATACGCCTGGGGGTCTAATGCCCCTTGCAGTTCATCGCTGTGCCATTTATTCACAATCAGGGGACATGATTCTGTTTTTTTAGAAATCTAATAGAGTCCTTGATTTGCTCGTAGATTAGAGCAATAGTGGAAGCGTCAATCTGATCAGAAGCGTATGAAATCCGCATGGTCCAGGTGGCATCACCCGCCCGCATTTCTTACTTGGGGGGCGGCTATCTTGTTCGTGGCCGTCGCCGCGATCCTAACGGCACAGTTGCGCCGCGTATTTCCGACCGTCCCCAATTCGCTCTTTTTTTGTGCAGTCATTTTGAGCACTTGGCTTGGCGGATGGCGGCCGGGATTTCTCACCAGCATCCTCTCCAGTGCGGCCATCCTTTTCTGGATGCCGCCACAGTCGACCACCATTCATACTGCGGCGGGTGAGGTTCCGCGGTTTTTGGTTTTTCTGCTGGCCTGTTGCTTCATCTCCTGGCTGTGCAACCGGCAAAAGCGTGCGCAGGTTGCGCTTCGGCAGGCGCGTGACGAGTTGGAAAAACGAGTCAATGAGCGAACCAAAGAACTTACGTTGGCAAATGAAGGGTTGAGAACCGAAATTGCCGGGCGCAAACGCACCGAAACGCTGTTGGACGGTCAAAGGCGGGTGCTAGAAATGATAGCCGACAACGCGCCGCTGTCGGAATCGCTGGCCGCGTTGATGCGACTTGTTGAGGCGCACGTTCCGGGCATGTTGGGTTCGGTTCTGCTGATGGACAAAGAAGGGGTTCATCTGCGTCATGGCGCGGCCCCGAGTCTTCCGTCGGAATATATGGCGGCGATTGATGGTGTGACCATCGGTCCGGATGTCGGTTCGTGCGGCACGGCGGCTTATCTTAAGGAGGCTGTGATTGTGGAAGACATCGCCACGGATCCGAGATGGAAGAATTACCGGACGACAGCGTTGCCGCATGGATTACGCGCCTGTTGGTCCACCCCCATCTTCGACCCGCAACAATGCGTGGTTGGAACGTTCGCGATGTATTACCGCCATAATGCGCTTCCAGAACCCGAGCATCTACGACTAATTGAAATAGCTACCCACATTGCCGCGATTGCCATCTGCCGCGATCATTCTCAAGCCGCGCTGCGTGAAAGCGAGGCCAAATTAAACGAGGCTCAGCGAATCGCAAACATTGGCTACTGGGAGCGTGATCTCATGGCCGATCTCTTCACTTGGTCAGAAGGAACCGCTCGCATCTTTGGGTTGCAGCCACAAAACTGCACGCTTTCCGGGGTTCAATTACAAGAAATGATTCATCCCGCCGACCGTCAACTCCGTAGCAAGGCGATGGCCGAAGCGCTGGATGGTGGCCCGCGCTACGACTTGGAGTTCCGCATCATCCGGCCTGACGGTGAAATCCGATTTGTGCATGGCCGGTACGAAATCGGATATGACGCGGCGGGCCAACCCGTTCGCATGTTTGGGACCGTGCAGGATATTACCGAGCTCAAACAGGCGGAGGACTCATTGCGACGGCTGTCGCGGCAGAATGAAATGATTCTCGATACCGCCGGCGAAGGCATCTGGGGGCTGAACACGGATGGCAAAGCCACATTCATCAACGCGGCAGGGGCGCATTTGCTTGGCTACGAACCGCACGAGTTGATCGGGCAAAATACGCACGCGCTGCTGCATCACAACAAGGCGGACAACCGGCCGCATCTCGCCGAAGAATGCCCCATCCTCATGACCCTACGCGACGGACTGATGCATCGCTGCAGCGACGATGTGCTCTGGCGTAAGGATGGCACGAGCATTCCGGTGCAATATGTTTGCAATCCCATTATGGAAGGGGGAAAAGTTTGCGGGGGGGTCGTGGTCTTCAGCGACATCACCGAGCTAAAAGAGAACGAACAAAAACTGCGCCAGACCGGGGCGGAACTGGCACGGGTGGCGCGATTGACTACGATGGGTGAACTTACCGCATCCATTGCGCATGAAGTCAATCAGCCGCTGGCCGCAGTGGTGACGAACGCAAACGCCATTTCACGGTGGCTGGCCGCCGTGCCGCCCAATCTCGATGAGGCGCGCGAAGCCGTCCAACGGATCGCTCGCGACGGGAATCGCGCCAGTGAAGTGATCAAACGAATTCGCGCATTGATAAAAAAAAGCGAACCGGTCAGAGGGCCGGTCAGCCTCAACGAACTTGTCCATGAAACCGTGGCGCTGACGCAGTCGGAATTGGGCCGGAAGAAGGTGTTGTTGGAGACCGACCTGGCGCCGGAATTGCCGGCCGTGCCGGCCGACCGCGTGCAATTGCAGCAAGTACTGCTGAATCTCGTCGTGAACGCCCTTGATTCCATGGACGCGGTTGCGGACCGCCCGCGCATCCTGCGCATTGAAACAGACCGCCTCGGGCCCCAGGCGGTGCATGTTTCCGTGCAGGACAACGGAGTGGGGATAGCGCCGCAGGAAACCGAACACCTCTATGAGCCATTTTACACCACTAAAACGGACGGGTTGGGAATGGGGCTTGCCATCAGTCGTTCAATTGTGGAGGCGCACGGGGGGCATCTCTGGGTGACGCCAAACGATCGCCATGGCGTTGACTTCCAATTTACGTTGCCGGTCCAGAACGGAGGCGGATCATGAAATCACCCATCCCGCCGGACCAGTCCCTGGTGTACGTGGTCGATGATGATGCTGCAGTGCGCGAGTCCCTCGACAGCCTGATCCGTTCGGTTGGACTGCGGGTGGAAACATTTTCCTCCGGCCGGGAATTTCTTCGGCGCGCGCCCCATGAAGGACCTGCCTGTCTCGTGCTGGATGTCCGCCTGCCGGATCGGAGCGGACTCGAACTTCAACGCGAACTGGCGGCCGGAGGCTGCACGCTTCCGATCATCTTCATCACCGGACACGGCGACATTCCCATGAGCGTCCGGGCGATGAAGGCTGGGGCCGTCGAGTTTTTGACCAAGCCGTTCCGCGACCAGGATTTGCTGGATGCGATTCACGCCGCCCTCGAACGCGACCGCGTTGACGTTAAACGGCGGGCCGAACTGGCGGGGCTGCGCGCCCGCCACGCCCTCCTTACACCGCGTGAATGCGAGGTTATGGATTTGGTCGTGCAGGGAATGTTGAACAAACAGATCGCCGGCCGGTTGGGAACCTCCGAGATCACCGTCAAGATCCAGCGCGGAAATGCCATGAAAAAAATGCAGGCCGTCTCCGTGGCCGGACTCGTGCGGATTTCCGAAATGTTACGGACCACTGACTCCAATCAGACCAAAGTATGATGGAATGGGGCCGGCCATATCGTTAGCTTCTATTCAAATCGAGAGCACCAACGAGAATGAAGCGACGAATTGGAGGCACCCATGAAATCCAGTCAACCGACGGCCCACTTGAGAAGCAACTGGCACGAACCTCTGCGCAACTCCGGCGCTTTCTCCAGGTCGTCAGCACCTAGAACCGCACGCTCATCCACGCCACGGAAACGCTGGTCCGGAACATCGAGCATGACACCGAACGCGAGATCACCAGTCTGAAGATCTACCGGCAGTTCGTCGAACTGCTGGCGCGTTACGATTCATTGACCCCGCAGGAACGGCGGGTCATGGCGCTCGTGGTCAGAGCCTGCTCAACAAGCAAACCGCAGCCCAATTGGGCGCGGCTGAAATCACCGTTAAAATTCAACGGGCCAGCGTGATGAAAAAGATGAAAGCCGGATCCATCGCCGACCTTGTGCGCATGGCCGAAAAACTCCGGATTCTGGCCGGCACGTGATTCCGTCTTCGCTTCCGTCCACAACCATCATACCAAGGTATGATGGCCAGCCGGACGGATTCATTCCATGCTCCTGCCATCGCTGGCACATGGAGTTGGCGCAGCAGACACGCTTGGACGGACGGTTGCCAGCGATCCACTTGCCGCCCGCCCGCTTCTGAGCGCCGTGGTGGCCGGCGTTTTATCTGTCGCCACCAATAGTTGAAAAGTTGCTAAAAAACGGGGTGCATTCATGGCGGACTGGCACGACGAAGGGATGACTGGCATGAAACCAAGGTATTATCGACAACTCCACACCTCTGTTACATGTTGCCGTATGAAACAAAGTGCTGATCAGACATCTAAAAACGAGCGATCTATTTGCTTTCCGCACGACAAAGCCGTTCCGGATGAGACCCGCGAACAGGCAGAAGCCGCTTTGCGGACGGGTGAGGAACACTTTCGCGAGTTGGCCGAAACCATTGAAGATGTGTTCTGGGTCACTAATCCGTCCAAGAGCCGGATGTTTTACGTCAGCCCGGCTTACGAACGGATTTGGGGACGCTCCTGCCGCAGCCTTTACGACCAACCTGACTCATGGCTTGATGCCGTCCATCCGGAAGATCGCGAACGCGTGCGCTGCGCCGCCATGTCCCAATCAGAAGGCTCTTACGATGAAGCCTATCGCATCATACGCCCGGACATGCAGATCCGCTGGATCCGAGACAAGGCGTTCCCGGTGCGCAACGTCTTTGGGCAAGTGGAACGCGTAGTGGGTATCGCACGCGATATCACCGAATATCTCCAAATGACGGAACAACTTCGCCATTCGCAAAAAATGGAAGCAATCGGACAGCTTGCCGGCGGCGTAGCGCATGATTTTAACAATATTCTGGCCGCGATAATTTTGCAGGCCGAACTCACCGTGACTGCGGAAAACTTCCCCCAAGAAGCCCAGGATGGTCTGCGGCAAATCAGCCTTGCCGCCGAGCGCGCTGCCAATCTCGTCCGCCAGTTGCTATTGTTCAGCCGCAAACAGATGATGCAGGCACGCAACCTGGATCTGAACGAGGTAGTGTCAAACCTTGCCAAAATGGTTCAATGCGTCGTCAGCGAAAACGTGAAACTGCAATTGCACCTGCACCCGTCACCATTGATAACCCGCGCCGACCCCGTGATGCTTGATCAAGTCTTGATTAATCTGGCCGTCAATGCGCGCGACGCCATGCCCGGCGGCGGGCCGCTGCTCATTCAAACCGATGAAAGAATCGTCGATGACAGCCACGCACACCTTCATCCTGAGGCCGCTCCGGGGCGCTATGTTTGTTTGAGCGTCAGCGACACAGGCACGGGAATTCCAATGGATATTTTACCGCGCATT